>NZ_JACJOK010000079.1:0-14012 GCF_014695505.1 Trichocoleus sp. FACHB-90
AACGAAGAGGTTATGGGTTTAGAAACTTCAACAATTTCAAATTAAGAAGTTTTCTGACTTGGCATTTTGCCAGCTAATTTCAGTTTATTTTACATACCATGTTCGGTAGAGCCAGATTAACTGAGTCTGAGGACAGGATAAGAACAAGTAAGAGTAAAGCTTGAAGTTCTGGGTTTTCAACTATAAGTAAATATTTGAACAGGTTGGTAGTCATTTGTGGAATTGCTGAACCCTACAATTCCACGAAAGCGAATCGACTGGAGAAACCGCTGAACACTTAGGGACAGATATTAACTTACCCTTTCTGACCCTCATCAAACCGTGAAGCAGCCTAAGCTATTAATATCCGCAATTGCTCTTAACCGTTGATTATGGCTGAAATCCGCAATCGCAACAGCGTTCAGGTAAACGAGGCTGGAAAACAGAAACTCATAGAAGCTAAGGCTGCTAAACGCATTCATGGCGATTATCAAGACAGCATTTGGACTTATTGGAACATTGCTAAAGCAGCATCGGTGAGTGAAAAGACGGTTAAGCGGTTTTTTGCGGGACAATCTGTTGATTGTGATACTGCGATCGCGATCGCCACAGCCCTAAATTTAGAACTAGCAGAGTTAATCGATCCGAAAGAGTCGAATCCTCCAGATGCAAAGCCAGAAAACCCGATTGACTGGCGCGATATCTGCCACAAAATGCTGGCGGAACAGCTGAGGCGTTACCAATTTCGGCGACAGGCGACGGGTACAGGGTTGGGGCATGAGGTGGGTATCTATGTGCCACTGGGTTTGGTGAAACCAACAACTCAGCCGCGACGGAGTGAGGAGTTTTGCCCATCTCCAGATGAGGGGAGTTCACAATATCAGCTGAATGAGAAGGAAATTGAGAAGCGGTTTGAGGCGGATGCGTTTCTCCGAGAGGTGATTGAGGCGGGGGAAGGCAAGACGATTGCCATTATTGGGGAACCGGGGGCGGGGAAAAGTACGTGGTTAGAGCAAATTGCTCGTCATCTCAAAGATTCAGAAAATGTTTCCCAGTTTCCAATTTGCATTCAGCTGGGGAGTTTGGATGGGAAAACTTTGGAAGAGTATTTACTCCAGGTTTGGCTGAAGGAGGCGCTGTCTCTTCAAGGAATGGTGGTATCAGCCCAGATGGAAACTGAGTTGATGCAGTTGTTTAATTCTCATCAGGTGTGGTTGCTGTTGGATGGGGTGGATGAAATTCGGGGGGATACATCCACGGGAGCAATTTCGCCCCTACAAGGAATTGCAAATCAGCTGAGGGGCTGGGTGGCGCAGGCGCAAATCCTGTTAACCTGTCGGCTGAATGTTTGGCAAGCGAACGATCGGGTAGTGCCGAATTGTGATATCTATCGCACCCTGGATTTTGACGATCCGCAGGTGGGAGAGTTTATTGGGGAGTGGTTTGCCAAGGCGGGGAAACCCCAGTTAGGGAAGCAGTTACGGGAGAAGTTAGGGGAGTCGGGGCGGGAACGAATTCGGGATTTGATTAGAAATCCTTTGCGGTTGGCGCTGTTGTGTCAAACCTGGGTGGTGAAGCAAGGGGAGTTGCCGAAGACGAAGGCGACACTTTATCAGCGATTTCGAGAAGATTTTTATGAGTGGAAGCCACATCCATTGCTTATCGAAGACTTGGATAAGCAGAATGAGTTACATGAAGCATTAGGGAAGTTGGCTCTAGAAGCCATTGAGAAGAAGTTGCCACTACGGAAGAGATTTGCTTACAAGGTAATGGGTAAATCTCTGTTTAAGTTAGCGTGTGATGTTGGTTGGCTGAATGAGGTATATAAGGATGCAGAAACTGACGAGGATGTTTATGCGTTCTATCATCTGACGTTTCAGGAATATTTTGCGGCGTGTGCAATTTCCGATTGGGGCTTTTTCTTGCCCCGCGAACACAAAAATAGACCTGTTGAAGATAAAAATAATTCAGGTGAATATAAGCGCTACCGCCTATTTGAGCCGCAGTGGAAAGAAGTGATTTTGCTTTGGTTGGGAATTGTAAATAATAAATTCAAAAACCAAAAAGATAAGTTTATTAAAATATTGCTAGAGTTTGAAGACGGATGCCAACACTTTTATGGACATCGAGCATATTCCCTCGCAATAGATGGAAGTGAAGAGTTTTTAGATTATAAGTACCGAAATAACTTAAACACTATTATGGAAACCGCAATTGAGGATATTGAAGATGAAACAGTAAAATATAAACTTCAGCTTAGTTGGAATAGCTTAATGCCTAGTATAGATATTATCACTCATCTAAAATATTCTTCTCAACCGTATAAATTTTTGTTTAATTTACTTAAACATCTTGGAGTAAATGTGGATGGTTTAAAAATGGATAAACTGCGGGCATTAGACAGTATTAATGCCTTAATTAGCATGGTAAGGGATAACCAGCTCCAGCTTCCGCATACAGCAGCTACAATTCAAAAATCAGATAATCTTAAACTTGAAGTTGAATATTTAGGCACTAGCCAGAATATATTTGTTCGTAGATTAGCCCTCATAAGAATATTAGAGATTGCTTGCTGCGAACCCACAACCGTTATCACTGCTTTAACTGAAGTTATACACACTAGCTCGTATGAAGATATTAGCTATTTATTAGCTTGGATTGTAAAGCAAATTAACCTAGAAAGCGCGGAAGGTATAAGAGCTATGACTGAATTAATGAAAAACAGTAATCATATTTTTTTGCGTCAAGAAGTTTTTAAAAAACTACAAGTAATTGATAGCGATAATTTGTTTCAAGAAATAGTTATACAAATGAAAAATTGGCAGGAAGATAGAGTTATTGAAAATGATTCTAATTTATGTGATTATTTCTACAAACTCACCCTACACTGCGCCCAAAATATATCCTACCCAGCATTTTACAAGGCATGGCACAATCTAACTTCCACCCATTCAGAAATTCAAGAAATTATCGTTGTTGATTCCCAACCCTCGACGCAACGCCTCAACTTGGCTAATTTTCCCCAACTCCTCAACGCAGCGATCGCTAATAACTCCAACCTCAACGACACCATTCACCTCATTTGTATCGACAGTAGCAAATTCGAGAACCCAGACAATCCCGCCTCGGAAATTTACGCCGAAATGGTGATGCAAGGCTGTCCCGAACGTCAGAATGGGGAACCGGAAACCATGCAAGCTCTCAAGGTTTATTGCCAGCTAAAATGCCAGGGAATCTTCCTAATTTTCTACGAAGATACAAGCGGCGAACCACCCCAAGGGTTCAGTCAAACTTTCCTCACATCTCTGAGCAAATTTCATAACGCGAGGAGAATTTGTGTAGTGAGCGAACAGCCTTGTAATGTCCAAACATTCTCTCCCAGTCAGCCGAATTTAGTTGCCGATATTGTGAGTTGGGTTCGAGAGAAGATGATGGAAGAATAAAGCGCGATCGCTAACCTATTACAATAGTACCAAAGGCTTTCTAAAAATATTATGACTACTAAATTAATTGTTAACCCCTCATCCTTGGTATCCAAGGGTATCCAGATTAGTCAAGTAGATAACCTGAATCTCTTTAAGTTTACTGATGAGCTACAGTCTCGCATGGAAGAACTTTTGCAGAAAAAAAAGGCTGACTTACTGATACCAGAAGAAGTAGCCGAATTAGCTGCAATATTAGAACTAGATAGAATTTTTACCTTGATAAACGCTAAAATTATCGCTCAGGCATGACAATCAATAGACCTCTTGCATAAATGCCTTGAACTAAAGTTTAGGCTTAAAGCTAAAACCCGTTAAAACGGGTTGAAAATGTCTGACAATTAGCTTTAGCTAACTTTGGCTTTCAGTCCGAAATTTATTTCTGGGCTGACTAATGCCTTGAACTAAAGTTCAGGCTTAAAGCTAAAACCCGTTAAAACGGGTTGAAAATGTCTGCCAGTTAGCTTTAGCTAACTTTGGCTTTCAGCCCGAAATTTATTTCTGGGCTGACTAATGCCTTGACCTGAATGATGAACGGTATGATGAGGATGATTCCATTCGGACAGCTAGGCGGCTTTGGGTGCAAGGTGGTTGGCATCCGCCCAAGGAAGATCCGTGTCAACAAGAGTAGCGATCGCTTACTCACTTTCCTCAACTTTCTTGTGAGTTGCTAATCCAGCGATAAAAGCGCCTAAAATTGCCCCAGTCCACAAGCCAGTCGTGCTGCCTTGCATGAACGATCCTGGCATCACCAAAGCTTTGCAAACTGGCTTGTAGCCCGGTATAGGCAAGGTATGACGCGCCCCATTTTCACACTGTTGGGAGTGGGCAGCCCAGCTAAGTTGTCCGCCCGCGTAGGCACCGAAAAAGCCTGATGCCAGTGCTATAAATGTGCAAATTAGGGTTCGGTTTTGAGGTAGCTTCTTCATAGCTAATTGCTAATAGCTAAAAGGTAAAATTCAATATTTTACCTTTTAGCTATTAGCCCTTTTAGATCAACCTGTATTCCGCATTCCGGCGGCAATGCCGTTAATAGTTAACAGCGCGCCGCGCAGCAATTCGCCTTTACTGTAACGAGAGTGAACAACACCGGATGCAGCTTGTTTCCCATGATGCCGCAGGCGTTTGAGCAGAGAGACTTGCAAGAAGCCTAGGGGGACAATAGTGCCGTTGCGTAACTGCACCGAACGCTGGAGGACTGGATCGCCATCCAAAAGCTTTTGATGGCCTGTGATGCTGAGAACTAAATCGCAAGTAAGGTGAAATTCTTGGGCAATTTGTTCATACAAAGCTTCAAAGCGATCGCGATCTTCCGGTCGAGATAACTCGCGCACGTAGTGGTGAGCAATCTGCAAGTCTACCTTCGAGAGAGTCATTTCTGCCTTGGAAATGACCATTTTGAAGAAAGGCCATTTGAAGTAGAAATAGCGCAGCAGCTTCAGATTTTCCTCGGGCTCCTCGCTCAAGAACTCTTGCAACGCTGTACCGACACCGTACCAACTCGGTAGCAGGAAGCGGCTTTGCGTCCAGCTAAACACCCAAGGAATGGCACGCAGACTAGCTAAATCTTTTTTACCACCACGACGGGCTGGGCGAGAGCTGATTTGCAATTGGCTGATTTCTTCGATAGGCGTTACCTGGTGGAAGAAATCTACTAAGTCTGGCTGCTCGTAAATCAGAGCGCGATAATGCGATCGCGATCGCGTCGCCAACTCTTCCATAATTTCATTCCAGGGCTGAATATCATCAAACCCCGTCTGCAACAAACTTGCCTGAATTACAGCCGTCGTTACTGCTTCCAGATTGTAAAGGGCTAACTCTGGCAACGAGTATTTAGAAGCTAGAACTTCTCCCTGTTCGGTAATTTTAATCCGACCGTTGATACTGTGACCTGGTTGCGCCAATATCGCCTCGTATGCTGGCCCACCACCACGACCTACCGAGCCGCCGCGTCCGTGGAAGATGCGTAAAGCGATACCGTATTCCTCAGAGATTTTCTGAAGAATTTTCTGAGCCTTGTGAATTTCCCAATTACTGCTCAAGAACCCGGAATCTTTGTTGCTGTCGGAATAACCCAACATCACTTCTTGCAGAGATGTTACCATCCCATTCTCTAAACCGTTGTAGCCTCCGGCAAGGCAAGCGCGATACAAAGGCAGTTCAAACAGGCTTGCCATGACTGTTGGCGAACGCTTCAGGTCTTCCACCGTTTCAAACAGCGGCACTACCATGATGCTGCTGGAGCCTGTGGCGGGGTCATATAGACCTGATTCTTTTGCCAGCAACAGCACTTCGAGAATGTCGCTAGCTTCGCGACTCATGCTGATGATGTAAGTTCGGCAAATTTGCGGGCCAAACTCCTGCTGTAATTGCCGCAGCATTCGGAAAGTTTCAATTGTCTCGCAAACTTTCTCAGAAAAGGGCAGTTCTGCTGGGATTAGCGGCCGCCTAGTTTGCAGTTCAGTTGCTAACCAGAGCGATCGCTCTGCTTCCGTCATTTGATTGTAGGACTTGGGCAGAATTTGCAGGTACTCGGCAATCTCGTTCATTGCGTCCGAGTGGCGAGTGCTTTCCTGGCGCATATCCAGTTCTGCCAACTTAAACCCATAAATTTCCACCTGGCAAATCAAATTTTCCAGGTCGCGGCACGATAAACCTGTTTCCTTCAGGTTGTGCTCTATCAGCCGCAGTTCTGCCAAAAACTCTATTCCTGAACGGTACATGGTCGGGTCTTGGTTTCCAATAACTTGCCCATGCAGGTTTGATCCATCAGAAATTTGCCGATTGCGATCGCGGGTATTTTCCAACCGTCGTTGGATGTATGCCAGTTTCAGCCGATAAGGTTCTTGCCGATAGCGAATTGCCAGTTGCTCGTACACTTCTGGCATTTGCGACCGATCTTGCTCCAAGGAATCCAGCAAATCTGGCAAAACATCGCTCCAGTGCAACGACAGGCTCAATAGATTCGTCAGCTGTCGCAACGACTGGACATATTTCTCTAACACCAAATCGCGCTGATAGCAAGCTGTTTGCCAAGTTACTAGGGGCGTTACAGAAGGGTTGCCATCCCGGTCTGACCCTACCCAAGAACCGAACTTACAGAAGTTATTAGTCGGAGGAGTTAATCCTTTAAAAGAATCTTTCAAAGCGTGTTTCAGGCGCTGATACAGTTGGGGAATTGCATCAAACAAAACTTCTTGGAAGTAGTGCAGGGTGTAATCCACCTCATCCAGCACTGTCGGCTTAAATTGGTGCAGTTCGTCGGTGCGCCACCAGAGGCGAATTTCTTCCGTAAGCTGTTCGACGCAGGCTTCCGCCTCCCAGGAAGAACTCAAGCCCAAAGCTCGAAATTCTTCTTCTGCCTGATCTAGCTGTTGCAAAATTTTCGCAAGGCGCTGCTGTTTGCCTCGAATCGTGTGGCGGACGATTTCGGTAGGGTGAGCAGTGAATACTAACCGAATATCCAAATTGTCAATCAGCCGCTGGATTTGCTGCGGTGGCATATTCAACTGGCGCAAGTGGGGAAACAACCAGTGGAATGTGCCTTTGCTTTGTTTCGCCTCTGCCTCCTGAACCCAGTTTTTTTCCAGCATATCTGCGCCGAGTCCGCCGTTTTGCGCTTCCTTCTCCATTGCCGCACTGGACAAAATTGCTGAGTCCCCATCTCCTTGCGGGCTAAGCGTTTTACGCGGCGCTATTCCTCCAGCTGGGTAGCTGTAAGTAGCACGGCGGGAGAGTTGTTGATCGCGCTGTTCGTAGTGCTGTTCAACAATGTTAATCAGCTGGAAGTATAGGGCAAAGGCGCGTGAAGCTCTGATGGCTTCGTTTAAGTCCAGCTTTTCAATCACGCGCGAAACTGACAACTCTGGAGATTCTGTGGCTTGCCCTTCCGGCGAACACATCGAACGTAGTTGATTTAGCAAATCGACCAGTTCTTGACCGCATTCTTGTTGGAGAACAGACTCCCACAAGTCCTCAACAACTTTGAGGCGATGGCGCAAAAATAGGTTAGACGTGGAAGCGATCGTCAATTGCTGGTCGGACAAATGGACTAGGGAACTCATAGAGTCTATTCTCGCTCAAGAAGAATAATCAACTAATTTTAGGGGTAATTGTCTCAGCTAGTGGTTTCACTGAACACTATCTGGAGAATAGGAAATAAGGTATAGGGGATTGGGGATTGGGGATTGGGGACTGGGGACTGGGGATTGGGGAGGAGGAAAGGAGAAAAAGCAGTTTCCTCCTTCCAGTGGTCTACTCTAGAATTTCGACTTGTGAGTGGTTTTCTGAATCAGGAAAGTGGAGAACTGGCAAGCGATCGCCTCGGAATACTTCCTCGCTGCCTTGACCTATAGCCGATAGCAAATCGCTGGCAGCTTTGATGCCCACAATCCCCAGTAGCATTGGCACTGTGGCTAAACTTAACCAGATTCCCGGTGATGGTGCCGATGAATCTGCATCTCTTGTGCTTGACTGTACCTTTTTAGTGGGAGTTTGCATAGGGAGGGTGAAAGATGAGTTCCAGATGATTTTAGGGAAAAGTAAGATTAACAAGGTGAGATTTTCAACACCTTGTGGGGGCGCTGATATCTTTAGTTTATTCCCCAGAAAATCAGAGCGATTGCCTCCGCAATATTAGTATGGAGCAAGTGCGTTTACCATTTCTGTTTTCTGAGAAATAGCGCCTCAAGCGCTGTCAATGCTTTTCGTGTGTAGCTTAAGGAGTGTCTGCCTTGTGCTTTGACTATTGGCGCTAGAAGCAATTGTACAGACCCTTTAGACTTTCGGGGCTGTTAAGACTTGCTGAAGTAGAAAGTATGAAGTATTAAATATGAAGTGTGAAGTGTGAATTATACCTTAAAATTTTGGGTTAAATCCAGTTTTTCCGATTTGGTGATATACAACTGTAGTGCTACCGTAACCTTCCCCAAACGACAAGGGCTAGGGCCATTGTTCATGCTTCATCATTTCTACCGTCTTCATTTGCAAGTCCAGGGTACAAGTTTGTGATGTTGGATACCGATCAGATCGCCCATACAGGGAGTCAATCCTCCCTCGCCCAGTGGGTTCACCGCGCTATCGGTCTTCCGGAAGTGCGCCTCCGATTTCGCCTGCGGGGAAATAACCTGCATATTCTTTGTGAAGGCTCTGAATGCCCGCCTTCGGGGACAGTTGTCAGTCGGTTTGTGCAAGCACTCAAGGTTAAGGATGAGGCATCTGGGTTTCCCGCACAAGCAGATCCCATCGACCAGGTAATCTTCTACGGTCGCGCTTTAGGTTGCCATCGTCCAGACTGGGTAAAGCAAATTCCTCTACAAGAGCTTAACCCCCATCAGTCAACTGCTGCCAGTAAGGTCGAGACGAGCGACGAGCCACAAGCGACGACTGAAGATGAGTTGACAGTTTCTAATCGCAGTCTAGCCCGGTCTGGTCAACCAGAAGCGATCGCGCGATATTTGGGCGAAACTCTCACTCCTCTGGGAGTCGGTGTCAAAGTAGCAATCAAGAATCTTCCGGCGCGGGAAAAGGGGACAGAGGTAGACAAGGTGGGTTCCTTGTCCCCAATCCCCAACTCCCAATCCCCAGCCCCCAATCCCCAATCCCCAATCCGCCGTCTTTGGATTCTTTGTGAGTCCGACTACAGCCCTGATGAGTCATTGCTGGCGCAACCAGTGGCTCAACAGTTGCGGAATCTGAAGCTGGAAGGGTTTCTGGATGCAGTAATTTGCTCTCAGGTGAGGGGAGAAAAAACCCGCGATTGGCTGCTGCGAGTCGATCTAACCCCCCCAGAAGAAATGCTCAAAGATTGGGCGCGTTGGGGAGACATTCAAGCGATCGCCCGCTTGCTTAATCAAGCGTTACAGTCTGATGGGATGCAAGTTTCCGCTGTTCTCAAAGACGTAACGCTGCATTTATTTTGTAGCAAGACGGGAGCAGGCGAAGAAACCGCACCCGACAAACAAACTGCTATGGGAGCGATCGCGCCTGTATTAGAAATTTTGGCACCGCAAGGCATCCAAGCTGCAACAGTTTATGGTGTCGAAACCCACGGCTTGTCGTCAGTACCAGAACAGGAAACGCCGATTTGGATCGACTGGCTGAATTTACCAGCGACAGTGCAACCAGCCTTAACAGAATCTACCTTGAAGCTGGCTCAACATGGCGACTTGAAGGCAATTCAGTTTTTATTGGAACGCTTACTGAATCCGGATCTGGAAGAACGATTAGAAACAGGTGGCATTAGTTTATCCCTGCGTCGCAAACAAGATTTGTTGCACTTTATGAGCGAGGCGCTGATCTGTCCGCAACAGTCGGTTGTGGGGCCGCCGATTGCTAAGTTCGTTCGGCAACTAGCGATTCCGGGAATTGCTGGAGTGAGAATTTATGGCCGTCGCGCTGGTAAATCATCCCCCTTATGGCAGATGGGCGCTGATTTTGTGGCTCGCAAGCGATTGGTGCCGGAAGCTACCCCAGAATTTGCCGCCAGCGATGCTTATCTGGGAGAACTTCTCTCTCCCACAGACGAACCAGTTCTGCGTCCCGATGTCACCAAAGAAGATGTAAAAGCTGCTGCGTCTGCCGCATCTGGGAATTTAATCAGGCTGGTTCAACAAATGTTGTCCGCCTCCCAGTTGTTTATTCCCACCTTGGAAATAAAAGACTTGGCACCAGCTGGAGCGAGTAAAACCAGTACCTCAATTTACAATTATTACCAAGGTTTCAAAGTTGCCTTAGTTTGGGGCGTGCTGGGATTATTGTTGACGGTGCAAACAGATTGGCTTCTGACTCAAATGCTGAAGTCAAAGCCGCAGCTGGCTCAGTCGTCCGCTTTTAGTGGTAGAAAAATAGGCCAAGGTCAACAGACAACAGACGCAACTTTGCCGAAGCTGTCTTTGCAAAAATCCCCCGGCGCGAATGCCCGTGCATTCAACTCCCAAGGCTTTACTCGCGACGGTGATAGTCGTGTCACGGTGAGTAAGTTAAACAGAGCTAATGCGTCATCTGTGGCAATTCTGGCAGCAGCGCGATCGCCCAATCCTTCTTTTAACAACCGTCTGTTAGACGAAAAGCTGGCTCTTTACCAACAGTTGTTGACCCAACGCGGGGGCGTTCCTCCAGATGTTTTAATTGTGGGTAGTTCTAGGGCAATGCGGGGCATCGACCCGACAGCACTCGAAGATGCTCTTGCTGCACAAGGATATCCAGATGTTAAGGTGTTTAACTTTGGCATCAACGGTGCCACTGCACAAGTTGTAGACTTTCAGCTGCGCCAAGTTTTGACACCAGAACAATTGCCAAAATTAATTATTTGGGCGGATGGGGCGCGGGCGTTTAATAGCGGTCGCGTGGATACCACCTTCAGCGCGATCGCTGCTTCCAGAGGATTCAAGCAATTGCTCGCCGGAACCTTCCCCAAACAAAGTTCAACTGCTACCCGTCCGGGTCAAACTGCGATCGCGCCTGCAACCGAAGAAGGCGCAAGTGCCTCTTTATCACAAAGTTACCAAGCAGTCAATAGCTGGCTAAATGAAAAGCTGGGAACAGTTTCCCAAGGTTATACCCAGCGCGACCAGATGAAAGCGTGGCTTCGAGATCAGTATGCTGCCTGGGTGAAACCAGCAACGCCGAAAACAGTTGAGGAAGATACCGAAACCCCTCAAGAAGCCGAAGCCCGTGAAGCCGCCATTGATTTCGATGGCTTCCTGCCCCTCTCAGTTCGGTTTAATCCCGCCACTTACTATCAGCGGTATGCCAGAGTCAGCGGCAGCTATGACAGCGACTATGAAAGCTTTAAAATGGACGGCACCCAAGCCGAAGCTATGGAGAAGCTGCTGAAATTTAGCCAAGATAAGCAAATTCCGATTGTTTTCGTCAACCTGCCCCTCACCCAAGATTACTTAGACCCAGTACGCACAGAACATGAGCAAGCATTTCAGCAATATATGCGATCGCTTTCCCTACAAAAAGGGCTGATTTTCAGAGACTTAAGTCAGCTTTATCCCACCAAACATGACTACTTTTCTGACCCCAGCCACCTCAACCGCTACGGTGCCTATGAAGTCTCGAATCAGCTTGCTCAAGACCCAATGATTCCTTGGATAAAAAAAGATTAAAAAGGCAAAATTAAAAATTAGAAATTGCTTTTTAATTTTTAATTTCTAATAAACTATGACATTCATTTCGCTTACTTACGCACTGTTCCTGGTCAGCGTCCTGGGGATTTATTGGTCATTACAGCAGCAAAAGTCGCAGATGTGGGCGCTGCTAATTGTCAGTTTGGTTTTCTATACCTCACTGCAAGCCCCGACGTTAGTAAAAGAGCAAACCTGGCTGCAACTTTTAGCATCGCCACAAGTCGCTTACGTTCCCCTGCTTTTGGTTATTACTCTAATTAACTTCCGTCTGGGAAAGGCAATTGGAGAAAATACAGCATTAGGACTTTACGCTACAGACCCTAATGAAGATTGGCAGTTCGATCAAGCTTTTTGGAATCGGCAGCGACTGAAGCTTTTATGGCTAGGGATTGTACTAAATGTTTTGTTGCTCTTGAGCTTCAAGTACATACCTTTTTTATTAAATTCGGTAGCAGGTTTTTACGGGCAATTGACTGGAACCCCGCTACCAGTTGCGGCAAATACTGCTAGTTGGGTCAGCACTAACTTAATAGCACCCTTAGGCTTGAGTTTCTTCTCTTTTGAGTGCATTGCTTACTTAATTGATGTGTATCGCGGTGCGCCAGCACAAGAGCGGTTTCTGAATTTTGCCGCTTACAAATTATTTTTCCCCAAGTTGATTGCTGGGCCAATTACTCGTTATCATCAATTCTCAGCTCAGCTGAAAACGCTACAATTTCCTACACTAAACCAGATTACAGAAGGACTCTGGCTGATTGCCTGCGGTGCAGTACAAAAAGCACTCATTGCAGACAGATTGGGAATTTTTGTTGATTTGTGTTTTGGCAACTTAGAACGGGCTGGCAGCGGGGATTTGTGGTTAGCGATCGCTGCCTACGGACTGCAACTTTATTTAGATTTTAGTGGGTATGTAGACATTGCTCGTGGCAGTGCAATTCTGTTGGGATTTCATCTACCAGAGAATTTTGACTTTCCCTACTTCAGTACCAGCATTGCCGAATTTTGGCGGCGCTGGCACATTACTCTCGGCGATTGGTTGCGGAATTACCTTTATTTTCCCTTGGGCGGTTCGCGGCAGGGACTGAGACGCACCTGCCTCAACTTACTAATTGTGATGCTGATTGCCGGGATTTGGCATGGTGCCGCCTGGGGATATGTCGTTTGGGGCGCAATTCATGGTATCGGCCTGGTTGTTCACCGACTCACAGAAGACCACTCCCATCGGTCTGAGAAAGCGAGGAAGTGGTGGCAAAGCTTTCCTGGTCTAGTTGTTGCATGGCTGTTAACTCAGACAATGGTGTTCGTGTCTTGGGTTTTTTTCCGACTGCCGAATCTGAAACAATCGGGTTTGGTAATTCAACGTCTCTGGGGTCATCCAGCTGATGCCCAGTTTGCCGCTAAGGTCTACGGCGAGGCAATTGGTTTGGATCAATCCCAATTGACTTTTTTGCTTTGGATTCTGGTGGCATTGATGTTCTTCGTATATACAGTACACCGGGGTCTAAAGTTACAGCTGAATTGGCCTGTGAAGCTGCTGCTGGTGCCACTGTGTCTCTATGTGGTCTGGGTATTTGCGCCCCAAGGCGGTCTACCTTACATTTATTTCGATTTCTAGAAGATAGAGGGCGAGATCGCGCCCTCTATCGGTTAATGTGCCGTCGCTTCACGTCCTACCATAACGAGCGATCGCTCTGCCACACATAAGTAAACCTGACGTTACCTATTTATAATACTTAACAAAAAAAACTGGACAAATACTAAGGAATGTAAATATTATTAAGTACATAGGCAAGATTAAACCTGCCTCATTCATACGAACCTTCAAAACTAAATCACGCAATCATAAACCAATGACCACAACCATCCAACGTCGCGAAAGCGCCAACGTATGGCAGCGCTTCTGCGAATGGGTTACATCGACCGACAACCGCCTTTATGTAGGCTGGTTCGGCGTTCTGATGATCCCCACCCTGCTATCCGCAACCATCTGCTTCATCATTGCCTTTATCGCCGCTCCCCCAGTGGACATCGACGGTATCCGCGAACCAGTTGCAGGTTCTCTGATGTACGGAAACAACATCATCTCTGGTGCAGTTGTTCCTTCTTCCAACGCCATCGGCTTGCACTTCTACCCAATTTGGGAAGCAGCATCCCTCGACGAGTGGCTGTACAACGGCGGCCCTTACCAGTTGGTAATCTTCCACTTCCTGATTGGCGTATTCTGCTACATGGGTCGTGAGTGGGAACTGTCCTACCGTCTAGGTATGCGTCCTTGGATCTGCGTCGCTTACTCTGCACCAGTGGCAGCAGCAACCGCAGTATTCTTGATCTACCCAATCGGACAAGGTTCGTTCTCTGACGGTATGCCTTTAGGCATCTCCGGAACCTTCAACTTCATGTTGGTGTTCCAAGCAGA
>NZ_JACJOK010000008.1:0-71713 GCF_014695505.1 Trichocoleus sp. FACHB-90
TCTGTAACTTATTACCATTGCTGGTCTTATCGTTATCGAAAGCTACTTGTGAAGCGTAATTCAAAGCGTCCCGATAAGCTAAAGAAACCTCACGCAGAGCGTCTTTTTGCTCTACTGTGGGGTTTAATTTTAGCTTGGCAGTAATAACTTGCATTTTCTTCACGAGATAGTAGTCTTATCGTATCGCGTGAAAGTGATAATAGAAAGTACAGATATAGTATTTGTTCGTTCGTCGCACACCCCGTCGCCTGTCCTCCCGTTGGTCGAAATCGGCAATGGGGAGGAGCTTCCTGTCTCACCCGCATTCCTCCCGCCGCCAAAAACATTGCTACGCTCGTTTTATGGCGGGGGAGGAATGCGGTTTTAGTTGAACTGGGGCAAATCCTCAGCCGGTATCCAATACTCCTGATGCCGAGAACTCCCTACAGTCTGCACCTCGTACCGCGCCATAAATTCCGTTTTCACGCCGAATTTGGTGACATAGCCAACATAGCCAGAAGCTGCGTCTTTTGTGTTCCAATCTCTGGCAATTTGCACAGCATACGCCTCCGTTAGTACCGGATAAAAGATTGGTTGATAGGGAAGCCGAGGCGGAAACGCAGTGTAGCCACTTTCTGCGATCAAATCCCACTCTTTTTGTCCAACCGGACGAAATAGCACTGTAGTCTCATTCATGTGTTCGTATTGCACGTAATTGTTCAGCTAAACGTTCAGCTCGTTGTTGTTTAGCCGCCTCTTCTTCAGGACTCGGAACTAACATCCCCTCAAATCCCTACTTACCAAGTCACGCGATCGCGTAATTTTTCCAACAAACTTGGGCCAACTCCTGGCACTCGATCCAAATCTTGTAACGAAGTAAAAGGTTTCTGTTGACGCGCCTCAATAATGCGCCCAGCTAGCCTTGGCCCAACACCCGGCAAAGCCTCTATTTCTTCTTTACTTGCCGTGTTGAGATTAACTTTTTGATTAGTTTGATTTTCGCTTTTTTCAGATAGTTTAGAAGCTGGAATCATTCCAGTCTTTCCCTCACCTCCAACTCCTCTCGCGTTCTGGGAGAGGGGAGAAGGAGTTACAATGGGTTGCGCTCCTGAAGTATTTTTTACCGGACGACATTGTTTTTCCTGAGCCTGGATTTTTTGTAAAATCCCATCAGGAACACCCAGCTGTGCATTAGCATAAAGACGCTCAAATTCGCGATTGTAATGAGCAGCAACCGTCTGACTTTCAATTACCAAAACCGTCTCATCATTGCCAGTATTGGCAGCATCTGACCAATTGTGAGAACCTGTAATTACAGCTTTTCTATCCACAACCCCGAATTTATGATGCAATAAATCTCCCTTTGGTAGCAGTGGTACGCCAACAGTTTTAATCGGCTCTTGCCAAGGGCGGTTCTCGGCTTCGTACTTGCAAGAATTACTTAAAGCAACCCCCATCATATCTAAAGCTTCGCTGTAGGGACGATAGATAAAATCTGGGTCAATTAAAGCGCGGATCTGCACGCCTTTTTGATGGTCGGCTTCCAAAATATTAACCAGACGCTGATCTGAAAAAACAAACAAGGCCATATCAACAGATTGGGCAGATGTATTTAAGGTTTTGCCAATCAAGCCATTACTACTTTGAGTCCAAGCTTGTGTAGTGGAGGTTGGAGAAAACTGGACGGTGACAGTAGTATCTAAAAGGTTGACTTGTTGCGGTGGTCGAAACGTCTTTTTGACACCAAACTTACTATCAGGTTTGCCTCCTGGCCCATCTCCCCACATTAAGTTAAACTCTTGGGTAAAAATGGATGCCACTTCAGGACTATCAATCTTTAGTAAGTTATTAGCATTTCCCAAACTGCTAGGTGCGGAAAAATCTCCATGAATGTCGCTAGAAGTGAAATTTGCTGAAGTAACAATTACATTTGTGCCATCAACGATGACAAACTTGTGGTGCATCAGGCTGCTGCCTTTGGAACCGTCAGCAGTATCATCAATTATGGGAATACCAGCGTTGCGTAAAACTACCAAAGCATCTCCTTGATTAATTTCCGCACTCGTGAGTTGATTATCGGCGTTTCGGTCTACTAGCTGGCGAAATTCGTTATAACGTTGGCGTTCTCTTGGCGGTAGTTTCGCTACCTCAGCAGCGGTAAAACTACTCAAAGGGCGACTGTAGATATTTTCCAAAATCACCCGCACTTTCACCCCCGCCTGCTTGCGTTCCACCAACGCCGCTGCAATTTTAGGTAAGCGCAACTCCTGTACAGCTACATCGACTGTGGATTTAGCAGAAGCGATCGCATCCACAATATGATGCTCTAAGTCATCTCCCGGTCGTTTTTGCAGTCGGTAAGGCTCAATGTATTCTGATGTAGCCGCGTGGTTGAAGTATACCTGAACAAACGGATCTTGAGGCAGGGGCTTAAGGATGGGATTTTGCGACTGCACCCGCCCACAAGCGGCGAGAGTCAGCGCTATGAGGAATACATACCCCAAACGGATTTTAGTCAGGGAAAAAAGATTCACGGTGAGATGCTGGCTAACAAGCCGCAGTTTTATTAGGTCGTGAAAACATAATTTTCGCTCATCCACCCACACAATAAACTCACGTATTCAAAGGTTTCATAACTTTTTGACCCAAAAAACGAAGACCGTTCTCAGAAACTCGCCCTTCTTGCATTAACATAAACTGCAAGCGGATAAAATTTATATTTTGTCCAACCGCCTTCACGGCGGAGAGTTTCCACAGGGTAGCAGCATTGTGGGGGTGGGGTGCCAAAAGCCACGCCACTATTTTTTTATGCCAACAAGAAAAAAGACTTTTCCGTGCGGTCACAAGGGCTATGGGCAAATCTGCCATCGGTGCGCCTCTGAACGCGCCACTTGGGTTCAAAAAAAACAGGAAAAACAGCAGTGGGAGGAAACCTTCGCCGATGACCCCATTGATTTAAGACACCTTCCAGCTCATTTGGTGGTAAAGGCGCGTACCATCATTGCTAGATTGGAGAATACCCGGAACTATACAGAATTTAAGGGAAAGCGGCTGCGCCACAACCGCACGATCATCAGTATTCCCTTAAGCCGCGACTACCGGATGATTTGCCGCGACTGCGGTAGCAGACTGGTACCGGAAGAAGTTATGTCCCACGAAGAATATAACGTCTGCAAACCGGGCGGATAGAGTCTGGTTAACTGTTCGTTGTTCAGGCTTTTGGCGCTATATGCTGAAAGTGTAGGAAGCCTGTCGCTTGAGCAACCATGCAAGTTTACCTGGATTATAGTGCCACCACGCCCACTCGCCCGGAGGCGATCGCAACCATGCAGCAAGCCCTTTCCCAACATTGGGGGAATCCTTCTAGCTTGCACGAGTGGGGACAACGGGCAGCAACCGAACTGGAACAAGCAAGAATGCAGGTTGCGGGATTAATTAACGCACCTTCCTCAGAGTCGATTATCTTCACCTCTGGCGGCACTGAGGCAGACAATTTGGCAATTATGGGGGTTGCCCGCAGCTATAGATTGCCTCAGCATATGATTATCTCCAGCATTGAGCATTCAGCTGTGGCAGAACCAGCGCGGTTACTGGAATTATGGGGTTGGGAGGTGACGCGCTTGCCAGTGGATACCAAAGGCAGAGTGAATCCCAGAGATTTAGAGTTAGCGCTACAACCCAATACAGTCTTGGTTTCGCTAATTTACGGTCAAAGCGAAGTTGGTACGCTACAACCGATTGCGGAACTTTCGCAAATTGCCCGTTCCCAAGGCGTTCTGTTCCACACCGATGCTGTGCAGGTGGCTGGACGTTTGCCCATAGATGTACAGCAGCTACCCGTGGATATGCTATCTCTCTCCAGCCATAAAATTTATGGCCCTCAAGGTGTTGGGGCGCTTTATGTGCGTCCTGGTGTGGAGTTAGTACCCTTGTTGTGCGGTGGCGGACAAGAATTAAAGTTGCGTTCCGGGACGCAGGCTGTACCAATTATTGCTGGTTTCGGTGTGGCAGCAGAACTGGCAGCACAAGAATTGGCAACGGAAACATCAAGATTGGTAAAATTACGCGATCGCCTCTTCTCCCTCTTATCTGACAGCCCCCACCTCATCCCCACTGGCGACAGACTGCATCGCCTACCCCATCACGTCAGCTTCACCGTCACTGGAGGAATCACCGGAAAGACCCTCGTGCGCCAGATGAACCTCGCTGGAATTGCCATCAGTGCTGGCGCAGCCTGTAACAGCGGTAAACTCAGCCCTAGCCCCGTGCTGCTGGCAATGGGCTACAGCGATGCAGCTGCTTTGGGAGGAATTCGACTCACTCTGGGACGCGATACCACCGAAGCTGATGTAGACTGGGCGGCGATGGTGCTAAAGCAAGTTTTGGAAAGATTGATCCCACCAGCTATTAAGTTTCAGTCACAGAAGGTTTTAAGTTTAGAATTTTGAATGCTGACAACTCACCCACGGGCGAGTTTATTAAACATATTTGTGAGATAACAGATAATTTGGTAAAACCCGCCCCTACAATCAAAATTTTTCCAGATGGCAGAACTTCCCAAAACTCTAGAAGAAGCGATCGCCCAATCCCGCGAAGCTACCAAAGCCGCGATCGCAAATGGTTACACCAGGCTAAAAGTTGAGTTAGTCTTCCCAGAACTCAAAATTATGCCTGTAGCTTGGCAATTTATCCCAGTTTTTGAAGACATAGGTTCTGGGCTAAAAGTTTTCTTCCCTGACGCTGGTGCAGCTGCTCTGGCTCGTCGCGACTGGCCAGAGGTGCCTTTTAAAATACAAGATATTGGCACCAGCAAAAGCTCCCTAGAAGATAAAATTCAGCCAGAAGACAAGATTATATTGTTGGTTGAGCCTTCCTCGGTAGAAGTCCTGCAAGTCGAGAAGCTATGCGAATATGCCGGAGATCGTCCCGTTGTCATGCTCAACCCCCGCTTAGAAGATCCCTCTATCGTGGGGATTGGCTATGCAGCGCGACAATTGCGCGATCGCTTCCTGATCTCCCTGGAGTCTTGCTACTACCTGCGATCTCTAGAAGGTGCTGCCATACTTCGCTGCTATCCTGAATCTTGGCAAGTCTGGCTGGAAACTAGCGACGATTACAAGCTGATTGCTGAAGTCTCCGAAAGACCAGTCGGGGAAGAACTCGATCAAATTATCGCTCAGGCTACAGGCACCAGCACTAGCACCAGCGACACCCCAGCACCAAAAAAATCTGGATTGTTTACCAATTTACAACGATTCATCCGCGCCCTGAGTCGTTAAAAAGAATTAAAAATGAAGAATGCCCCATTTTTAATTTGACTCCGTCCTGCTGGTTTCGCCTGATAAAGTGCAGCTTCAGCAGTCTATAAGTCCGACGACTAAAGTCGCGTCTAAACAAACAAAGCCTGCCAACGCAAGCTAGTAATATCAAGCCTTTGCGTTGGCAGGCTTTGTTGTTCGAGCATCGAGGCTTCTAGCCTGTGGGTTATATTGGCAAAAACGGGATGTTCCCGTAGCGTTGCTGGGGACGATTCTATTAGCAAATAAATTTATAAAAAATAATCTATAAATAGCCGACGTAATTAAACATAACTTGTGACAAATATATTCATTACTCATTATCATCGGAAAACTAAGTTACCTTTATTTGCCTGGAATTAAATCTAATAATTTGACATAGACGCGATCGCATCTAGTTGTCTCCACCCCCTCGGCTTCTTTGTAACCGCTATTTTCATAAAGTTTAACTGCCTGTTGGAGAACGCTGGCAGTTTCTACCCTAATTTCTTGAAAACCAAGGGATGCGATCGCTTTCTCCAGCTGATGCAACAAATACTTCCCTAACCCTTGCCCTCGCACCTCTGGCAACAAATACATTTTGCGTATTTCTACCGCTTTTTCTCCCCGATGTACCGGATAATAAGCACCAGTTCCGACTACACGCCCAAGTCTTTCCACTACCCAAAATTCGCCCCCAGCATCGAAATAAAATTTTTCTACCTCCAGCACATCCCTGTCTGCTCCCTCTGGCTCCCAAGGCAAGCCATACTCAGTTAATACTGAATGGATAACATCAGATGCGGCTGCGCGATCGCTTTCTTCCCAACTCCGAATTAAAAAATTACTATATTGTATTTTCATGCCCGTTTTCAACCATTGGAACTACAAAAAATTATCAAATAAGTCAGGTTTTTGCAATGCCCCCCTCTCTGATAGTTTATTCTTAATAATGGAAATATAAGCTAATATTATTTATTTTAAATATACTTATACGAAATAAGTTGTGAAGCATTATAGCGTTTCTCAGATGGGTGGAATATATCACGGTTCTGACGTTCCCACTACCAAGGTTGGGACATGGCAATGCCATGTCCCAACAGATGTATCGCACCCAACCCTTGAATTGCTATAGTAACCCCTCTTTGTCGGCAAAAAGGGGTTACTAATGTCAGGTTCTTAACTATGAATTCTCGGTTCTGGGTGCAGAGTTTCTAACAACTCACTTTCGGCAATAGCTAATTCTTCCAGCCGCTCTTTAACAACATCACGCTCAAAGTAAGTATTAGCCAGCACCCAATAAACGCCATAATGACGCGCCTCAGATGCCATCAAACTGCGATAAAACTTGGCTAGATCGGGATCTGGAGAGTGATTAGCCAGTAATCCCAGCCGTTCGTGAGAGCGAGCCTCAATTAAACCAGAAACAAGCAAAGAATCCAACAATCGCTGAGGTTCCTGGGGACGAATTTGCGCCTTCATTCCAGCACCATAGGGAGGAGCCGAAAGATGTCCCAGAGGGATGTGGCGGCGTTCTAGCCACTGATTGACTTGCTCAAAGTGTTCCAGTTCTTCACGAGCGATCGCTGTCAACATCCGCACCAGCTGAGTATTAGAAGGGTAGCGAAACATCAAATTCAAAGCTACGCCAGCAGCTTTTCGTTCGCAGTGGGAATGGTCTAACAGGATCGTGTCTAAGTTAGCGATCGCCATCTTCACCCAAGCCTGACTGGTTGGTTGCTTCAAAGCGACGATCGTTGGCGGCGTTACTGAAGAGGCGCTAAGCTCAGAATTCTTGGAAATTTCTAACATTCAAGCAAAAGCCAGAGGATTTTAGTCTGAATTTTGTCCCCAGTGGGCAAATCAGACATATTTGTTCATCCGCAAGGGATATGCCAAACCCTTAAATATGCTACTAAGGCTAGGCAAGATATGATTGAACTGTAGTCTACCATACTTACAATCTGGGAAGTACCGCCATTTAAAAGAATTGAGAATCATACATTATAAATTAAAATGTGTCTTTTTTGATTTTTAATTTTTAGGCAGGCATTCCCTACTTCAGGCTGTGCATCACCTTAATAATAGTCGGCACTATCCAGTGTTGTGAGAAATCGGAAGTTAGGAAAAGCAAAATGACCCACCGTCGCATTGTGATAGGTGATGTGCATGGCCACTACGACGGCCTAATGAGATTATTAGAAGCGATCGCGCCTTCTGATGAAGATTCAGTTTATTTTCTGGGGGACTTAATAGATCGGGGGACTCAGAGCGCTCAGGTTGTGAAATTTGTCAGGCAAAGTTCCTACCACTGCCTCTTGGGAAACCACGAGCAAATGTTAATAGACGTATTGGGCGATGGAGAAGTATATGGCCCAGCCCTGCAAGGATGGCTTTATAGTGGCGGACACGCCACCGTCAACAGTTATGGCGAAGCTGGCATTCCCCAAGGAGATATAGACTGGATGCGAAGCTTGCCAACACACCTAGACTTAGGCGATATCTGGTTAGTTCACGCAGGCATTCATCCGCAAATCCCCCTCGAAAAGCAAAGCGCTGAAGAATTTTGTTGGATTCGGGAAGAATTCCACAGTATAGCCAAACCATACTTCCCTGATAAACTGATCATCACAGGTCACACCATCACCTTCACCTTGCCTGGGGTGACACCAGGGAAATTAGCCCAAGGAAATGGCTGGCTAGACATTGATACTGGTGCCTACCACCAAAAAAGCGGCTGGTTGACAGGCTTGGACATCACCAACAACCTTGTATATCAAGTCAACGTCTTGCGCGGTCGCGTTCGCAAACTCTCGCTATCAGAAGCTGTAACGCGAATCGATCCATCACAGGTGGGTAGAATGCGTCGCCATATGCTAAGACCATAAGGCAAAAAGGCAATCCTATGAAAGGATTGCCTTTTTAAAGAGTTTGTCTTTTAGGGGAGGACGCGGATGTTCCTCTTATAAGCCAACTCATCCAGCCCCTCGCCCACATTGGCAGTCGCCGGGTCGATGGCACGTTCCAAGGCTTTAATTCTGTCCTGTGTCCCCGGATGGGTACTCAAGAAACTAGGCACCGAGCCGCCTCGGAGTAGTTTTTCCATAAAACCCACCATCCCTGCGGGGGCATAGCCTGCATTTGTTAACATTTCCAGACCCTTTTGATCCGCCTCAAATTCATCTTGGCGACTGTTCGGACGGCGCAGAGCTAGATCCACACCAATTTGCACCGCCAAATTCTGGTCTAACCCAGCAGCAGCCGCGACACCGCGAGCGATCGCACTTTGACGCATTTGCTCCAACGCATGACGGGAAGCAATATGACCGATTTCGTGAGCTAAGACACTTGCCAGCTGAGCTTCATTATCTGCCGCCTTTAGCAAGCCAGTATGGATGTAGACAAAGCCGCCCATCGTAGCAAAAGCATTAACGCTTTTATCGTTAACTACCTGAAAAGTATAAGGAATATCCGGGCGATCGCTACTACTAGCCAGCCGCTGACCAATCTCATTAACATAGCGGGTTATTTGCGGATTACGATACAGCCGAATTTCTCTAGTCACCAGTTGTTCATTAATTGCCCGACCAATCTGAACTTCCTGTCTATCAGAAACATTCGACATCTGAATCACCTGAACGCCGCGCAAAATCAGGTCTAACCAGGGTATCGCTTGCCCTGGTTGCGGCAAACCTACCCAAATAAACAGCGCCATCACCGCTGACAGCAACGGGTATAACCAGCGGCGATTTGCCCGACGATAAAAAAATGATAACGGATTCAACTTCATAGCCAATACGCGCAAGAATACTTCAAACAACTGCAATCAAAGACTCTGGAATCCAAGACGCAAAGCAGCAAGTCTTGGTTGCCTTTCTAGGATTCCCCTGGCAGATAGTTTTCCAACTTTTGTTTAAAACAAGAGATTTTTTGCCTAAATAGCCAATATAAGAGCGTTAAGTCCTAACAATAAATATAATCATTGGATTTATCCTTTATCCTGCCGTTAACTCAACACCATCAAAATGCGATCGCTTAAGCCTTGCCAGATTCCTAGGTAATATTGCGTAGACAAGCATTTTTCCGAAAAGCAAATTAAGCGATTATGCCGATGAAGTACCAGGCAGCCTCACAGAAAATTTAGATAGTATCTATATCCTCACGTTTAATATATGCAAGCTCAAGAGCATTTAACATCGGTAAGTATTGGTCAATTAGTTGAGCATTTATTAATCACTCGCACAATCACTCGCGCTGACCAACGGCGGCTGATGTCCACACTGTTATCGAAAACAGCCTTAAACGCCGAAGAGCAAGCTCAAGTAAATCGAGTCCTTGACAAGCTAAAAAATGGATGGTTGCGCGTAGTAGACTAAATAATCCTCTTTTTTTCAGCAGATTTAGTTATCCAGTCAGCCACGCCACTTCCTGACGGCACTCATGTTACTCTGACAAAAGACTACCGGATCGTGACTCATCTAGCTTGCGATCTATAGAGTTAGATGTTATTTCCACCAGTCTTTTAGCTAGAGCCAGGACATTTCTGCATGAAGATTTTGGATTCTCAAGGTCGCTTATTCGGCAAGGTAAGCATTTTAGATGTTGCTGCTGCCTTAGTGATTCTCTCAGTTATTGTCGGGATCTTTTTCTTCCCCGGCACCTCCGGTTCGGTTGCTCAAGTCGGCGTTACCACAAAACAAGTAGAAGTAGATGCCATTGTTCGGGGTTTGAACGTCCTAGACCCGCAAGGATTAATCGAACAGTTTGAGAAAGACAAAAAAGTAAATATTATCATCCGCAATCAACCTGCCGGACAGATGGAGGTTAAATCCGTCAAACTCCTACCACGAACAGTGGTTGTGCCGCAACCAGATGGTTCTGTCAAAGCCTTAGCCGATCCCAGACAAGATTCTTTCAGCACCGATATGCTAATGAATTTTGCTACAAAAGGGCAAGTTACTAAAGATGGTCTAGTCATAGGCGGCACTAAAGTCAAAATTGGCATGCCCCTAGAACTCGACGGTTCAGATTACAACTTTAACGTCACTGTGATTGATATCCGGTAGAAAGGCTAAAAGAAGGGAATCATGGCTAATTGCGTTCTTGACCATTAGCCATGATTCCATTAGCCATTAAGCAACTTCAAAAATCGCCGGATTAAGCCAATTGTCACCGCAGGCATTTCTAACTGGGGTGTCAGTCCCACATCATCCAGAGGTTGAAAAACCTTGATGGCTTGCGGATTCAAAGCTGCAAGCCGCCTGCCAATATCAGGGCCTGTAAACTGAGATTTTTCGCCCCACATGATGGCAGTAGGCACGTTTAGCTGCCCAATGTACAGTGAAAGATCGAAGCACAAATCCCCCCGCACAAAAGAAAGCGCTGCATATTCAGCATTTGGTTCCAGGGCAGATTCCAGATAGGCGTTGACAATTTCTTCGTAAACGCGATCGCTCTGAGCAAATTGGCGTTGTTCTAAGAAACTGCGGATACCGCCGCTGGTAGCAACGCCAGTGCTGTAAATTAATCTATCTAGAATCGGTGTGCTGACCAATTGGGCAAAGAAACTGCGCGTGTAATTTTCGCCAAAGTCAGACAAACCAGCGGCTGTCGTCAAAATCAGGGACTTAAATAAATCGGGACGAGCGATCGCAGCTCTAATTGTAAAGGCAGCGGAGAGCGAAGACGCAATTACAGGCGTTGCGCTATTACAAGTCAGCTCCAGAAACTCGATAATCGTGTTGATGTAGTCATCTATTTGGTAATTCCGGGCTGGATGATCGGATCTACCCCACCCAATTAAGTCTGGTGCTAAAACTCGATACTCAGTCGCAAAAGCTGGGTAGACTTTCGACCACTCATAAGCGGACGACCCCCCACCAAAGCCATGCAGGAAAACCAATGTGGGCAACTCTTTCAAGCTGGTGGCAGATGTTGACCGCCACGGTTCCCCCTCGTTAGTGTAGTACACCATTCTTCCCAACGAGGTGACAACTGAGTGCTGTTCAAATCCTGGTGGCTGAATCATGGGACAAACCTCCTATCTACTGCCATCATCGCCGATTTAGGTCTACCAAAACCTCTGGCTCTGGAATGGTGATTAGTCATGAAGAACTTCCCCGATCCACACAGCCGATAGAAATGCCAAGAAACTTTAAAACCAAACCTCGTCTGTTTAAAGATTTGGTAAGTGGTTCTCTCACCCGAAAAATAGCCATATTGGGTAAAAAAATTAATAGCGCGTTGGTTTGACATTTGTGGGAGTTCGGAGACATCAGCTAGATAACGGATGCGAAACCGGAAAAAATCAGAGATAATTTTAACGGTAGGGGGTAAAACCCATCACCCCATTTTTCCGTACTTAAGTAAAATCCCAGCTACGCTTAAACGAGCAGCCATCAGCAAACGTTGAGGAATGGAACATTTGCCATCATTTCCGGATCAGACAGTTTAAAGTGCGGAATCTTTCGACTGGCCAAAGAAGCATTAATTGGGATGGCAATATAAAAAATGCTTTGGGAGTCAAGGAGGCTGGATGAACACAAGGACAGTTGGTAGTTTAAGGTCGTCGCTTCCATTGAAAAGCCAGAAAGAAATCATCGTCCAGTGTCCAGTGCTAGATGCAGTTAAAGGCGATCCGGTTGTTGAAAAAGGGCGTTTACATAGTGTTATGGCAAAGCAATACAGTCCTGTGTGTGATGAAGTGGGCGAGTTTGAAGCATCAGCGACAGCGGATTTTCTCAACGCTGCTACCGTTGTCGCTGCTGCTGGCGCAAAGCCGTTAGAGTCTGATTTCGGCTTTCCGGTAAAGAAACCTACCTGCGTTCGCCTCAACATGGAAGATTTGACATGCTTTGAAGTAGTGGAACGTCAGTTTCAACAATGGGGAGTCACCTTTAGAAACGCGATCGCTCTCCAACCCTCAAACCCTGCCTTTCCCGTTCACTCTGGCACCACAGTCCTCATGGGTGCGCCGAAAAACGGCTTGATAGAAGTGTTTTTCGAGTATCCAGTACGTTTTGTCAGTGGCTTTACCACCAGTTCCCAGCGAACTATTTTATCTGCCTTTGACGCCCAAGATAAACTGCTCGCCCGCACCGAGATACCTGGGCCAAATCTCGCCGGAACTGACTCCCCAATCCCTCCCAACACGCTTCTGAGCGTAAACGTACCAGATATCAGTCGGATTAGTTTCTACGCCTTTGACGGTCAGCTAACCGTCGATGACTTAAGCTTTGGCTTCTAAGAAAATAAGTTAGCGTTCCCACGTTTGAACCTTCCACTGAGAAAAAACTTATCGAGAGAGCCAGTAGGTTAGATATAATCTATCTGACTTAAGCAGGAAATCTCCGTGGCACAGGCGTCTAAATGGCGGCAGCAAATCGCTAACCTCATTGAAAGCTCGTCGCACAAACCATCAAAGTTGGCACTTTTCCAGCGGTTTCCTCAAGCAAGGTTGTCGCAAGGAGGCTGGCTGCTGGCGATCGCATTTATGTTGGCAATGCTTTTCTGGAACTGGAAGCTTCTGCTGGCTACCTGCGCTGGTGTGTTGGTAATGTTGCTGGTTTACTTGATGCAGGAATGGGACTGGCAAGTACACTGGTCAAGTCTACAAAGGTTTTTTAGCGGCTCCAATCGTCAATTAACTCTGGCAGTTGGTAGCGGCGGACTTGCCAGCTTCAGCACCTACATGGCTGCTTCCATCTGGGTAGACTCAGATAGCCCCTGGATTGCAACTGGTGCGATTCTACAAGGCTTAGGCACCCTGTTCACCCTCATTTTGTTGGTGTGGCAAATTATTAGTCGTCAAGTGAATCGCGACGAAGGTAATCTGAACCATCTGTTAACGGAACTAACACAGGTTGACCCCCTGAAGCGTTTGCTTGCAGTTCGTCAACTGAGCGCTTTAGTAACAGATGCTCGGTTGGAACGCGATCGCAAACGTACCATCTCCGAATATTTTCGCCTGATGCTGAGTCGAGAGCCGGAAGCTGTCATCCGCGACGCAATTCTCGATGGTCTGCAAGAGCTGGAATCACAGCAGCTAACTAAAGCCAGTCAGCCGTTAAAGATACCCATCACTGTGAAAAGCTCTGCTAGAAAATTAAAAATTAAAAATTGACCGAATGTGCAACTTTTTTTTAGCTCCCTAATTTGCCTTTGGGTTGGGAGTATCGCGCTATAAAGTTGCACATGGCGTATATGGGGGATGCTTCACTTTTAATTTTCAAACTTGGGTTCAGCTTTTTCCACTGAAGCATCGTTGATTCCCAAAGTCAGCTCTAAAGGTGTCTGGGAAGGATAGGCCTTCACAACCTCCCGATAAACATCGTAATTCGTCGGCAACGTCACCGTCTGGTTGCCAGAGCGATAGGTAATCTGGTAGTCCACATCTCGCAACAGACCAGGTGTACTTGTCTGTTCGCCTGGTTGTTGTCGCTGTTCAATTTCATCCAGCGTCGGTTGTGGCGGGAGAGCAGCCCACCAAAGTTCCCGCTCATCAGGGCCAATAACCGCTCCTTCTGGTTTCTCGCCATTGCGATTGAGCAAAGAAGTAGAGCCAAAAGTTTCTATTCGCTGTTGATTGCGGCTGGGATTGGTAAAGTAGTGAACTTTCCAAGTGAAAGTAGTCCGTGCTGTTGCTTCATACTGGTTGGTAGTTACAGTGCTGCACCCAGCAAGAGCAACCAAAAGAAAAAATCGCGTGACGGTGGCAAAAATTTGCTTTTGTTGTAAAAATTGACCTTTAAGACTCACTGTATGCTGACACCAATTTAATAGACTAAATGCAGCTGGCTCCGCTATTTCCTATTGTGTACCGAATTCTTCAGCCTGCCTTTCCTAACTGTCTGTGGTCGGGTGCTGCAAATTCAAAAGCGATCGCTCTCACCTTTGATGATGGCCCCCATCCTCAGTACACCAGAGAGCTGTTACAAGTGCTAGACCGCTACAGCATCACTGCTAGTTTTTTCTGGCTCGGTGCCTGTGTCAACCGTTCCCCAACAGTTGCTAAAGAAGTCTACGACCGGGGCCACTGGATTGGATTACACGGATACGATCATCGCGCCTTTCCTAAACTCAGCCCAACAGAACTCCAGCAAAGTATAGAACAAACCCAACAGGCAATCCAAAAAGCTTGTCAACTAGACCCACGCTACATCCGAGATATCCGACCCCCCAACGGTTTGTTTACACCCCAAACCTTAGATTTATTGCACCAGTGGAACTATCGACCCGTCATGTGGAGCGTCGTCCCGGAAGACTGGGTGCGACCAGGGATTTCCCTGGTCGTAGAGCGAGTGCTGCGGCAAGTTCGCAATGGTTCAGTGATTGTTCTACACGATGGCTACTACGGTGGACAAGACGTAGCCCAAACTACTAGCCAGCTAATTCCCCAACTATTGCAGCAAGGATACCAGTTTGTCACCATTGATTTTTTGTGGCAACAAGCCAAATTGAGTGGTCAATGCGGATTTTGCAATATATATTGATGTTTTAGATGTCACATTTAGTCCCAGTTGATTAGAATGACTGAATAGAATTCAGCCATTTGTCTCAACCGCTGACCTATAAAGCTTAATAGTATGGAGTTATATTTGAGCTTAACGTAAGATAAAAGGAGAATTTCTCGTAGTTTTGGCTTGCACGTTCATTACTGCTTAGTGCTATTGTCGCCAATCCTTTGACGCTGATAAAGCGGGCAATTGATAGAAAGGCAGCGAAAAGCTGGCTTGCTTTCTCAAGAAAGCGAGTAAGTAAGAGCAAATCCTGTAAAAATTAGTTCAAGGAGATGGGCTGCGTGATGGGTGCATCAATTCCAATTGCATTATCCATTTGTAAAAGCTCGCCAGACATTAATTTCATATTTGCAGGATTAAATAATCAAAAAACGTGCAATTTTTGTAAGAGAGGCTACAATCGGAAAGGTCTTGAACATATCCAGCATTAACACCTACCCCAACGCTTTTAAGTTCGCCCTGGCGTTGTGAGGAATGTATTCTCTCTTTCTCTCACCTAGTCAGTGAGCAACCTTTGAATGCTGGCAAACACCACTGACTAACTTGTTTGTAGATTAACCACACCATCTTCTGGTCTTTAACTGAAGGAGCATGAGGAATTAGGCATGACCCAGGCCAACGACGTACTCGAAATCATCATTCAGCCTGACAGCGAAATGTTAGAGCTATTAATTGACGAAGAAGCGGATCGAGATGAAGAATTTGTAGACGCAGCACCGGATGAAGAAGACGGTAAGCCTGGTAAGGTAGCCAGATCCCGTCGTCGGGTGCAAACTAAAAAGAAGCACTATACAGAGGATTCGATTCGCCTATATTTACAAGAAATTGGTCGGATTCGCCTACTACGCGCCGACGAAGAAATTGAACTTGCTCGGAAAATTGCAGATTTGCTGGAATTGGAGCGTTTGCGCCAGCAATTGATCGAAAATCTAGAGCGGGAACCCCAAGATATAGAGTGGGCTGAAGGGGTACTGAAATCTGAGCGAGTCTGGGAACAACTTACTACTCAGTTAGGAAGAGAACCAGAGCAAGAAGAGTGGTCTAAAGAGGTGAAAAAGCGCCTACCAGCGTTTCGACATCGCCTCTATGTAGGTCGCCGCGCTAAGGACAAAATGGTGCAGTCAAACCTGCGTTTGGTGGTTTCGATTGCCAAGAAATATATGAATCGCGGGTTATCTTTCCAAGACTTGATTCAGGAAGGCAGTCTGGGATTGATTCGCGCCGCTGAGAAATTCGACCACGAGAAAGGCTACAAGTTTTCAACTTACGCTACATGGTGGATTCGTCAGGCAATAACCAGAGCGATCGCTGACCAATCCCGCACCATCCGCCTACCCGTTCACCTCTACGAAACCATTTCTCGCATCAAGAAAACCACCAAACTCCTTTCTCAGGAAATGGGCCGCAAACCCACTGAAGAAGAAATTGCTACGAGAATGGAGATGACTATCGAGAAACTGCGTTTCATCGCCAAATCTGCCCAGTTGCCGATATCCTTAGAAACGCCAATCGGCAAAGAAGAAGATTCTCGACTGGGAGACTTCATCGAAGCTGATGGTGAAACCCCAGAAGATCAAGTTTCCAAAAATTTGCTCCGGGAAGACTTAGAAAGTGTCCTCGACACTCTCAGCCCCCGCGAACGCGACGTTTTACGTCTGCGCTACGGCTTAGATGATGGACGCATGAAGACCCTCGAAGAAATCGGTCAAATCTTCAACGTCACCCGCGAACGAATCCGTCAAATCGAAGCGAAAGCCCTCCGCAAGTTGCGCCATCCCAACCGCAACAGCATCCTCAAAGAATACATTCGCTAAACAAGAGCTTTCAGTAAATAGGGTGGGCAATGCCCACCCTATTTTCTTAGCTTTTTTTTCCTAACAATAATTCTACAACTATTCAAAAACACCATAATTTATAAAAAAGCTGGATATTTCCGAAGAAACACCCAGCGAATTGAGATTGACCGAGGTTAAAAAGACTGGAAAATTACATTAAACCCCAGAAGTGAAGTACACCTTGACCACTGGTGAGTTCAATAATTACAGCAGCGAGGAATCCAATCATCGCCAGACGACCGTTCCAGTTTTCAGCTTGAGGCGTAAAGCCAACCTTAGTTACATCGTTGCGATCTTGAGTTTGCATAGTTTTATACTGACTGAAATAAAATTTGGCTACATTATGCAAATTAATGTAACCAAAGATCAGCGATCGCGCAACAATCTGATCCGCTTGCGGATGAAAATTGACTTTGGTGCGAAAATATAAGGCACTTGGGCTTGCTTCCTCATACTCTTGCAAAATGATATGTCGCTAACCGCCAAACTGCTAAGCGATCGCTTAGATAATTATTATCAGCAGATCGCAGCAGTCATTCTCAACCGTCAAAATCCGATAACCGGGCTATTACCCGCCAGTACCGCCATTAACGCCCACGGCGACTATACCGACGCTTGGGTGCGAGACAACGTTTATAGCATTCTCGCGGTTTGGGGATTGGCGCTGGCTTACCGCAAAGTTGATGAAGATGGGGGACGCACCTACGAACTAGAACAAAGCGTCGTCAAGCTGATGCGGGGGCTATTGTTCTGCATGATGCGCCAAAGCCACAAAGTAGAAAGTTTTAAACAAAGCCAATCCCTGCTAGACTGCCTGCACGCCAAATACAACACCAGTTCTGGCGATGTTGTCGTTGGCGATGACGCTTGGGGACATTTGCAATTAGATGCTACCTCCCTGTTTTTACTGATGCTGGCGCAGATGACAGCATCCGGGTTACACATCATCTACTGCATAGATGAAGTTAACTTCGTGCAAAATCTGGTGTATTACATTGGTCGCGCATACCGAACACCCGATTATGGAATTTGGGAACGAGGAAATAAAATTAATCGGGGGAATCCAGAACTGAACGCAAGTTCGGTGGGAATGGCAAAAGCCGCTTTAGAAGCGATTAGCGGGTTGGATTTATTCGGGGTACGCGGTTCTCAGGCTTCGGTTATCCACGTCTTACCTGATGAAATTGCTCGCGCCCGGATGACACTGAAATCCTTGCTGCCAAGGGAATCCAGCTCAAAAGAAGTTGATGCGGCATTGTTGAGTGTAATTAGTTTCCCAGCCTTTGCAGTGGAAAATCTGGAACTGGTGGAACGCACCCGCCAGAAAATTATTGACAAGCTGGAAGGACGCTACGGCTGCAAACGCTTTTTGCGAGATGGACACCAAACCGTTTTGGAAGATACCAGCCGCTTGCACTACGAACCTTGGGAACTGCAACAGTTTGAGCATATTGAGTGCGAATGGCCTTTATTTTTCACCTATTTGGTGCTGGATGGCTTGTTTCACAGAGACACAGAACAAGTTAAAGACTACCAAGAGTGTCTGGAGTCTCTGTTAATTGAACAGGAAGGTTTGAGGCTGCTACCTGAACTGTATTATGTGCCGAGAGAGAAGATAGAGGCGGAAAGGTTAAATCCTCACAGCCAGACACGTTTACCTAACGAAAATATTCCCTTGGTATGGGCGCAAAGCTTGTATTTATTGGGGCAAATGTTGAGTGAAGGTTTGGTCGCGGTGGGAGATATTGACCCACTGGGACGGCATTTAACAATGAATCGCAATCAAGACCCATTGGTGCAAATTGCCCTCTTAGCTGAAGATGAGGATTTACAGGCAAAATTGCAAGTTCAGGGCATTGCTACCCAAATACCAACGCAGGTGGAACCGATTCAGGTACGTCAAGCAACCGACTTGTCGGGGGTTTTTACTCAAATTGGTCGGAATGATAAACTGGGACTTACTGGCAGACCTTTAAGGCGGTTGCGGAGTTTAACGACATCGCGGATTTTTCGTGTCCGAGGTGAGACGATTGTCTTTTTACCGTCGTTTTTGGATCAACAGCAATTTTATCTGACGCTAGATTATCATTTCCTGGTGGCTGAAATTCAAAGCGAACTGGCGTATATTCAGCGGAATTGGTCTGAGTTGGGTCGTCCGACGATGACGCTGTTGCTAACTCATGGGATGCTGGAAACTGGCTCTGAGGCGTTGCTGGAGTTGATGCAGGATTTGAAAGACGGTCTTTGCAATGGTGTCCGGGTAAAATTGGGGCGACTCAATCAGCTGATGCTGACGGCGGGGACTGAAAGAATCGATTCTCTGCACGATTTTGAGTTTAGTCAGTCTCCAGTTCAAGATGCAGCTTTGCAATGCTACTACCTAGCTAGCCTTCCTGAGAAAAATGGCCCGTTGAACCATACTCAAGAATTTATGCTGGAGTGTGAAACGAATTTAGGATTATTACTCGACCGTCTGCGGGAGACAAATAATATCTACGAGCAAGTTGAGTGGTTGGATACCTTGGTGCGGTTGCGGGGGTTGGATTTTGACACAGGGTTCGGAGGCCCTGGCGTGCGGGTGACGGTGGCGGATTTGCTAGATGAAGTTTACGCTAAGGCTGGTATTTCTGGGGCTTCACCTTATTGGACGGTGGTGCGTCATGCGGCTGGGTTGCTGGATAAGGTGGATATCAGTTTGTCGGATGCGGTGACTGATATTCTGGTGCGGGGTAAGCAAATTACGGTGGGGAAGGCGTATAGTGAGGCATCCTTGATGACGCGCCCGATGTCGTATACAGAGATTATGGATAAGATTCGGGAGTTTTGTAGGGAAGATATACGCGATCGCGTCCTTACTCAAGAAATCCTAATCTATCTCGGTCAACTGATCAAGTCGGAACCCCAATTATTTGACGGTTTGCTGACGCTGCGAGTCGGATATCTAATTCTACTTTTAACTAGCGAATTAGCTCACGAGTTGCAAACATCTCAAGATGAAGCTTACGAAAATTTGATGCAATTAAGTCCGTTTGAAGTTAGGATGCGTCTGCGTCAAGTTTTGGCTGGATACGAAGGGATGAATCAAGTGTTGCTAAGTCAAGAATCTTTGCACGTTAAACAGCAGGAGAAAGATATTGACTGGGTGGTGTCAATAGTGGAACAAGATGAAGTAGAAGCACCCGCGGCTGGTGGTTGGTTGCGACAGCGACAGTTAGATGGGGCGTTAAATCGGGTTCCGAAAGATTTTTATCCCAGCGTTTGGCGATTGCTGAAACACTGTAAGGGTTTGGTAATTGGCGATAAGTTAGAACGCCGCAACCGTTTGGATAGCCAGATGATTTTGTCAGAAATGACACCCGGAGAGAAGAATTTTGCTCTGCGGGTGGAACATTTGCTAAATAAGATACAGGTGCCGGAATACCGTAAAGTTAATATTGAGGCGTTGATGGAATTGGATGCGATCGCGATCGCTAACCCCGGTTTACAAATTGCCGAATATATTGTGCTAGATGTGCTAATTGGTCATGCTGTCCGATTAGCTTGGCTAGAAAAGTTTCCGGAACACGCCGACCGTTACGATGAGTACAAAGCCGCCGCTTGGCGTGCCTTTTATGGAACTTCTCCCAAGGAATGCGCCACTTTTATTGTAAAGGCGTTTAGATTCTTGACTCAATTTGGACAGGTTAGTGCTGCTTAATAGTCATTTATCATTAGTAACTTGTGGAGTGGTTTAGATTTTTTACAGGAATGAACCGCGCAGGCTTCGCTAACGCGGTTCATAAAAAAAGGTAGAGACGTCATAAAAACGTCTCTACCATCACAAATCAAATTCAAATAACCCGGAATAGCTAATGGCTAACAACTAATAGCAAATTTGGCATCTTTCGGCATAGTTTCAAATGTCATCTTCTTAGCTTTGTCTCGAATAGATTTGAGAGTTAAGCGAATTGCCCATGAAGATAAGGAAGGGTTATTTTCTATTTCATTTATCAGGGCGTTTAAATCGGTAAGCACTTCCTCTGTAAACTGGTTTTTAGTTGGTTGCATGAGTCGAAATTGTAAGTTTGGGAAACCTTGAATGAAGGATATCAGTTAGTTTTTAAAAACAAACTGGCGAATAGTTGAGCCATTCATCTGAACTTGACAAAAGCGAAATCTTATAATTATCTCTACACTCTAGTTGGCTTGGGATTACGGAAACTTCTATAAATTCGTCAACTTCAAGATTTACGCACTCTTCAAAGGATAAGGCAAGATGAAGATAGGCGAGAGTTTCCATTTGTTTTACCCTGATTTTTTTAGCTGTTAAGTGTATTTAAGCGAAAATAATTTTTGAAATGTTGTAGTGGCTGACCAGTTAGTTGAACGTCACGGCGAACCTTTGCTGTAATGCCGTTTTATCAAGGGTGATAGCCACTAAACTGTAGACACTGTGAGAATTGGCTGAGGTGCTTATGTTTCAAGCCACTCGTAGACGGTTGGCTTTTTGGTATACAGCTGTAACAGCTGTATTGCTGCTGCTATTTGCCACTGGTGTCTATATGTATGTCCGCAGCACCTTGATTGAGCGTGTGGATGACACCCTCAATCATGTGGTAGAAGTTGTACAGCGAAGTCTCGTAATTGAAAGTGTCGCGCCCGACAAACTTACCGTTAACGTCGAGGCGAGTTTTCCCAACAATGCGGACACAGTTGAAGACGACCACATCGACTTAGAATGGTTTAGCCCCAACGGTGAATTACGCTGGTCAACTTTATCCGAACCGCTAGATATTCCCATCCATCTCAATCGCACTGGTGAAACCGTCAAGGTGGTAAGGGGTTCAGGGGAGCAAGGAGAATCTCTTAACTCAAAACTCAAAACTCAAAACTCAGAACAAACTGGCGAGACACCTGGGCTACGCACTCAATACTCACCACTCCTGCTGCGACAGGTGACAGAACGAGTGGAAATCGGGAGACAGGTACTGGGATATCTGCGCGTCAGCCATCCCTGGTTTGAGGTTGCTAAGCCGACTCGCCTGCTGATGGTCGATTTGATTTTTGGCACCCTGCTAATGTTGATTTCTGTTGCAGCTAGCGGCTGGTGGCTTTCTGGGTTGGCAATGGAACCAGTGCGAGAGTCTTATCAACGTCTCAAACAATTTACAGCTGACGCTTCCCACGAACTGAGAAACCCAATTGCCATGATTCAAACCAATGTCCAGGTGGCGCTAGCTGACCCTGACTTGGTAGAAGCACAGGGCGAGGCACCTCTACATTACCGACAACAGTTGAAAGTTGTAGAACGACTTACTCGGCGGTTGGGGCGTTTGGTGGATGATTTGCTGTTTCTGGCGCGGCAAGATAGCGGTATGGTGCAACGCAATTGGGTGTCAGTTCCCCTGGATGCCCTATTGATGGAGGTGATAGAAGAACAACAGCTAGTTGCATCTGAAAAGGGTATCAAACTATCTTTAGATTTGGCACTGGGCACTGGGGACTGGGGACTGGGGGAATCTCGCCAATCCGCAATTCCCAATAATCCAAAATCAGGCGATGTTTTGGAAAGAATAAATTTCCCCAAAAATCCCTTCAAAATCCAAAATCCAACATTGGATGTTGAGGGCGATTGGGATCAATTGGCGCGTCTGTTTACAAATTTGGTTAGTAACGCGGTGCAATACACTCCGGCGGGTGGTCAAGTTGATGTCGAATTGCAATATATAGAAAAAGGCGATGGCGAACGCATCTCTACTAGACGCTACGGGATACCCCAGCTACAAGTGACCGTCAGCGATACTGGCACGGGTATCCCAGAGTCGGCACTACCCCACATCTTTGACCGATTTTATCGGGTTGATCCAGCCCGGACTCACTCTAGTGGGAATTCTACAGCAACGGGGTCGGGATTGGGGTTAGCGATCGCTCAGGCAATTGTCGAAAATCACCACGGTTACATCCAAGTCGCTAGTATTCTCCATCAAGGCACAACCGTGACAGTCACCTTACCCGCCCCTAGAGAAGAATAACAATAAACCACCAAACAACTTCTCCTATTCAGCCTTCATTCCTCATCCTCCCCATTACCAAAATAATAGGCCTAAAGCCCCGCCCTACAAGGGCGGCTTTTGTGTTAAAGTTTTTGCGTAGGGTTTTCCCACGTAAGATGATCGTCCTAGAGTTCAAAGCAAAAGGAAAAACAACTCAATACGAAGCTATAGACGAAGCGATTAGAACTGCTCAATTCGTTCGCAACAAGTGTGTTCGTTTTTGGATGGACAACCGAGGCGTAGGACAAAAAGAGTTATATCGCCTGAGTACATTGCTAAGAAATGAGTTTTCTTTTGTCAAAACCTTGAACTCTACAGCGGTGCAAGCCTCTGTAGAAAGAGCCTATAGCTCAATCGCTCGGTTTTATGACAACTGCAAGAAATCCATTCCCGGAAAAAAAGGCTATCCCAAGTTCAAGAAAAACTCTCGTTCAGTGGAGTATAAGACCTCTGGATGGGCGCTATCACAGACAAACAAGCAAATCACTTTTACTGACAAGAAAGGAATTGGGAAACTAAAACTCAAGGGAACGTGGGACTTAAACTTCTACCAACCTGACCAAATCAAACGGGTTAGATTAGTCCGTCGGGCTGATGGGTACTACGTTCAATTTCTCATTAAAGTTGATACTCATCAAGAACTGCCCTCTAGTGGTAAAACCATCGGCTTAGATGTGGGACTTAAAGAGTTCTACACCGATAGCAATGGACACACTGAACCTAACCCTAGATTTTATCGAACAGGCTCCAAGCGACTGAAATTGCGTCAACGTCGTGTTTCACGGAAGAAAAAAGGCTCTGCCAACCGCAGGAAAGCCATCAATAGATTAGGACGAGTACACCTCAAAATAAGTAGGCAGCGCGAAGAACACGCTAAGCGAATAGCGCGTTGCGTAATCCAATCTAACGATTTGGTCGCCTATGAAGATTTGAGGATTAAGAACTTAGTCAAAAATCATTGTCTTAGCCTTTCTATTAATGATGCAGGTTGGTATCAGTTCAGGAAGTGGTTAGAGTATTTTGGGGTGAAGTTTGGCAGGGTAACGGTTGCCGTAAACCCCGCCTACACTTCCCAGCAATGCTCTAATTGCGGCACTCAGGTCAAAAAATCTTTATCTACCAGAACGCACGTTTGCGAGTGTGGGTTGGTATTAGACCGAGATTGGAATGCTGCCATCAACGTCCTGAAATTAGCCTTGAGTACCGTAGGGCATACGGGAACTTGGATTTTAGATCCGAACGCTTCGGGAGATTCGACCTCTACTGTGGTAGGTGCAAACCTATCTGGGCAAGTTGGGTCTTTGAACGAAGAATCCTCTCGCCTTTAGGCAGGGGAGTGTCAATCTCCTAAAGAAATGCTACCCGTGGCAGATGCGGGGATCGTGCTTAACCTATTAATTTCTAAAAGGTGTGGATAAGGAATTTATCCTCATTCAATTAGCCAAAAATTGCGCTTGAAACTCTTGGGAGTTTCAATAGCTCACTGCTGTATGCGTACATTTTTCGGCAAATAGCATTTTTTACTAGATTCAATTTATCAGGAGTTTCTGATGACCATACCTTTAAGAGAAGATATTGCCTACATCTTACTCAAAAAAATCCACGAAGGTGACAATGAACCGGGTAAGCATGAAGTGGCTTTTACAGCATCAGATTTTGCCGGAAGACAAGTTACAGAAACCGACCTATTAGGTCACTTGGATTATTTAAATCAAAAGCAGTATATCGATGCCGAATTTACTGGCAATGCCTATGGAAATCAGGAGGATACTTCGGATGTAGTTAACCCGAAAGAGTTTGACTTTCGGATTGCCAACACCTACGATCCTTCAGATGGTTTAGCACCTCATTTGATTAAATTTAAGAGTGCAAGACTGACAGAAAAAGGGCAACGTCTGCTAGAAAAAATGGAGGATAACCCGCCTGAGTCCCTTAATGAAGGCCCGGTAGTTCCCATTGCTACAAAGGATATGCCCTTCCTGGAAAAAGTCATGTTCCGGGGCGAATTGGAAGATATTTTTGATGCCAGAGATATCACTGAGGTTGTGTTCCGCACAATGCGGGATATGATGACCAACGAAGCTGTAGACCGGGTGACTGAAGAATTACATGAAGAAGCCCTACCCACAGAAGATAAAGCGCTGCAAAACGAAGTTGCGGATCTTTGGGTAGATACTAATCCCATTGTCCATTTCTTAAGTCGGATTCGTCCGCCTTTGATTATTAAGGCGGATACTTTTCTATTTCGGATTCGTCAAGAAGCTGGTTTGCCACAAGGCGTAGAACCAGAAATGGCAATCAAGGCTGTCTTCTCGGCGACTAAAGATGATTTGTCGCCAGAACGGATTAAGGAAATTTCCGACTTTCTTCCCGACAAAATAAAGGAAATGTGGGAGCAAGCATAGGGTGAAATAAGGGCTAAAGAAAGATGAATAAAATCTTTCTTTAGCCAGATGTAAGGGGAAAGAAATAAATATTTAAAACTTAAAAAATAAAAAGATAAGATATAGGCAACAGCAAAATTTTTTTTAAAATTCAGTTAACAGAGGAATAAACGATGATTCGGCAAAATCAGCCAATCAAAAAAACCATTGGGTTAATGGGGGCTATCTGTGGAAGTCTAATTATTGGCTTACCAGCACTCGCCCAAATGAACCCTACTCCCGGCAATATGAACCAAGCGCCGGATAGTAGTGATCGCATGATGCAGAATACAGGCGATCGCGATACCATAAACCAATCACTCCAACCCACAGGGCGCGTCTCACCACTTAACCCTTGTCCGAGTGTCTTTTACGAACCCCAACACGTCCAGCGCGGCATTCGTCCCCCAGAGGGTTGTCCGGCTGTCTTGCCCGGAACACAACCAGTACAGCAGCAGCCAGTATCTCCCAGTTCCAACGCTATACCTGAAAGCGGCGGACAAGAAACTACACCAGCACCAGAACAGCTACAATCTCCGGCTTCCAGAGTTATCCCCATGAACGGGATGGTAAGTGTCAAGTTGGTGAACCAAACTGGCGATCCTATTACTTATCAAGTGATTGGCGATACCACTCAGCGACAGCTACAAGGCAGATCCGATGCCACTCTAGAAGGTTTGAAAACACCCGTGAATATGACCTTCCAACGCCCGAATGGGGCATTACTGAGGGTAGTTCCTCAAGCATCCTCTGAACCGGGAGTATTGGAGGTGAATTTACAGGAAACAACGGATCTAAGCGTTGACAAAAATGCCATGACTATTCAAGAAAGTGGATCTGTTTTCTTGAACTAAAAAGTAAGAATTCTCGTTTCTAGGCTGAGGTTGGAAACGCAAGTGATGAAAAACCTCTCCCCAACCCCTGAAGGAGTTGGGGAGAGGTAAAACGATTTATTTTCAAACAGGCTGATGTTTTATTTGGTGCGGGTAAAACGGATTTGCGCCAAATCGTTGATTAAAAACGCTTCTTGCTGCTGATCCCCTAAAGAACGAGCCAAAATAATCGCCCGTTCGTAAAAAGTCTGAGCCGTTGGGTTGTTACCGCTTGCCTGGTAAAGTTGAGCTAATAACGCCAGCGTTCTGAGTTCTTGACGCAGATTTTGCGATTCTTGGGCAAGGGTTAAGCGTTGGTCGAGTAATTCAAAGGCAACCGGATATTGCCTAAGTCTGCTGTAGATTGCCACTTGACCATCAATGGCGCGGATCTGAGTTGAGCGATCGCGTGTTTGTCTGCCTAATCGCTGCGCCGCACGGTAGGCTAGTAAAGAATCGCGATATTTCTCAGTCGCTAGATAAGCATCTCCCAAATTATTTTGTGTATTTGCCTCGCCTAGCGGATCGTCACCCCGCCGCCGGAAAATCAAAGCTTCTTCGTAACGTTTAATCGCCTGATAATAATCTCCAGCACTAGCTGTTGCCAAACCAAGATTACTCAGCGATAGCCCTTCACCAGGTAGGCTTTTGATGCTCTGGGCAATTCTTGCGGCTTCTGAAAAGCTGACTGTAGCAGCATCTACGGCACCTCGTTGCAGCAGCAGCGTCCCCAAATTATTTAAACCATAAATTTGACCTTGGAAATCTTGCCTGTCACGAGCAACTGCCAAGCGTCTTCTAAGAGCATCTTCTGCTTCGATGTAGCGCCCTAATTTACCATAGGTGATGCCGAGAAAATCGTATGTAAGACCGATTGCCTCCTTGTCACCAATTCTCTGATAAAGTTCTAAAGCCTGTAACCAGTAGGGAATGGCTTTTTCCAAATTCCCTTTCTGCTCCTCCTGTCCCCCCAGTCGCAGCAGTGTGTCAGCATCTTCCCTGTCAGTGGTTTGAGTGCCGTTGTTTAAGGGAATGGTGAGTTGTTGGTCAATACTAACAGCTTTGGCAGCTTTAGGAGCGCTGAAAAAGAAAGCAACAAGTAACAAGTAAAAACTAACAAGTAATAAATTCCGGCTTTCAGTTTTAATTAACCTATGTTTCCCTAGCCCCTTACCCACAGCTGGCACCTCCTCTTCGTTGCCATTCTGCCTCAGAATAGATTCTGAGGCTAATAGGTTAAGTTTGTTAAAACGGATTGACTTTAAGAAATTTTTACCATTCTCAAGTGGGCGGTTGAAACCGCGTCTACACAGACAAAACCCGCCTGCGCGGGTTTCAAAACCTTGGATTTGTCTTAAGTCCGCGCAGGCGGACTTGGTTTGTATAGCCGCGATTTCTAATCGCCTGGGCTTATTGTTACTGGTGCAAGATGTGAATCTTAACTGATATCTTGCAGCATTCTCAACTGGGTGGTTGAAACCGCTTCTAGACAGACAAAACCCGCCTGCATGGGTTTCAAAACCTTCGACTTGTCTTAAGTCCGGCTGCGCGGACTTGGTTTGTATAGCTGCGATTTCTAATCGCCAGGGCTTATTGGTGCAAGATGTCTGTTTTAACCGAATTGCTCTATCAGGCTGGGGTTTTAACCCCAAGCTGACTACCGATAACCATCCCCGCTCCCCATAACTCATACCTGGTAGCTCCTCTCGCCTTTGGTTGCTTGTCTATCCCCCAACAGATAAATTGCGCGAATATCTTCAGGTAATGATGCTTCTAATAGTTGATACCCTTCAGTTAGCTTGATTCGCACCGCAGCCGGAGAAATTGCCTCTCCCTCTGCCTGTAAATAAGCAGCAATTCGCGTATCGCTCCAGTTGAAAGTCTGCGCCATCAAAACCATCAACCTCAGCATCGGCGGAAATCGCTCCAAAGCTTGTTCTACATAACACCACAGCGGCGGAGAAGCAGCTTGTAGGTTGTAATGAATTGCTTCTACAGGTGGCAATTCTGCCTGGTTGATACAAACAGCCGTGATATTAATTAGCCAGTTCTGGAAAGTTAGCAACCCAGTCCCGGTAACGTCGCGCAAATCCAAACCCCCTAGCTCAAAGTAAATGTGCCGCCAGGTGAGGGCAAATAGATAATCTGCCTGTACAGGCGATCGCGCTAAATGCTGAATCAACGTATATACAATCGAACTGTAGCGACAGAAAATCGCGGTGAAAAAGCGTCCCTGTTCAGGATGACGCTGAAACAACGTGAGTAATTCCTGATCGCTGTAATGAAACAGCGATTTGACAATCGGATGATTGCTTTCCGGGAAATGAGGAATCTGCACAATAAGAGAGCTTAGTTGCCAGGAGTGTGAAATCGGCACCGACGATTCTAATATATCCTGATGTGTTGGCAGATGCGATCGCTTCAGGATCGCATCTGCCAACACGCGAGTAGACAAGCGAGCGCTATTCGCCCTTTTTTAACTATTACTGGTTTATTTTTAGACCTTATACCTAAATTCAAGTATAATTTTACCCGGACAGCGCTCTAAATCCCTATTAGGGATTGAAATTTTGATACAATAAGCTACCCTAAAAGAGTATCCTCTGAGTTCTCAAAAATTTATGCTGTGCAGAAAAGTAACAGCAATTTTGTGAACTCTCCTTGGGTTGGCAAGCGCCTCGTAAGTTCATGATTCTAGCGGTTAGTATTATTCCTTCTGTGCTGAACATCTTTTACTTAGGGTCTTTCTTTCCGGAATTGCCTCTAGACGGTCTTTTGTCCACACAAGGCATTATGGTGATGCTATTGGTAGCCTACGCGGGTGCCATGTGGATGTTCCTCACCAGCGCCCCGAAAGTCCACACCATCATGGTGTCCGACTTAGATATGGCGAGAGAGTTATACGAAGGCTTGCTAGATTTGCCCGTAGCAGAAGTGCCACTGCACTATTACTACAACTACGAGCAAACCCTGGGCGCTACCGCCATCGATCCTCTTTACCTCTCACCGACTTTGGGAGGCACCGCTACCCAAAAGTTTAGCGGTAACGATGGTTTGTGGTATCAGCTGAAAAAGAATACTCAGCTACACATCATCTCTGGCGCAAGTTTGGGCAGAAAAAATCAGCAACGCCACGTATGTTTTGACCACGACTGTTTAGAGATGGTGCTGCTGCGAGTACAAATTCGCGGTGTCAAGCACAAAATTCGCCGCGACAAGCCACTGAATTTCTTGGTGAAGGATCTCGAAGGTCGCGTGATTGAAATGGCGGAAGTGTCGAATTAATTATTTTGACGTTCCATTATCCATAATTTTTTGTCACCCCGCCCCGTTCTTAGGGTGGGGTGACAGGGCTTGTGGCTCACTTCACATGGTCAAAGCCGTATTTTTCCTTAATAAAGGCATTGTAGTATTGACCAATTGACGGTGCGCTCTTTAAAGCTTGATAGACGCTATCAGGTACATCGTGATAGTTGTAGATACTTCCGTTGTCGAATTCGAGGCGGAGTGTTTTAGTTTCTGAGTGATAGTCAAAGGCTTTAATAAAGCTGCTGTTCGACTTCAGGAGAGGGAATGCGATCGCATCCCGAATACTCGCACAATCTGTCAGCACCATCACTAAGCGGTCAATTCCAATCCCTAAACCACCCGTCGGCGGCATTCCATATTCCAACGCCGTCAGGAAATCCTCATCCACGCCTTGCGCTTCCAAATCTCCCGCCGCCTTCCGCGCCGCTTGCGCCTCCAGACGTTCCCGCTGATCGATTGGGTCTGTCAACTCCGAGAAACTATTTGCCGTCTCTCGTCCTACGATAAACAACTCAAACCGTTCCACCAAACCAGGCTTAGAGCGATGCGGCTTAGCCAGAGGCGAAATTTCTACAGGAAAATCTAGCACAAATGTCGGCTGAATCAAATTAGCTTCGCACTTTTGCTCAAAAGCTTCGTTGAGAAGTTTCCCAATAGATTCGCATTCTTGCACATTCTCAATCCCCGCCTGAGTAGCTGCTGCTTTTGCCTCCTCAAGAGATTGAAAAGAGTTAAAATCTAACCCTGTCTTTTCCTGAACCAAGTCGTGCATCGTCACCCTACGCCACGGTGGAGTTAAGTCAATCGCCTCACCCTGGTAGGTAATTTCTAGTGTATTCAGCACCTCTTGGGCAACGGTGGTAATAATCCCTTCCGTCAGCGCCATCATATCGTGATAATCGGCGTAGGCTTGGTAAACCTCAATCGTCGTAAATTCCGGATTGTGGCGAGTCGAAACCCCCTCATTCCGAAAAATCCGCCCCAATTCAAACACCTTCTCAAACCCACCCACAATTAACCGCTTCAAATGGAGTTCTGTGGCAATCCGCAGATACAACTCCATATCCAGCGTATTGTGATACGTGATGAAAGGACGCGCATCAGCACCCCCAGCTTCACTCTGTAACACTGGGGTTTCAATTTCAATGAAACCCAACTTATCCAAATACCGACGAATCCCAGCCGTAATCTTAGCGCGACGGCGGAAAGTTTCCCGCACCTCCGGATTTACGATCAAATCTACATAGCGCTGACGATACCGCTTCTCCACATCAGTAAGTCCATGCCACTGATCCGGTAAAGGCAACAGCGACTTGGTAAGTATCGCGTACTCCTTAACGTAGACAGATAATTCGCCCTTTTCCGTGCGTTTAATTGTCCCCTTGGCTCCCAGAATATCCCCCATATCCGTCAGCTGCTTGACTGTGTTAAAAGCATCTGGGACATCCGCCATACCTTCTTCGATTCTTTTCTTCTCCAAGTACAGCTGAATTGTGCCAGTTTCGTCTTGCAAGGCAAAGAAAGCAAGCTTACCGAACACGCGCCGCGCCATGATGCGCCCAGCAACGGCTACTTCTACGTCAACTTCTTCGCCGCTGGACAAATCTGCGTATTTTTCCTGCAATTGAGCTGCATGGTGGGTAGTTTCCCATTTGTAAGCGTAGGGATTCAGCCCTAGCTGCTTGAGTTGTTCGACTTTCTCTAACCGCGTAGCGCGGATATCTTCTAAGGACATGATTAGGAACTTCTAGGGGCAATCTCTGATTTTAGGATGCTCTGGGCAAGTATGTTAACTATTGTGGCTTGTTTTCGCAGCAGGAAGATGGAGGGACGCGATCGCATTCTCCCCCACTTCACCAGATAAGCGCGATCGCACCCTTCCCACCAAGCATCAGTAGAAACATTAGTGATAGTGTTGGTGATGCAGAAAAAGTAACTGGTCAGATGGCTAAACTGGTTCCTGGTGAGGGTACTGTTGCAACTTATGGTGAATTAACCAAGGCGAGACGTAGAGATGATAACCTCACAGCGCATCACATTCCGTCCGATGCGTTTATGAAAGCAAAAGTGTCTGGTTATACCAGAAATAAGGGGATTTCGATATGGATGGAGCAGCCGTATCCGGGAGCGGGTGGTCGTCATCGCCAGACTTTATCTTATGGATCGTCTCCCGACTTGAGCCTTTCTTCAAGACAGGCTCTTGCTCGTGAAGTGTGGGATGTACGATCGATTTATCGCCAACAAGGACTTTATACGCCTGATATTCGGCGTAGCTTACAGCAGGTCATCAAGCAAAATAAATTAACTTGGGTAGGTACTTTTAACAAAGTGAGGAATAGAAGATGAGCGATAATAACTTTATTGAAATTATGAAAGCTAATAGATTTATGCGATCGCGTGCCGAGGTCGTAGCTTTTGATGAAGCTATGGCTCAACTTGCCAAGCATCCGAAAAATGAATATTTGCCAGAATTGCATCTAGTTTTAGACGATGAGTGCGAGCATCACGAGGTCATGTATGGCCTAATCCATTTTCTGGAGTCTTTTGATGCAAAGGAACAGTTTCAAGCACTTATTGATGTTATTCCTGAGCTAATTGTCCGTGCGCCAGAGTGGACAAAAACTCTTCATTACGGAATTCTAAATGATGATTCGTCTTGTGCTTTATATAAAGAGATTTTGCATTCAACTAACTCCAAAAATCGGGATGTTGTCTATCAGGTTCTTAAAGAAATTGCAGCGTCGGAATCTCCGCCTCTGTCCTCACACGCTGAGTTTGTTTTGAGCGAAAGTGCAACTCTGGTTAATTAACTGAAGTTAAAGCGCGATCGCATTCTCCCCCACTCCACAACAAAAATGCGATCGCATTCTCCCCCACTTCACAACAAAAACGCGATCGCATTCTTTTTGCTAGACAAGTATAAGTGGATATGCAAAATAAATTACACATTAAATGCTATTGAAAGCCTTATGTAGCAAGGCCAGCTTATGTAATTTATTCTGCACAGGCACTTACCACTTAAATCGAATAACTTTTGTAACTGCTATCTAAATAAACACACTCACTGAAATCAGCTTTTTACGGCTGTATTATCGCCTTGGCATTGTAAATCTTAGTCTGCTAGTAATCTGGCGAATGTTTTCCTTGTTGGAATGCAACATAAAGTAACTGTCGTCTGTCCCGTTCAGGCGCATCGAATTCGGATAGCGGACAATGAGCGTTGCCATTCTTTCCAGTGCCTTGTCTTGGTCAGCCGAAGGCAAAATTAAACACGCTGGGCGACCCTGGATTTGCAACTGCTGCACTTGGGGACGAGTACCATAGGGAATTAGTCTATGATTCCGTGCTTCATTATTACAAACATCCTGTATAGTTGACGGCGGCGGTGTCAACAGCCCTGTTACGTGGAAAAATCCATCAGCACCACTAAAGCGTTCTCGGTTTTCATAGCCCGGGGTAGGTTGCCAATTGCTGGGGTAGCTAAAAGTAACACCATAAGTAGAATTAGTGTACCGCTGTGTACTTGCACGGCGTTTAGATGGAACTTGCTTTTGGCTAACTGATGGGGAAAGCTGCTTTAAGGAAACTTCTGGAGCAACGCTAGGAACTGCTTGACTGCTACCTGGGGAGAGTATGTCGCCTAGTGGCACGAAGGCTACAACTCCTAGGACAAACAATAGAGAATATCGAGAAACAATATTTTTCATGGATTTTCTTGAAAGACTATATAGGGCTTACACAAACGGCAAAAATCGCGCTTTTTCAAGGACGGTTTAGTTATTCAACAATTTCTGTGAATTTGAACAATCCCGAACTATTTAACTGATAAATTCCGCTCGCGTTTACCTATATCCGGTAATTATTAGGACGGTAGCCTTAGAAATTCTGTTTCCTCAAATTTATTCAGGACTTATGCAGTTGCCGTGAACTAAAGTTCCGGCTCAAAGCTTAAACCCATTGAAATGGGTTTGTTTGAGGTTTTTTAGTCAGTTTCAACTGACTTAGGCTTTGGGCCTGGAAATTGATTTCCTTCCAGTGCGTAAGTCCTAATTATTGAAAAAATTGAATTAGATAATTGGAACCGGGAACTAGGAAGCGAGTGTATCTAGGTGAAGCTAATATCAAGACTGCGCCTCATCCTCAGCAGAGTCATCCAAATACAGCCTGATAAACTCCTCCGCAGCGACCAGATCGATCTTCTGAAGCGCCTTCCAAATCTCAAGCATCGTTTCAGCCACGGGATCTCTCACTTCACTGGCCCAACGGCTTACATTTGATCGCCGAATCCCCATTGTCATTGCCAGACGATTTTGGCTGATGTTATGGGTATCCAATACCTTTCTAAGTGCTTTGCCTGCTTTTCCCATAACTTTGATCGTCTCAGAGGTTCACGGTATAGTAAATGTTTCCTTTTGGATACGATTACTGTAAGATAGATGGTAACTAATAGGAACCAGTGCGTCTGAACCGCAAAATTGCCATGTCTCTGCTTCGTAGCCGCATCAACCCGCAAACTGTCATCACCCTGAGACAACTTGCCAAACACCTCAACATTGACTCCAGACGCATCCTAAATTGGGAAAAGTGGCAACACGTCCTCTGGGTACATATTGAAGGTAGAGGCGGCTACTTCGTTAGCTATCGCACCTTGGAACAGTGGATAACCGCTTGCTGCGGCTTGCTGCGCTGTTGTCCTAACTTGGAAGCACTGGCAGTCCTTTGGTCAGCTATTCAAAAAGAAGCCAAGCGGTACACTGAAGAAGGTTTAGAACAACTACAGCAAGTTTGGCAGCAAAGGCAAGTTTGCATGAAGATGACAGGCAAGATGTCTTACAAAGATGTGAAGGCAGTTTAACTTAACTGAAAGCCTAAAAATCTACTCCTCGCTTTAAGTCAACGCCTCTGTCAGCATAATGCTTGTGGCAAATCATTTCCGAGTGGACGCTGGCCAGATCAAAATAAGCTGGTGTATTCAAACAACGTCCGGTGATGATAACTTCTGTGTCGCGAGGTTTGCGTAACAAAGCTTCTACTATCGGCTGTTGCGGCAGTAATTCTAAGTCAACTGTGGGATTGAGTTCGTCGAGGATGATAGTCTTGTACAAACCAGACGCGATCGCAGTCCGGGCAATGTCCCAGCCTCGTTCTGCTTCCACATAGTCTAGCTCTTGCTGTTGTCCCCGCCAGACAATTGCATCCCGCCCGCAGCGCTGATGATCCACCAGGTTCGGATATGATTGTTGCAAAGCAGCGATCGCGGCATCCTCAGTATAGCCAGTACCACCCTTAAGCCACTGCATAATCAGAACTCGGTGCGAAGTATCCTGACTAATCCCGCGTCCAATCCCCTGCAACGCTTTGCCTAGCGCACTGGTAGACTTTCCTTTCCCAGCACCCGTGTAGATTTCAATTCCCGAAATTGAATTTTCCTCAGATGCGGAGTGTTTGTGAGGCTTCATTTCCGAGTGCAAATCGGCAATATCCAGCAGTTGTTGCGGCGCGGCTCTACCTGTGACAATGATTTCTAACTCTTGGGGTTTATGCTTGAGAGTCTGCACGACTTCATCCACACTCAGCAAACCTAAGTCTAGAACCGGGTTCAGTTCGTCTAGAACCAGGACAGAATAGAGGTCAGATGCTAGAGCGCCTTTTGCCACATCCCAGCCGCGTTCCGCCTCCTGTCTGTCAAAGCGCGTAATTTCCTCTTTGGTAAAAAATTCTGCTCGTCCCGTGCGAACCTGGTCAATTAGGTGCGGGAAACCTTGCTGTAAAGCTGCGATCGCGCCATCTTCATCATAGGCGCGTCCCGGCCCTTTGAGAAACCGCAACAGCAGCACTCGCGTTGCCAAATCTGTATTAATACCTAGTCCAATTGAACGCAAAACGACACCCAGCGCCGCTTGCGATTTTCCCTTCCCGGCTCCATCATAAACATGAATCTGCCCAACAATACGCTCAGAACGTGCTTGCGCCGTGCGAATGCCAATCCCCGTTCTGTTCATCATTCTCATGAAATCTCAGCTGCCACAAATTGATAACGATAGCAGATTAGAAGTTTAAATTGAAAAGGAGCAAGGCACAAGACGTTACAGGAGTTAAGCTGTTGTGTATCCAACGCCGTATAAATCTACACTAGGAATAAGTAGTCCGTTGGTGGTGCTTTTCTTCCCCTGTGTCAGTGCAACCAACACAACAAACAAAAAACGATTTCCACTCTTTGCAACTTTGTTAACTAGAAGTTAGGGAGACAGTCTTATGGGTTCAAATGTTTTCCCCCTGCCTACGATTTTATTTCAATTTCTCTTTTTACTGGTAGCGATTGCTATAGAATCATTCATTCTACATAGAAATCTTAACCTCGGTCGCCAAACCAGTGCCGACTATGCTATGTTGATTAACTTACTCTCAAGTATTGTAGGATGGTGGATTTTCTTTTATGTTTTGCCTTTGCTGCCATTGGAACTGAGAGCGCAGGTAATTAGTTACATTTTTTTTGATACCTTTTTTACAATTAATCAATCTTCAACATATACAACACAGCTAATTTTAACAATATTTATTGTTTTCCTGTCTAATTATCTCTTAAAATTAAATTTTTTACAACTAATTCAATTTGTAATTGAGCCACCTAAACCCACTACATCTGAACCCCAAGAAAGGAAGTTGAAAACTATTGCCGATCGTAACGTTAAAATCCAAGAAAGTCCGAATCTAGCAAATATAATGTTTCAAGCAACTTTCTGTAGCTATGGTGTTATTTTAGTTATTATATTTTTGATTCGTTCAGAAATTATATAAATTTTTAGGTTTTTAGGCATTTTCCAACCTACAAAAATGATTGATGTTAATTTTTTAGTGCAAGGAAATTAGCAATGTTTTGGATCGTAGTAGACATTAAAGATTTTTTTAAATTTTTGCAGTCGCTAATCGAGCCTTTCATACCTTCTCGCGCTTATTCTTGGAAGACACTAATTTATCTAAGTACATTTTCTTGGGTAATGTCTCTTTTGACAACCGATGAAGCGCGAGATTTTATTAGTTTTTGGGGATGGATATTTTTAATTGCTGGGACAAGCTGGGCTAGCACAGAAAACAAAATAAAAATTGGCAATCTGTATCTGAGTCCGTGGATTACGGGTGCCTTAATATGTACTTTCGTATTTGGCAACCGAACGCCGGAAGAACAAGAGGCGGGCTTGATAATCTGGCCTACATTATCGGCACTGATTGCTATTGGCCCAGATTTTCTCGATCAAGGCATGAAATTAACATTGCCTAAACCAGCAATTCGTAAAAGAGACTTAATATTGCTTACCAGCAATATACTGATTAGTTGCTGGATTCAATTTTATTTTGTAGCTCAAAATTGGTTGAGTGAATATCCCACCTTAATGTCCGATGACTTTAGCCAAAGTGCTTTTATGTTTAGAATGGAGTCTACAGAGCCGATAGCTCCCAGAGGTGCCATAGTTTTAGACTTTATGGAACCACTTTTAGAGCAAGAGTTGGATAATAAACCTTGGTCAGAAGTGGAACGATGGCTGCTGCAACCGCAACCGCGCATAGATGCCCTTAAACAGGAAGCGATCAAAGGGCTTCCTAGTGTTGAGGAAGATTTATGGTGGCAATATACGTCTAAAATATCCTCAATTAACTCAGGCTATAACTTACAATTACTGGCAATTTGGCAAGGGCCGCGATCGCAACCTGAAGTATATTACATAAACAAGCCTTGTCAGATTACTCAAACCTACGAGCAAGCAGATACTAATTCTGAGGCGACATCCAACGAAACTAGGGGACAAGCAACTGCGATTGCTGAAGTTAGCTGTCAACCAGCCAGTACCTTAAAGGAGAATCAAGCAACCAGAAGTCAAGGGTAATAAAATATAATAAATCGTTGTAGTAAATAAATATTAATTCAAAATAACAATGAATTTAAGTACAGTAAAACCAAGGCAAAGCAATGTGTTTAAAGAAATGATTGGAAGCTTGAAGAGAACTTTAGCGATCGCTACCAATGCGTTTCGAGAAGTAATACGCGATCGCGTCCTTTATCTCATCGTTTTGTATGCCCTTGTGATGGCAGCAGCGTGGCGATTGCTACCAGAAGTTGCGGCAACAACAGAAGATAAAATGCTTTTAGATGTAGGCCTGGCAGCAATTGATGTACTGGGTTCAATTGTCGCTGTATTTGTTGGCACAGGGCTGATCAACAAAGAAATTGATAAGCGCACAGTCTTGGTGTTAATTCCTAAGCCAATTAGCCGCGCTGAATTTATTATTGGCAAACAACTAGGACTATCAGCGGTGCTGGGTGTATTAGTGGCACTAATGACAGGAATTTATCTGGCTTTTTTGAGTTTGGCTCAGATTTCGTACCCAGTAGTTAGCATTTTGATTGCCGCACTCTACCTATTTTTTAAGTTATGCTTATTAACTGGTATTGCGTTGATGTTAGGCGTTTTTACTAGCTCCTTGCTAGCTACTTTGCTAACTTTTGGAATGTATTTAATGGGGCATTCCAGCCGGGATTTGTTAGCCTTAGGGAAGTTGAGCCGCAATGTCGATATTGAACGCCTAACTCAAGCCCTATATCTAGTATTACCAGACTTATCCAGACTAGACCTAAAAAATCAGGCAGTTTATGGAATTTTGCCTGACTCAATAACACTTTTAAGCAATGCTGTGTATGGCTTGCTGTACACTGTATTAGTCTTGGCGATCGCTATCCTGATTTTTTCAAGGCGTGAATTTTAACTACAGGTGTAAAGTTAGTTAAGGCGCGATAGCGAGAGTATAAAACCACTGTTTCATCTTTAGTTTTATTTCAAACCTCTCTCTTGGTAATGTCGCAGTCGCCACTAGCACCCCAACCAGCTAACCTCCGCCTACTGATAGTGTCAGAATCAAGTTTGGATGTAGAGCTGATTATTAAAAGGCTGCACAAAGCAGCAGCCGCTGTTACTTATGATGTTGCCGCAACTTCTGCTGCTTGTCAGAAACTATTGCAGGAGCAAAGCTATGATGCAGTATTATTAGATACTTTACTGGAAGACATGAGTATGGAGATACTAAAATTACTCCAGCAATCAAAGCAAGAAATACCCTTAAATTTATTTAATAGTTGTTTAGAAGATAAGGCAGGTGTGAATTATCTAAAAGCAAAGACAAACCAAACTCACCGATTAGAAAGAATGGCTGACCAGACTGCGATCGCACTCTACAATGCTCAAACCTACAAACGCCTAGAACAGCAAGTCAGAGACCGTACCCAAGAACTAGAGCAAGAAAAACAACTCTCAAAAATTGCCAATCGTACCAAAAGCGAATTTATCGCCACCATGAGCCACGAACTGCGAACACCCCTAACCTGCATCTTAGGGTTTTCGCGCCTGCTATTAGATCAGGTTTTTGGGAGACTCAACCAAAAACAGCAAGAATACCTCACTGCTATTAGTTCATCTGGCAATCATTTATTAGAACTGATTAATGACGTTCTGGATTTATCTAAAATTGAAGCGGGTCAAGAAGAATTAACTTTAGAAACACTGCTAGTAGAAGAAATATGCCTGGATGCTGTTAAACTTGTGCGCGAACGGGCGCAAAAAAAAGGGTTACAAATATTAGTATATATTGCGCGAAATATCACAACCTGCATAGCTGATCACCACCGCTTGGAACAGATTTTGGTAAACCTGCTGTCTAATGCAGTGAAATTTACAGAAACAGGTTTAGTAACGCTCAACGTAGAAAAAACCGCAGACACCATCTTATTTTCAGTGATTGACACTGGTATTGGGATTAGCCAAGCCCAGCAAACTATCCTTTTTGAAGCGTTCCAGCAGCTAGATAGCGGACTGAATCGCCAATATGAGGGAACTGGTTTAGGTTTGGCTCTATGCCGCAAACTGGCATTACTACACGGTGGCGAGATTACAGTAAAGTCAAAACTCTTAAGCGGCTCGTGCTTTACATTACACCTGCCAATACAGCCCTTAGATTCATCAAAAACCACCCAAAATTCGCTACCGTAAAAAAGTAACTCTCATGTAGCATTCTCTTCCTCTGCGTACTTTCTTGCCTGGAGCGGTTCAATTTTTTTTAACTAACCATGATTGATCAAAAACTTGAGCAACTGAAAACCTTATTTGCAGAAATGGAAATGGCTCTGATTGCCTATTCCGGAGGCGTCGATAGCACCTTAGTTGCCAAGATTGCACATGACGTTTTAGGCGATCGCGCCTTAGCCGTAACCGCCGTTTCTCCTTCTCTTCTTCCAGAAGAACTAGAAGATGCTCGTATCCAAGCAGCAGCAATTGGAATTGCCCATAAAGTCGTGCAAACTCACGAAATGGACAACCCCAACTACACCTCGAATCCTGTCAATCGCTGCTATTTCTGCAAAAGCGAACTGCACGACACCCTTAAACCGTTAGCCCTTGAACTTGGTTATCCCTACGTCGTGGATGGTGTCAACGCTGACGATTTAGGAGATTATAGACCAGGAATTCAGGCGGCGAAAGAACGAGGAGCGCGATCGCCCTTAGCAGAACTCACAATAAGCAAAGCCGAAGTACGTCAAATCTCCAAACAATTAGGACTTTCCTGGTGGGATAAGCCCGCTCAACCCTGTCTGAGTTCCCGCTTCCCCTACGGCGAAGAAATCACCGTCAGCAAACTGCAACGAGTCGGAAGAGCCGAAATTTATCTGCGTAAGCTAGGTTTATCTAATCTCCGAGTCCGTTCCGATGGCGATACGGCCAAAATTGAGTTATCACCAGAGCAAATCAAAGAATTTGTCTTAACCACCGATTTACCAACTCTAGTTTCCGCCTTTCAGGAATTCGGCTTTATTTACGTCACCCTCGATTTAGAAGGCTACCGCAGCGGCAAATTAAATCAAGTTTTGTTGCAGAAAGTTTAACGGCGTCAATGCGTCTTGAACTTCCCAAGCCGCTTAAACCTAACTTTCTCTCGTTAAGAGTCAGAGACTCTTAACGAGAACTTGGCAGAACCTCCAGTTGTGAAGGTCGAGACTCTACCTTGAAGGGGAGCATTCCCAGTCTTTGGCTTTTAACGAGTCAAGGAAACTATTGGGTAGTTCATAAATAAAATCGCGCTAAAAAAACATATGGGATTAAAGCTTGAAAGTGTCATTCCTTGGGGACGTTCATTAAAAGAATATAGTGGGATGTTTCACCTAACTCCTGACGACCTCCAGAGGACAATTCTTGATTGTGCTGGTGGCCCTGCCAGCTTTAATATTGAGATGACACGCCAAGGGTACAAAGTTATATCTTGCGATCCTGTCTATCAGTTTACCGCTAGTGAAATTCAACAGCGTATCCAAGAAACCTACCAACAAGTTATAGACGGCGTTCAAGCCAACCTCGGCAGATACGTTTGGCAGAATATCCAGTCACCAGAACAAATGGGGGAAATTCGGATGTCAGCCATGCAGCAATTTCTCGAAGACTTGCCCTTAGGAATTCAACAAAAGCGATACATAACCGCTGAATTACCTGTTTTGCCCTTCAACACCAATCAATTTGATTTAGCCTTGTGCGGTCATTTCTTATTCACCTATTCTGATTTTCTCTCACAAGACTTTCATATCAACTCAATTATCGAACTTTGCCGCGTTGCCAAAGAAGTGCGAATTTTTCCCCTTTTGCATCTTTCTGGAGAAGCGTCACCAATGCTTGTGCCAGTTATGAAACATTTAGAAGCACAAGGCTACAACTTGGAAATAAAACAAGTACCTTATGAATTTCAAAAAGGTGGCAACCAAATGTTGCGGGTATTGCCAAAAAATGAGGAGTGATGAGTTAGGGATTAATAGAAATACAGCAATTCAAGGGTTGGGTGCGATACATCTGTAGGACATGGCAAGGCCATGTCCCTACCAAGGTGGTTTGAGAATTTAACCCAAAACGCATAGGTAAAATAAAATTCTTCAACAGCCACGCACTCTCGTGCGCTCTTAATCCACGCATAAGGGTGGCTCCCCAACTAGGCTCAAAAAGCTTCAGGGCATTCTTCAGCTTGAAGAACGCCCTGATTCAAATCGATTCATTTATTCACAGGCTTTGGAAAGCCTCATTGAATTGTTACACCACTATCCAAAACGGACTCTAGCCGATTAATTGCAATAAACCTAGCTCAGCGAAGCATTGCTGCGGTCATAGCTGGCGCGGAAGCTGGGATGAGGCTGTCCCTGAATGTGGTTCCAGTATTCAGATCCTTCAACATCCATACCAACTTCAGCTGCTGTGCGACCTAGCATGGACTGCTGACGATTCTTGATGATGTGATGATGACGCATCATTAGGGCGCGAGCTTGTTCTTGAGTAGACATACCAGGTTTCTCCGTGTTGCTTAAGTGATGTTTGAAGGTCGTTGTTTTTCCTTACTTATTCAATATAACAGAAAATTCTGTATCTAAATTTACAAAACGGCTTTTTAAACAAAAATTCACAAATAATTTTGGGATCGGGTAGCATCGTGATTCAGATTTTGCATAGCCGATACTGGTCGGCAGGCAAAGGCTGTAGAATTTGACGAGCCACCGACAAATTTGAAACTCCTACATCCTCCAAAAGTTTGATTTAATACTTCAGATAGGTAGGCTAAAGACATAATATTGGGAAGAAATCGACTCTGTAGCTCAGTCCAGAAGATATAACTGACTAGGAAATAAAAAAATGCTTACATCGTGTCATATTCTCGTAGAGGGCAACCCTGTCATCATCTATGCCAGCCGGAATGGTAGCCCTAACAAGGTTTTACCCATTCTCAAGCGATTTCTAGATAAGTTTTGGCAAGAACGAGAAACCTGTGGAGAAAACAGCGATACGCCTGAGTGCTTAGCGGCTCAGATTCTGGTGCGTTTCGGCTACGAGATGTGTGAAGACGATTTTTCTAACTTGCGAGTAGGGATGAAGTTTGCTCAGGATGTGGGATATATCTACTGCGTATCTTTGGATCGCAGTGTCAATGTCTGGGTTCCAGAAGCTTCCTATCGTCATAATCCCGCGTTGGGACTTAAAGCCTGTCGTCCAGACTCGGTGCTGAGCGCTTCCTAAGAAAGGCTTTTATGCGATCGCAATCCTCTTGAAAAGCTAAGCACAGCGATCGCCTCTGGCTTGAAACGAGATATGGCTAGGCTAAAGTAAGTTGTGAGTATCAAAAAGAGGCAAAAAAAGGCAAAAGAAAGAATCTTTCCTCTTTCTTCTGCCTTTTTCCCTTTTAAACCCCTGCTTCGACCCACACGTGGGCAAACTTACCTTCAGTGATACCTGACACCGTCTGTACCCTTCCCGTTTCAATGTCGGCGTTTACAAAGGGCTTCTGGTACTAATAAGAAGTTGTGGAAGTCTTGTTGATACGGCTCAAACTCAAGCTTGAAGCCGCATCACAGACAAGCGCGAAAACGATTACCCTGTATAGATAGGGGTTAAAACTACCACAGTTTCAGCTCTAAGACAGAACCAGCCGATCTTAGTTTCAATGTTCTCCACAATTCCAGGTTATGTAATCGCTTTAATTTAGACAAATGATACTGTCTTCCCAGAGGGTGTCTAACCCATATGACAAAGATCCGCTTAGAATATTGCGATCGCATTTTTTTTAAACAAAAATTGGTTATATTAACCAATGCCCTTTCACAGCGCTTTCGGGAGCAGTTATCAAATGAGTAATTGGCAATGGGTAATTGGCAATTAGTAATCTCCTCTACCCTGAGTTCCTCTCCCACTTAATCCTCATCACTTTGATAAGCAGGATAATTATCTAAACCAAAAAATACAAATAATATGTTTGACGCACTTGCTGAACGCCTAGAATCTGCCTGGAAAACACTACGTGGCCAGGACAAAATTTCCCAATCCAACATCCAAGATGCGCTGCGAGAAGTTCGTCGCGCATTGCTGGAAGCGGATGTCAATCTCCAGGTAGTCAAAAATTTTATCGCCGATGTCGAAGCCAAGGCGCAAGGTGCCGAGGTAATCTCAGGAGTCCGCCCCGACCAGCAGTTCATCAAAATTGTTTACGATGAGCTGTTGCAAGTGATGGGAGAAACCAATGTTCCCATCGCCTCAGCCGATAAGCCTCCCACAATCGTCTTGATGGCTGGCTTGCAGGGAACAGGTAAAACCACAGCTACGGCAAAGCTAGCTTTGTATCTCCGCAAGCAAAATCGCAGTACCTTACTGGTAGCAACAGATATCTATCGTCCCGCAGCCATTGACCAACTCGTGACGCTGGGCAAACAGATTGACGTGCCAGTGTTTGAACTTGGTACAGACGCTAACCCAGTGGAAATTGCGCGGCAAGGTGTCGCACAAGCTAAGGCAGACGGTGTAGACACGGTAATTATTGACACTGCTGGTCGCCTCCAAATTGACCAGGACATGATGGCTGAATTAGCCAAAATCAAGCAAACCGTCCAGCCGCACGAAACGTTGCTGGTTGTGGATGCCATGACCGGGCAAGAAGCAGCCAATCTCACCCGTACTTTCCACGAACAGATTGGCATTACTGGTGCCATTCTTACCAAGCTGGATGGCGACAGTCGTGGCGGTGCGGCGCTTTCTGTACGGCAGATTTCTGGACAGCCGATTAAATTTGTCGGCGTGGGTGAAAAGGTCGAAGCCCTGCAACCTTTTTATCCTGACCGGATGGCTTCCCGGATTTTGGGCATGGGAGACGTTATCGGCTTCGTGGAGAAAGCCCAAGAGGAAATCGACCTGGCAGATGCCGAGAAGATGCAGGAGAAAATGCTCTCGGCTAAGTTTGACTTTAGCGACTTCCTCAAGCAGATGCGGCTCTTGAAGAATATGGGATCTCTGGGGGGACTCCTCAAGATGATTCCGGGGATGAACAAGATTTCCGACGAACAGCTCAAGCAGGGAGAAACCCAGCTAAAGCGGACGGAAGCGATGATTAATTCCATGACCAAACAGGAGCGCACCAACCCAGATTTATTAGCCAAGTCTCCCAGTCGCCGTCGCCGGATTGCTCGTGGTGCTGGCTATCTAGAATCAGATGTGAGCAAGCTGGTAACTGATTTCACAAAAATGAGAACAGCCATGCAGCAAATGAGTATGGGCGGCTTCCCCGGTATGCCGGGAATGATGGGCGGCGGCATGGGCGGCATGGGCGGCGGTAATCATCCTTCTCAACCCGGTTGGCGCGGCTACTCGGCAGGAAACCCAGGTAAGAAAAAGAAAAAGGAGAAGAAGAAGAAAGGCTTCGGCACTCTCTAAAAGTTAAAAATTAGCAGTTTCTCGTTAAGAGTCAGAGACTCTTAACGAGGGAAAGAGAGAACGCGCGATGAATTATGAGTTATAATTGTAAGTTCAAAACTCGTTACTCATAAGTGGATCTGGCTAATAGCTTAAAATCCAATAAGGAGCATTCTTCATCAACATGGTCAAACTGAGATTAAAGCGATTCGGCAAAAAGCGGGAAGTTAGCTATCGGATTGTAGCGGTGCATAGCACCTCCCGCCGGGATGGTCGTCCCCTGGAAGAACTGGGCTTCTACAACCCCAGAACCGATGAAGTAAGGTTGGACGAGCCTGCCATAACCAAGCGCCTCAAAGAAGGAGCGCAGCCCACAGAAACGGTGCGTCGGATTCTGCAAAAAGCTAATGTCCTTGAACAATCCAGTGCAAGAGCCACCTCATGAGAACGGGTTGGGTAAACCAGCTCCAACCATCAAACCAGTAGGAACGTCCCCTCGTGGGGGAGTACAACCGGATTATGCCGCTCTGGTGAATTTTTTGGTGCAGCCCTTTTTGGAGTCGCCAAAGTCGCTTAGCGTAGACTGTGAAATGTCACAAGGCAACACGCGAGCCTGGCTGAGGGTTGCCTTTGAAGGTGAGGATAAGGGACGAGTATTTGGTCGAGGGGGGCGCAATATTCAGGCAATTCGGACAGTAATTGAAGCGGCTGCCCTTGCTGCTGGACAATCTGTACATCTAGATATTTATGGAAGTCCGGCGCGATCGCTTGAAACTCCCCCGGAAAACCGAGAAGTCCCCAAGAAAGATCCACCCCGTCGCCCGTCTGCCCCAATACCTTCTTCCAAATCTCGCCCCAATTAAAAGTCAAACGCTCAAGCGATCGCGTTTAGCTTTGATGGGGAGATGGGGAGATGAGCAGAACCTACTCATCTGTCAAAAGTAAAAGGGCAAAAGCAAAAAGAATATCCCATGTCTAAAGCTAGGGAATTGAATAACGATACTTCATCGTGGTTTTTTGACCGATATGAAGCAAAAAGTATCAAAACCTAAAAGTTCTTTCTTTTGGCTTTTGCCTTTTAGATTACATGATTGCCTTTTTTTGGGACGCCCAAGTTGGGAGCTGCAAAGCGATAAATCGGGCGTTCTTTCACATAAATATATAAATGACAGAGGCCTTTAAGACAGTACAACTACCGAGTACAAATAGTGCGATCGCCCTCGCGGGAGATCGGGAAGAAAACCTCAAAGCCCTAGCAAAGTCTACAGGTGCAACTATAGTGTTGCGCGGACAAGAACTGATAATTTCTGGAACCCAGCAACAAGTAGACCGTTGCTATGAGTTAGTGCGAAGCCTTAAACCGTTCTGGAAAGACGGAAAGCGCATCACCAAAGTCGATATCCGCACCGCCGCCTACGCCGTGGATACCGGACGCACTGACGAAATGCAAGCCATGCAAGAGGAAGTTCTAGCCCGAAACCGTCGCGGCGAAGAAATCCGCGCCAAAACTTTCCCCCAGTGGCAGTATATCCAGGCAGTACGCACCAACGACCTTACCTTCTGCATCGGGCCAGCAGGCACTGGTAAAACCTACCTAGCGGCAGTTCTAGCAGTTCAGGCGCTGCTTAGCGATCAGTACGAACGGCTCATCCTAACACGTCCAGCAGTAGAAGCAGGCGAAAAATTAGGATTTTTGCCTGGGGATTTACAGCAGAAAATCGATCCATTTCTGCGCCCCCTCTACGATGCCTTATATGAATTCATCGATGCAGAGAAAATTCCTAGTTTGATGGAACGCGGCGTTATCGAAGTCGCACCCCTAGCTTATATGCGCGGTCGTACCCTCAACAATTCCTTTGTGATTGTTGATGAAGCCCAGAACACCACACCAGCGCAGATGAAAATGGTTCTGACTCGGCTTGGTTTCCGTTCCCGGATGGTTGTTACAGGCGACATCACCCAGACAGATTTGCCTGGACATCAACAGTCAGGATTAGCTGTTGCTCAGAAAATCCTCCAGTCAGTTGAAGGTATTTCCTTCTGCTATCTCTCCAAAACTGATGTCATTCGCCATCCCTTAGTTGAGAGAATTGTATCAGCTTACGAACAGCACGAAGCAAAGTAATAGTCAATAGTTTGTTACTACTGGCATTCAGCCCAAATTATCCTCGTTCCCATGCGATCGCATGGGAACGAGTATTTAAACCTAAAAATTCAACCCCAACCTACAACTATACCAGTCCTAAATGATTCGTGAAGGCGAGAGCCCCGACTTCTCTAAGAAGTCGGGGCTCTGAAAGGTTGGCTCACAACTCAAATAGGATTGCTGTACAACTACTTTTAAGTGAACCGTATTGGGCCATAATCCGATTACCAAGGGTTGCCAATCATCGTAAAAGCCGCCCAGTAGTAAGGATGCGTAAACTGTTGATTTGAGAAATTTCCCAGAGTCGGTGGTAGAGGTATTTTCCCATCAGGACTAAGCAATTGGTTTTCCTCTACACGTAACTCCCCTTTTAACATCGCTACCTGCACCTGACGTAGCGCCTCCGCTTTGATTGGGGCTTTTTTTAATTCGTTGTAGAAGCCTGTCATTAATCCCAAAGTACCTTCATCGGACACATACCACAGACTTGCTAGCGCCGACTTCACTCCCGCCTGCACCGCCAGCCCTGCAAAGCCCAACTCAGCTTCTTCATCCCCAATTGCCGTTCGACACGCACTCAGCACTAACAAATCAACTGGGGGGTTATTCCAGCCCATTTGTCCCAGACTATCCAATCTCAGCTGAGTGTCCCATAGCTGAATGTAAGAATTGCTCAGTGAGCCAGACTTAAATTCTGCATGGGTTGCCAGGTGTACAATCCCAAAAGGGCGTTCACCGCGTTGCGTCTTGAGATTACTTAGAGTAAAAGCTTCGTCTAGGAAAGATTTACCATTCCAGCAAGGGCGAGCGCTACTTTGTTGGTCTGTACAGGCGATGAACGACAACTCCGCAGGTACAGCAGGTAAAGCAGGTTTGTTCTGAAATTTCGCCGCCCCCATAGCCAGAACTTCCGTATCTTTGATATTTCGGTAACGGGTATCGGTTAAGCTGAGACTGGGCATCAGACCGACGCTGTAGCCTTCTACGAGAAATTTTTGACCATCGTGGAGAGCAGCTAGGGGTAGAGAACGCAGCCCCATATCCGTGATGAATACTAGATTCTGGATGCCTCGTGCTTTTAAATCTGCTTCCAAGGGGGCTATTAGCCACTGATAAAGTTGCTGACCCAGAGGAAGGTATTTCTGACGACTGCTTTGTACGTTGCTTACTTCGGTGCTGAAGGCAAGAGCAGTTTTGAGGACTTGCGATCGCATAGCTGAAGGTATTTTCTTACGAATCGGTTCCCCTTTCCCCGTCACCAGAATCAATTCCAGCTGATCTTGGGAATTTTGGATTGTAGAAACGTTGCATCTAACGCCTCTACAATTTTTCTCCTCGGATGCAACGCTTGCAGGCAAAAATACAATATATATCAGTGCTGGTTTTACGCCTGTTTCTGCTTCAATATTACGAACTGTCTTCTGGGCATCTTCCAGATTTTTGATCGAGGTATCCTCAATACCCAGATAATTCTCAAACTGGTTGGTAAAAGCCTTCTCCAAGGCAGAAATATCAGAATTATCTAAAACTGGGCTGAGGTTATCAATGCTGGCGGATAGTGTTGGTAATGGCTGAAGTTGGAAGTCGAGGAAGGTTGTTGCCGCCCTTGCATCTGGTGTAAAAGTCAGGATCTTAATATCGCCCTGAGTGTACGCACCGGAAAAAGATTGCTGCGGCTGTATCGTATCATTTCCACTGGTAATGGCCCCTGCTGTGCCGTTGACACTGGCATCTCCGACGACAAAGGGAGTATCAAGGAATCCCCCAGCGTGTCGAATAGTGATGTCACCATTCCCTGCACCACCAGCAGTGGAAATACTGGCTTGTGTACCATTTTGATCTGTGAAGGAGTCAGTCGCCCGGAAAAATCGCCCTGTGGTGATATCAACATTGCCCCCCTTGCCTTGAGTGCCACCTTGGGAGTTAATTGAGACAACCTGGATGTCATTTTCCGGATCGAGGGTGACATCGCCACCGTCTCCCACAGTTGCACTAGAGTTTATCGCGCCAGTCTGAATGCGCGAACGTGCAGAGACAGTAACTTTCCCACCACTACTCAATCCTGAAGATGTTAGATTACCGCTTTGCACCGCGTCTCTGGTGCTGGTGAGGGTAATTTTACCGCCATCGCCTGAAGACGCACTAGAGTCTAGATTGCCAGTAATCACCTGGTTAAGAGCAGAAATGGTGATATCCCCGCCACGGGTTGTCCCTTTTGAAGTGAGATTTTCGGTTTCTACAGCACCGCGATCGCTTGTAAGCGTAATGTTACCGCCAATTCCGGCTGCGCTGGAATCAAGGGAGCCTGTAAGAATATCTCCACTGGCTTGAAAGTCAATTTCTCCGCCATTCGTAGCGCTACTAGAGTTAATAGTGCCTTGCTTAGTGTCAATGGTTGCGCCGGAGAGAGTGATTTTGCCGCCCTGCGTCTGTAGTGTACCGGAAATAGCGATCGCGCCCGGACTCTTCAGCTCAAAATTTCCGCCACCAGTGGAAACAGAACTCGACAAATTCGCATTACTGGCATTCAGGGTAAAATCTCCGCCACTGGTGTTGATACTGTTTGGTAGCAAAATATTGCTTGGTTTAATATCATTTCCTACCACAGTATCTGCTCCCTGAGCGGTAATATTTCCAGTGAAATTTATCACCCCAGAAGTATCAATTGTCAAGGCACCCCCGCCAAGTCCGGCGATAGAACCAAAATTTAATTCGCCAGTGGTAATGTTGTTATTAGCAGAAAGCTTAATTTCGCCGCCAGTACCATTATCAGCATCAGCATCAAAATTTCCGCTGTTGATATTTCCAGTTTGGCTGGTGAGGATAATATTACCCGCATTGCCAGAAACGAGAGAGTAAGAAGATAGTTTATCTGTAGTAATGTCGCCAAAGGCTGAAAGCGCGATCGCTCCCCCATTACCACCAGAAGCAGTTTTTAATTCTCCGGTTGTGTTAATTCCTCCCGCCGTGCTATTGACAGTGATATTTCCTCCCGTACCATTAACAGAGAAAGAGTCAACTTTTGCAGTGGTAATGTTGTTATTAGCAGCGAGTTCAATTTTCCCCCCACTGCCAGAAACAGAACTAGAATTTAACGCGCCTTGAGTATTAATTGTTCCTTGAGTGCTAATGAGATTAATCTCACCTGCATCGCCAGCACCAGTAGCAGCATTTAAGTTGGTTGTAGTAATATCGCTAGTTGCGGAAAGTTGAATTTTTCCCCCATTTCCTAAAATCGAACTTGAATTTAACTCGCCTTGAGAGTTGATTTGTCCTTGATTACTCGTGAAAATAATATCGCCTGCATTACCTGAAACAACAGCGGCAGAATTTACAGCACCACTGGTAATATCGCTAGTTGCAGAAAGTTCAATTTTTCCCCCATTACCAGTCAGACTGCTGGAATCTAAAGTAACTGCGGTAGTATCAATTGTGTTCCCGCCAAGAGTAATATTACCGCCATCAGTATCCAGATTTTTTAAAATATTCAGTTCTTCCGAAGTCTTGATAAAAATATCGCCGCCAGAGGTAGCTAAAGTATCTGTAGATAAATTTAAGTTAACTTCTTTAGGCGCAGCAATATCGCCAATAGAGATATCTCTACCATTGTTATTTATATCACTATTAATGTTAACAATGCCAGCAGTATTGATATTCAAAGGGTTATCTACACCACTAGACAAATTGGAACCAAAGGTAATAGCGTCTGTAGTGATGTCACCTGTGTTGGAAAAAAGTGCGATCGCGCCTCCATTCCCCCCAGTACCAGTAGCGTTAACATAAGCTTGTACAAGATTGGTGGTTATATTACCATTAGTAGCATTCAGCCTAATGTTGCCAGCATTTCCGGCATTTCCAGATGCAGTTTCAGCATTAGTTTGCAAAGCATTTTTTAGATTAATATCGCCATTGGTAGTTGTAAGAATTGCATCACCACCATTCCCAGCATTGCCAGTACCAGCAACGCGAGAACCACTTTGCAGCAAACCATTTACGGTAATATCATTAGCAGCATTGAGAATGACAGCAGCACCATTTCCAGCATTGCCCGAACCAGAAGAGATACTAGAGTAGGATCTAAGATTAGTGGTAGTAATGCTGCCATTATTTGCTGTTAGTTGAATTTTTCCAGCATTACCAGCGGTTCCCGCATTAACTTCTGCTCTGGAGAACATATCTCCTGTGGTAATATTGCCATTACTGGTTGTAAAAGTAATGTCTCCTGCTGTTCCCCCTCCTTGAGTGCTGGATTCTACAAAATCAGCATTAATACCGTTAGCAGCAGTGAGAGCGATCGCGCCTGCATTACCACTAACAGAGTTAGACAATAATTGTAGAGAATCGATACTTCCACCTCCGCTAGTAATGCGAATTTCCCCACTTTTCGCACCGTTCAGCGAACGGGAATCAATGGTATTTGTAATAATGTTGCCAGCACCTTGAATAGTAATTAGACCGCCATTCTCGCTGACAGACGAAGAGGAAGAATTTATAACCCCAGTATTAACAGTACCGTTTGTAGAATTAGAATTGATGGCAATCTCTCCGCCAGCACCATTGTTACTGCTTGACTGAAGAATAGCTGAACTGGTATCAATAGAGCCGTTGACACTGTTAAGGCGAATAACTCCGCCTCCTATAGCTGAAGAAGTGAAAATATTTTGAGTGACAATTATATCTTGTCCGGCACTCAAATCTATAGAACCACCTGCTGTGCTAATAGCTCTGTTGATGCGAATATCTCTACCTGCTTGGAAAGTGATTGACTCACCTAACGTTTGATTGGTAAATACTATCGGTGCAGTAAAAGGTTGCACGATAATATCGCGTTGCGCTTGCAGAAAAATATCGCCGTCCAGAGCAGTTAAGGCCGTATCATCAATTTGGAAATCAGTAACACCACCATCAAGAAAAATAATTTCCCTGTCCCCTACTTCGGCATTATTATCAGGGTTCGTGTCACGCTCAATAATAATATCTCTGGGATCGAGGAGTATTGTTCCATCTTTGCCCTTAATTGCAGAGACATTCACCCCACCGTTAAAATCTAGAAACTCTTTACCAGAGACTTCAACAAAGCCACCGTCACCAAGGTTCGCACCGCCACGAGCGCTGATATTGCCATAAAATCTCGTAACATTATCAGACCATACAATGACGCGCCCGCCATTACCATTGTTGTCAGCGTTGGCATTAATCAGCGAGTCGGAACTGACGTAAGTTGCAGAGGCATTCGGTACTGTACCTTTACCCTGATAATCGCCGCCAATTAGCACATTTCCGCCGCCATTAGTTCCAGAGGCGTTGATATTGGCACCAATTAACCCTACCTTGTCGCCCAAGACTTGTATTTTGCCACCAGTTGCACCAGATACATTTAGAGTGCCAGATGCGATCGCTACCCCCCCTGCTTCTGGCACTTGAACGCCAGAACCCGTCAGCCGCACTTCTCCATTACTATTAACCGTCAATCCCGTAGCATTCCCCAAACCAGAACCCGTCAGCAGCTGGGGTAAAGATAAGGGATTAGGATTCCCCGCCCCTAGCCCTCCGTCCCCAGTCCCCACCTCCAAACTCAGCAGATGCCCAGCTTGAGAGAGGCGCACCATATTTTCACCAGGCACCCCGGCTACGGTGATATTACCTCCCGGTGCCGACAACTGCCCGGTATTAACTACAGTGCCGCCTAATAAAGTTAAATTCTGTCCTGAATTAACACCCAATTGACCTGCATTGACAATTGCTCCCGGCTGTGCGACCGAAAAAGCAAAGGTGCTGGGTTTCCCGACTAAAGCAGCGTAGTTATTCGCCCCCACAGCCTTAAACCAATTGTCACCAAAACCAATACCAGTGGCGGTGATAGCGGTAAAAGATGCAGGCACGTTTAGCTGGGCATTGGCACCAAAAACTATGCCTGCTGGATTCATCAAGAATAAGTTGGAGTTGCCGCCAGTAACTTGAATAAGACCATTAATAATCGAAGGGTTGCCGCCGTTGACACGCCCCAAGATATTTTGAATAGATGGATTAGAGAGAAAATTGGCAATTTGGTTCTCACTCAGACCGAATTGGGTGAAACTGTGGAAGAGGTTAGCCCCATCCTGAGAGAGAGTTCCGCCAGTAATGTCGAAGCGAACCGAAGGTTCTCCTAAAAGGACATCGCCATTGGGTGTGCTAACTGTGCCTGTCCCGTCTGTAGCTGGGATAATAGACTGGGCCTGTGCTGATATTGGTAACAGCATTCCTAGTAGTAGGGCGGGTATTGCCCACCGAATGCGATCGCCTTCAGCATTCTTCTCATTCCCAGTCAAAAACTGGAAATGGGACAAGAGAGGCTTTGGCTCCTTTTGTTGAGAATGATGCAAAATTTTAGTATTGCTTTTTGTCTTGGTGTGTGCATCAACCATATAGATAAGATTTTCCCTAAATGATTTTGTATGCTTAAACACGAGGACAAATTTTATTTGTCTGTAATGACTGTTTTGCCTGGAGTTACCAGGAATCCGCAGATAGACTAACACTCTGTCTTTAACAGATTCTTAAGAAAACTTAAGAGTGTTCTCTACCTTCTTATACGTGAGACAATGACTGCCACCCTGAAAGAATTTTTAGAAGCTTGCAACACTCTCTTGACGTTGCGTTTAATCGTAACTAGCAGCGCTGCTGTTTTGGAAGTACGGGGAACAATCCAAAAGCTTTTCTATGCAGAGTTGCCTAAAGGCAGGTATGCCAATATGCACGCAGATTTATTCGAGTTTCACCTGAACATGGATGCCATCAAGCGGGTGAAATTTGAAACAGGTGAAGCAAAAAGAGGGAACTTTACTACCTACGCGATTCGCTTTTTAGATGAGAAAGAGGAAACAGCATTGAGTGCGTTTCTACAGTGGGGCAAACCGGGAGAATACGAACCGGGGCAAGTAGAAGCATGGGAGGCACTAAGAGAAAAATACGGAGAAATTTGGGAACCAGCACCACTTGAGGCTGTTTAAAAGTTAGCTAATGGCTAATTGTTTGTTGCCATTCGCCATTAGCTAACGATAAATTTAACCTGACAATTAAATCTGCTCTACCGTGATATTACGAGTCTTTTGGAGTTGCTTCCTGGTTCTGGTGTTGCTGTTGTGGGGGGGTGAGGCACAGGCGGGAGTCTTAGCTGAACGTTTGGCACATCCCCATTGGGAAGGTAAGCCACCTGTCGCTGCTGCTGAGGGCGATTTAGTTTATCCTGACTGGATGGTAGGCACCTGGAAGGTCACGAGTACGTTAGTAGATTTAGTGGCACCCTTAGCACCAGAGATTCTAACACCAGGTTTTGAAAGTAATCGTCGCTATCTTAACCAACCTGTAAGTTTCTATGTGCGATTTAACCCAATTATTCACACCAGTGAAGGATTGTCAAGATTTTTTTTAAATCCAAAATCACGCGATGTTTTGGGGAGATTGATTCTTCCCAAAAATAGCTTAAAAATTCCTCAAGTGGTGGCAGATCGGGCATTCAATGGGTTGAATATTGGTAGGGCATATTTAGGCGATCGCGCTATTCTATCAGTCAAAGTTGATCCCCGTTCTCCCAATCGTCAGATTACCTCGTTGAGAGGCAATCGCCAGCTTGTCTCAATTGTCACTGGTCGCGGCACCGAGACACCAGCGCCCGATAAATTCATTGCCACAGAACTTCAAGAGCAAATCTTTCGCGGCATACCCAGCCCTTATTTCAACACGGTAGAAACGACAACAGCTTATCATCGGCTTGGGTCATCTATTGAAGCCGATCAGGTGACAGCTGTTTATCTTTCACCTCAAGATCCAGATTATTTTAAAGCTCTTGAGCGACCAGTAGCACTTTACCGCTATCGGCTGGAATTGGAAAAATCTCCCTGACGGTTGTATAGCGGTTCTAGTTTTTTGGCGGTGGGGGCATGGCATCGCCATGCCCCCACAAAATAGTGAGAACCGCTAAACTGCCCTAACAAAATAAAAAACCGTGGGAGTTGAGGTTCCACGGCTCTGAAGGAGTCTTATCTTAAAGTCATCATATAGGCACCAATTTCTAGAACAGTGCTGGTAACATTTTTTGAAACCAACTCGAATTGCGTGCAGTTAATTGCTCCCAATCCCTTCCTGCCCAATCTCCATCACATCTGTTCTACATACCGCTTCAACTCCCGCGCCATCCGCTTGATCCCCTGCTGCTCATCTTCCCGAATGAAGGGCAAAAACACCTTCGTCAGCAGCCCTGAGAAATTGTCCCGGTGAACGTATTTAGTCCGCCCAACACCAATCTCTTGCAACTCGAAAATATACTCATTCTGAAAACCGGGAATAGAAGAAACCCAAGCCAAGCACGTCCCAGACTGTACTAAAGTAACCGTAGGCTGAAACTCTGTCTCCTCCTCACCTGGATACCGCCGCAAAGAGAGGAAAACTTCTTGCCCCTGCTTAAATGGCGCACTAGGGTCTAAGTCAAATAAGAAGGTGTTCCATTTATGCCACTGCTGTTTTTGGAATAAAACTTGCCAAACTTTAGCTTTCGGAGCATTGATTTCAATTTCGGCATAGAAACTTGCCATGTCGTAGCAGCTGATCAGGTGGTGTAAGCGGGTACAATTGCAAATTTGTAGCTCCTTTAGGCTAGGAGCGAGTAAATTTTGGATGATTAGGGATTGGTGCAGAGGAAGACTCTTAACCATTCCAAATTCCTGAATCTAAAATCCCACATTCTCAATCCAAACTCTAAAATCTGAAATCTAAAATTCTTAACTCAATGGTAGAACTAACACCCAACTCTAGTTTCAGTTTAACGATTCGCCTCCAGATTCCCAACCGCGCTGGGATGTTAGCAAGTGTAACAGGAGCGATCGCGTCTGTCGGCGGTAACTTAGACCAGATTACTTTGGTTGAGCGCACCCGTCAGACCGTAACTCGCGAAATCACTGTCGATGCTGCCAGTACAGAACACGCTGAAAAGATTGTACAAGCGATTAAGCAGCTGTCAGATATCAAATTGATCGATGTCTACGATCGCACCTTCAATTTACATCGCAGCGGCAAAATTACAATTGAAAGCAAAATTCCCCTCAAAAGTCAAGGGGATTTAGCGATGGCTTATACTCCCGGTGTGGGACGTATTTGTATGGCGATCGCGCGAGACCCGGAACAAGTCCACACCTTAACTATTAAGCAAAACACCGTTGCCATTGTCACCGATGGTAGCGCTGTCCTGGGATTGGGTAACTTGGGTGCCGCCGCCTCCTTACCAGTGATGGAAGGTAAAGCGATGCTGTTTAAAGAATTTGCCGGAATTGATGCCTTTCCTATCTGCCTGAATACCCAAGATACAGATCAAATTGTGGAAACTGTCAAGAACATCGCCCCAGTTTTTGGCGGGATCAACCTAGAAGATATCGCCGCGCCGCGATGTTTCGAGATTGAAGCGCGACTGCGGCAAGAATTAGATATTCCTGTGTTTCACGACGATCAACACGGGACAGCAATTGTCAGCTTGGCAGCTTTGATCAACGCCCTGAAATTGGTAAAAAAATCCTTTGAGGATGTGCGTATTGTAATTAATGGTGCGGGTGCTGCTGGGGTAGCGATCGCACGTCTTTTACAAAAAGCTGGTGCCAAGTCAATCTGGATGTGCGACTCCAAAGGCATTATCTCCACCAACCGCCCGGACTTGACACCAGAAAAGCGAGAATTTGCCATAGAATCTAGCGGTAACTTGGCAGATGCCATGAAACAAGCAGATATCTTCTTAGGTGTCAGCGCTCCCGGTGTTGTGTCGCCGGAAATGGTACGCTCAATGGCAAAAGATCCGATTGTCATGGCGATGGCTAATCCGATCCCGGAAATTCAGCCGGAATTAATCGCCGACGATGTAGCTGTCATGGCAACGGGACGCAGTGACTACCCGAATCAAATCAACAACGTTTTAGCCTTTCCAGGTGTCTTCCGTGGTGCTTTAGATTGTCGCGCCTCTACGATTACCACCACTATGTATTTAGAAGCCGCCAATGCGATCGCTTCCCTAGTCAAACCCTCCGACCTCGACCGGGAACACATCATCCCCTCCGTGTTTGACAAGCGGGTAGCCAGTGCTGTTGCTGGTGCGGTACAAGCCGCCGCCCGATCTGAAGGGATCGCCCGCCGATAAGGGAAAAGGGGAGCAGGAGAGTCAGCAGATAACTCCTCTCCTCAGACATTCTTCAGCCCTCAGCCCTTTGTGGTTCAATCCACAGATAGACCTTATGCAATGCAGAGATTGGAACAATAAGAGGAAATAGTGCTTTTTCGCCAAAAAAATAATGACCTTTAGTTTCTTTGACATTTTCTGGGTTATTTTAGCTGTATCCTCCTTCCTACCTGTATTGCAAAAACGCCAAGTTGCATCTCGACGAGTTCAATCCTTAAGAGAATTTGAGCGATCGCGTCGCAGCCGCGTGATTTTGCTAATTCACCGTCAAGAATCTATTAGTTTCTTAGGAATTCCTATATCTAGCTACATCAGCATCGAAGATTCAGAACAGGTACTGCGGGCAATTCGCCTCACCCCTCCCGAAGTTCCCATCGACCTAATTTTGCATACCCCAGGCGGCTTAGTGCTGGCAACCGAACAGATTGCCAGAGCCTTAATTCGTCACCCAGCGAAAGTCACCGTCTTTGTACCCCACTACGCTATGAGCGGCGGCACCATGTTAGCCTTAGCATCCGATGAAATCATCATGGATGCCAACGCCGTCTTAGGGCCAGTCGATCCCCAACTGGGAAATATGGCAGCTGCTAGTATTCTCAAGGTCATTGAACAGAAGCCGATTAGCGAAGTTGACGACCAAACGATCATCATGGCAGACCTATCACGCAAAGCCATCGATCAGGTGCAACGGTTTGTCCGCACCCTCCTCAAAGACGCTATTCCCCAACCAAAGATTGCTCCAGAAAACATCGAAAAAATTGTGGAAGCCCTCACCACTGGCCGCGTCACCCATGACTATCCCATTACAGTAGAGGAAGCCACGGAACTTGGTCTGCCAATTACGGTGGGGCTGCCAATGTCAATCTATAACTTGATGGAGTTGTACCCACAGCCGCAGGGCGGCCGTCCAAGCGTACAGTATATTCCGATGCCCTACGAAGGTGCGCCTGCTTTACCTGTCCCTAAAGGAAGACCCCTGCCTGAAGATCCTCGGTGATAAAGATTTATCTTGCTGATGGCGAGGGACTGGGGCTAGGACTTGGCGCTGGCGAAGGAGTAGCCCCTGGTGCCGGTGAGGGACTAGGACTTGGCGCTGGTGAAGGAGTTGTATCCCTTGGTATTGGCGTAGCTCTTGGCAGGGGTGTTGGGGTTGGTGTTGGTGATGGCGTAGCTGCTGGCGTTGGTGATGGCGTTGGTGATGGCGTAGCTCTTGGGGTTGGGGTTGGTGATGGGGTTGGGGTTGGTGATGGCGTAGCTGTTGGTGATGGCGTAGCTCTTGGCGTTGGTGCTTGGTCAACAGTTCCTAAGATTCTTTTTGCTTCCAAGTCGAGTCTCTGACGAACTGGTAACGTAGCGATGCCAGTTACAGGCAAATTAAACTGTCTCTGAAATTGCCTGATAGCTTCTTCGGTTCGCGGGCCATAAAACTGCGTCCGGGGCAAAAGGGGATTTGGCTTAACGACTAGGTTCAAGTTTGCCTGGAGAATTCTGACTAAATCAGCAGCCAAATTCTGCGTTCTCTCACCTGCTAAGCCATCAACTGGTGTGATTTTGTATCCCTGCTGAAATTCGCGGATAGCCCTGGTACTGGCTTCATCCGTAAGGTTATCTCCCAGAGTGACGTTATACCCGAAGCCGCGCAATACTGAGCGCATCTCAAGTGGCGTATAGTCGCGGCTTCTGTCGGCTAAAGCGAATTCGTAACTAACTAAGCTGGCTGTTATGCCGAGGGCAACGGCAGCCAAAGGCATTCCAAATCTACCCCACATACTTCAAACTCCTCACTCACTGAATTAAACGCGATCGCGAATTAAATAGTTACAGTTTAAGCCCAATTGGGAATCCTGACGCTAACCTTTGGTGAGTTGACAAATTTTTGGGCATTATTTGGTCTAAATTCTAGGAATGGTAATTGCGATCGCAATTAGCTCCCCACTGTCGCGCCTATCCAATTTTCCGGGTCTATTTCGCTCCTGGTCAGCCTAAATCGTCAATCATGGATGAAGGATAAAGTGTGATACGTCTATCAGTCACAAGCGTCGCGACGCAACCTTCAACCCTCAACTTCCTTTATCCTTCATCCCTACCATGACACCTCAAAAAATAGTAAATAGGCCCAAATCCCGCCGTCATCTGTGGTATGAACGTGTGATGGCACTTTTAGCCCTGGCTAACTTGGGCTTGGTGGTGTTTGATTTGAGCTATGTCCCCTTACGTGATTTCTACCTGCGCGAGTTTCGCACCCTCACCCAAGTCTATGACCCAATCAAAGCTATTGAACCGCATCGAGAAACGCAGAGGTATCTGGAAACGGTAGAAAATCTCAAAGTGGAACTGCAAAAGCCTACAGGGTTGCAGTCGCCAAGGGTAGAAATCCTGTTACAGGAACTACGCGATCGCAGCGTGGAAATGATTGAGACTAATCCATTTCAAGAAGCAAACAAAACAGGAACTCTCGAAAAAATCAAAAACCGGATGCGGCGGCAAATTGGCAACGACTCCGCCAAACAATCTTTCAGAACTTTCTGGAGTTTACCCTACTTATCACAGGATTGGGAAAAACAAATTGCGTTTTATAACCAAGAAATCCAGCCTTTAATGGCAAGCAATTATTTTCGTCAAATAGGAGAAACAGGTTATTTTGTTGACTATTTTTGGCTGATTGATATTTGGTTTATCATCCCGTTTGCCATTGAATTTTTGGCTCGTACCTACTACATTCACCGCACTCGCATCGGCTTAACTTGGATAGAAGCGATGCTGTGGCGGTGGTATGAGATTTTTATGCTGTTACCTTTTTTGCGGTTACTGCGCGTCATTCCAGTTGCACTTCGCCTACACCAAGCCAAATTATTAAACCTGGAACCAGTAAGACTGCAAGTTAACCGGGGGTTGGCGGCAAACTTTGCAGAAGAACTAGCCGAAGTTATCGTTATCCGGGTAATTAACCAGATGCAAGGCTCCATTCGTCGGGGAGAACTTAGACGGTTGATTGCCAACAAAGAAGCTCGTCCATACATTGACATCAATAATGTTAATGAAGTGGAAGCGATCGCGACTTTATTAATGAAAATAACCGTTTATCAAGTCCTCCCAAAAATCCAGCCGGATTTGGAAGCAATTTTAAAACATAATATAGACAAAATTCTCCAGTCTTCCCCAGCTTATAGAGGACTCCAGCAGGTGCCAGGATTAGGTACGATCCCCGCGCAAATAACTGAGAACCTGGTTAGAGAAATCTCTCAAGCAGCCTACCAAACCCTCACCTCCTCCCTGGAAGACGACCCGGTTGGCGCAGAACTCTCCAAACAGTTGATGGAACACTTCACCCAAGCCTTGGGATCGGAAGTGCAAAGACAGCAGACAATACAGAAAATTCAATCTTTACTTATCGATATGTTAGAAGAAATCAAACTCAACTACGTTCAGAACTTGTCCGAGGGAGATTTGGAGCAAGTATTAGAAGAAAAAAGAGCCATCGGCCAAATTGTCAAGCATTGATTAGGGAGTGGGGAGAAGGGGATTCACAGGCGAGACACCTATGCTGCGGACTAGGGAAGAAGGGAACAGAAGAATTCTTTTTGTTGCCTTTTAGATGATTGCCCTTTTCCTGACTCGCCACCAGAGTACAGCTTGCGTTAAAATCAACGTAGGGACGAATCCAACCGGATTCGTTGCAAGACTTCTTGGAATATAGTGTTCGCAGGAAGTGGGGCGGCACCCACTTTTTTTTGTTGGGTTTTACAACCCTAATAGGGATTGGAACCTCCGCCCCGCATAAATTATACAATGTACGGATAGGTCTAATGACTCATCCTCTGATTCCACAAATTATTGATTTAGCGACACCAGTAGCAGAAGACTTGGGCTTGGAGGTAGTAGGGGCGGTTTTTCACACCAACCAACGCCCGCCAGTGCTGCGAGTGGACATCCGGAACTGCGACACCGACACGGGACTAGATGACTGCGAACGGATGAGTAAGTCTTTGGAAGCTGCTTTAGATGCAGCGAATATCATCCCTGATGCGTATGTATTGGAGATTTCCAGCCCTGGGATTTCGCGCCAGCTGACCACGGATCGAGAGTTTATATCCTTCAAGGGATTTCCCGCGATCGTCAAAACCTCCGAACCCTATGAAGGGCAGAAAGAATGGAGGGGACAACTAATTGGTCGCGATGAGAGCAGTATTTACCTCAACCAAAAGGGTCGGGCGATCGCTATTCCCCGTGAGCTGGTGAGCCGCGTACAGCTGGATGAAAAACGCTAATTGAAGGATTGCTAACTGCTAATAGCTAATGGCTAATTGTTCGCAAGCTAGGAACCATTAGCTATTAGCTATTAGCCAATGACAAATATTACTTTTGGAGGTTTTTTTTATGTCAATGGTTAGTCTGCGTGGACTTAAAGAGCTAATCGACAAAATTAGTGCAGAGCGCAATTTACCCAAAAGTGCCGTGCAATCAGCCCTTAGAGAAGCCCTGCTTAAAGGCTACGAGCGCTATCGTCGCACCCAGAACCTCGACAAGCGGCACTTTGATGAAGAGTATTTTGAAAACTTTGAAGTCGAACTCGACACAGAAGAAGAAGGCTTCCGCGTCTTGGCTACCAAGACCATTGTGGAAGAAGTGACAAACTCGGATCATGAAATTGCCCTAGAAGAAGTTCAAGAAGTAGCTCCAGAGGCGGCTCTAGGTGACACCGTGGTTCTAGACGTGACACCAGAACAAACCGAATTTGGTCGCATGGCGGCAATTCAAACCAAACAAGTGTTATCGCAAAAACTGCGAGATCAGCAGCGCAAACTCGTTGCTGAAGAGTTCCAAGAACTGGAAGGAACCGTCTTACAGGCGCGAGTGCTGAGATTTGAGCGGCAATCTGTAATTATGGCGGTCAATAGTGGGTTTGGTCAGCCAGAAGTGGAAGCCGACTTACCGAAGCGGGAACAGCTGCCCAACGACAATTACCGCGCCAATGCTACCTTCAAAGTATTTCTAAAAAAGGTACGGGAAGGCCCAGCGCGTGGCCCTCAGTTACTGGTTTCTAGAGCCGCCGCAGGTTTAGTAGTTTATCTATTTGCCAACGAAGTACCAGAAATTGAGGATGAAGTGGTGCGGATTGTGGCAGTAGCGCGAGAAGCCAATCCTCCCTCTCGTCATGTAGGCCCCCGCACCAAAATCGCCGTTGATACTTTGGAGCGCGATGTAGACCCCGTAGGAGCCTGTATTGGCGCTAGAGGATCGCGGATTCAAGTGGTGGTAAATGAATTGCGGGGCGAAAAAATAGATGTGATCCGCTGGTCGCCTGACCCATCTACCTACATTTCTAATGCTCTTTCGCCCGCACGAGTCGATGAGGTGCGTCTTGTAAACCCAGATGCTCGTCAGGCTCATGTTTTGGTGGCGGAGGATCAACTAAGTTTGGCAATAGGTAAAGAAGGTCAGAATGTCCGTCTAGCAGCGCGATTAACAGGTTGGAAAATCGATATTAAAGACATTGCCAAGTACGACTACGAAGCAGAAGCCCGGAATATAGCTGCCGCTGCTGCTCAACGACAAGCGGAAGAGGAAGCTCTCTCGGCTTTGGCAGACGACGATGAGGAGTATGAAGAATTTGAAACTCCTGCCTCACAAAATGATTGGCAGGACGACTTGGACGAGGAAGATGAGGTAGATGAAGTTGATCAGGCGCAGACAACGGAAGTTTAGATTTGAGATTTAATCTAAAATCTCAAATCTAAACTGTTGCCTCGATATGAAACCAAACTATCGCCGTTGCGTAAGTTGCCGCAAGGTAGCGCTAAAATCAGACTTTTGGCGCGTTGTCAGACTCTACCCGTCGGGGAAGTTACAATTAGATAAGGGGATGGGACGTTCCGCCTATATTTGTCCCCAGGAAAGTTGTTTGGTAGCGGCTCGAAAAAAAAATAAACTGGGGCGAAGTCTCAAAGCACCTGTTTCAGAAGAACTCTACCAAACCCTGTGGCAGCGTCTGACCGCTAGCCAACACGAGCGAAGTCTCCTGTTGGTTAGCGAAACCAGCAGCCAAGAGCCGCCTCTCGTCCCAGGCCCATAACACCGATCCGAATAAGATATCGTAAGGAAATAAGCCTGCAAAAAAGAAATGTGACCCAAGTTGTTAAAAATTTGTGCAAGATTAGAAAAAAAGCAGTTAACTAAAATAGGCAGATAGCTTGTTTGTGGTAAGCAGAGTAAAAATTTCTTGTACATGATTACGAGAAGCAAAAGACAACAGTCTGGCGCTTCCGTTCTTTACACAGCACGCAAATGATCAACAAGTTGTGGTTAAAGCGTATGGTTATGGTCTGAAAACTGGTAGGATTCGAGGGGAAAGACTGGATGAACAACGGCAAAGTCAGAATTTACGAATTATCACGGGAATTGGATTTGGAAAATAAGGATATTCTAGGAATTTGCGATCGGCTCGATATTGCAGTCAAAAGTCACAGCAGCACAATAACAGAATCGGAGGCAGAGCGTATTCGTTCGGCGGCAGAGAAACAACACGCCTCCCGTCCGAAGAGCGCGTTGCGTCCGCCGGGGGAACGCAGAACTTCGCCGCCAGTATCTCAAGCTGTGCGACCAAGGCTAGAACACAAGCCGCAAATCTTGGAGATTCGTCAGCATAAAGCAGGTTCTGGTTCTAACCCACAACAGTCGGGAGAGCAAGTTGCTATCCCTCCCCAACCACCAGTTAGACAGCAGTCGCCGTCACCAATGAAGCCGACAAGCCTCAATAAACCGGTGCGTCTCAGCGAACGGGACAACACCCCAACTGTAGAAGAAACGCAAGTAGAGTCTCAAGTAGAACTACAAGAAGAGCCTCAAGTAGAACCAGTAAAACCAGAGAGAAACGTTCTACCAGAGGAAAATGCCCCTGAACCTCAAGTCGTTGAAAAACGGCCCGAACTTGTTGAACCTCCAGCAAGGCAAACAGCGCAGCGTCCAGGGCAAACAAACGTTGAACGGCCTGTATTGAAACGGGCTAACAAGGTTGAGAACAATGCACCTCCTGCGGAGCCAGTAGCGAAACCACAACCAGGCGGGCCAAGCAGTGGGTCGCCAGTACGGCATAGTGCGCCGACTCCCCGCTCAGCAGGAAAACCAGAGCGGTCTGCGCCCGTAGCCCCGCCAGTTCCACAACTGCACTCGCCGCCGCAAAGACCAGGGCGAAATCTGTCCCCGATTGGCAGAAAATCTTCTGGAGGCGTTGAAGCACAAGAAGATTTAGTGGCAGGACGCTCTAAGGGGCTTCGGGACAACGACGATGGTTTGGGATCGGCAGATACACCAGAAGAACTGTTATTAAGAAAACCAACTCCGCCCCGTCTGGTCAGCAAGCGGAAGCCTGCGTGGGAGGAAGAGGAAGAGGAAAGCCCAGAAGCAGCGAAGGCGAAGGCAGCAGCCAAAACCAAGCAGCGTCGCAATCAAATCGTCTTGGATGACGAAGATGATCTTGACGAAGTGGAAGGTTTGCCAGCTGCACTTCAGGTAAGTCTTTCAGTGGCGCGTCCTCCGAAGCAGCAAAAAGCTCGTCCAGCAGGGCCAGTAGTGGCACCTCCAGCCGCGGCCACCAAAGTGGGCGATCGCAAAAGTTCAAGCTCACGCGATACCCAAAATGATAATCGCCGTCGGGAAGCAGCCAAACCAGAACGTCCCGAAAAACTGGTATTGAGTGGCAGTTTGACCGTAAGAGAACTAGCTACGGCTCTGGGAGTAGCAGAAACCGAGATTATCAAAACTCTGTTCTTCAAAGGCTTTGCGATCAACATTACCCAAACCCTGGATATCCCCACCGTCACAATGGTGGCGAATGAGCTGGGTGTGGAAGTGGAGACGCAAGAAGAACAAGCTGCGGCTACAAAAGTAACGGTAATGGTGACTGAGGAAGACGTAGATCACCTGCAACGCCGTCCGCCAGTCGTGACAATTATGGGTCACGTAGACCACGGTAAAACAACCTTACTCGATTCGATCCGCAAAACCAAGGTGGCTCAGGGAGAAGCCGGGGGAATTACCCAGCATATCGGTGCTTACCATGTGGATGTGGATTATGAAGGTCAACATCAGCAGGTTGTGTTCTTAGATACTCCTGGTCACCAAGCCTTTACGGCAATGCGGGCGCGGGGTACGCGAGTTACAGACATCGCCGTGCTAGTGGTTGCCGCTGATGATGGCGTTCAACCCCAGACGATAGAAGCCATCAGCCACGCGAAAGCAGCTGAAGTGCCAATTGTAGTGGCGATCAACAAAGTTGATAAGCCGGATTCCCAGATAGACCGCGTGAAGCAGGAGCTAACCCAATACGGTCTGCAACCTGAAGAATGGGGCGGCGATATCATTATGGTTCCGGTAAGCGCCATTAAAGGGGAAAACCTGGATACGCTACTGGAAATGATTCTGCTACAGGCGGAAGTTTTAGAACTATCCGCTAACCCAGACCGCCCAGCTAAGGGTACGGTGATTGAAGCAAATCTGGATAAATCAAGAGGCCCAGTTGCTACCTTCCTGGTACAAAATGGTACGTTGCGAGTAGGCGATGTCCTGGTAGTTGGCTCGGTACTGGGTAAAGTACGGGCAATGATCGATGACCGGGGAGATCGGGTGAGTGCGGCGACACCATCTTTCGCAGTGGAAGTGTTGGGCTTAAGCGACGTTCCAGCTGCTGGTGATGAATTTGAGGTCTACCCGAACGAAAAAGAAGCTCGCGCGATCGCTAACACCAGAGCCGACGAGCAACGCCAGTCACGCCTGCAACAGGTGATGGCATCCCGCCGAGTTACCCTAGATTCCCTCTCAGCTCAGGCTCAAGAAGGCGAACTCAAGGAACTCAACTTGCTTCTCAAGGCAGACGTTCAAGGCTCCGTAGAAGCGATTCTGGGCGCGCTGGGACAGTTGCCCCAAAATGAAGTGCAAGTTCGGGTGCTGTTAGCCGCTCCTGGCGAAGTTACCGAGACAGACGTTGACTTAGCTGCTGCCAGTGGCGCTGTGATTGTTGGGTTTAATACCACTCTTGCCAGTGGAGCGCGACAAGCTGCTGACGAGGCAGGTGTCGATGTGCGCGAATACAACATCATCTACAAACTGTTGGATGATATTCAAGGCGCAATGGAAGGTCTGCTGGAACCAGAGCAGGTCGAAGAACCTCTCGGAAGCGTGGAAGTCCGTGCTGTCTTCCCAGTCGGTCGCGGCGCTGTCGCTGGTTGCTACGTACTGTCCGGCAAAGTAGTTCGTAATTGCCGAGTGCGGGTGCGCCGCAACTCTCAAGTGGTGCACGAAGGCGTTCTGGATTCCCTCAAGCGGATGAAGGAAGATGCCAGGGAAGTCAACGCTGGGTATGAATGCGGTGTCGGTGTCGATCGTTTCAACGACTGGAAGGAAGGCGACATTATCGAAGCCTACCAGATGGTAAGCAAGCGCCGGACTCTATCGCCCAATTAGTTTTGAGTTTTGAGTTTTGAATTAAAAACATATTTAACTCAAAACTCAAAATTCAGCACTCAAAACTCTTTTATGCGCTCTTTTTGGTCAGAACCGTTTTTGTGGATTCATCTTGCTGGATTGGCAGCAGTTCCTATTTGCTTGGAAGCGTGCTGCCTATTCCTAGCTGTTGGCGATCCTGTGTCACCAGGATGGATGGAAATGTCTTTAGTGGCGGTTGTCGGCATTGCACCAGTATTCTGGATGCAGTGGAGCCGCCCTTTTTCCATTTTCAGCATCCTGGCAGTGGCGATGAAGCCGGAGCAATTGACAGATGAGCAACGATGCCTCTTGTCGCAATTCAAAACTCCAGGGAACAAGTTTATAGCAGGCGCAGCAGCCGTTTTCATGCTGGGGCTGCTGTGGTTCCTCTACCAGACAGCACCCTTGGTGGCAAGCGCAGCAGCGTTTCTTCCCCAGTGGCGACTGGCGGGACTGCTAGCGGCAGCACTGGCATTTCTGGCAGGCAATTTGTTTTTGCAGGTTAGCTTGAGCGTCGCGCGAGTTCTGTTCATCAGCGAAGCAGCGTTTTGGGCAACGCCACCTTATCCCATAGAACGCATTTGTCAGGAGTTCACGATTCCGGGGTTACAGGTAAATCAAATCTTGCCAGCAGAAATTTCGCAAGCATCGGCTAAAATGCCACCAGCTGAGCTGGAATCAGCAAAGAGGGAACCAGCGTCTTCGGACTAACAATACAAGCCTTTAGTCAACCTAGCCAATCATGGATCGTTTAAATTGAGATGTGCTTAAAAGCACAATCTAATTTGCAATTTAGGCTATCCTGGGAATAGATGGACAAATTCATTAAATAGCGGCTAGCTGATTTTAGATATTAAACGAGCGATATTAGATTTTAAAGTGAGTTTTAACTCTAAATCTAATATTTAGAATTTAAAATAAAAAATAGAATTGCTTTCATATATAAGCTGAAAACTCATTATTACTTTATAAAAGGTGCGTATGGTCATTTTCTCTGCTTCACAAAAAAGCGAATTTTCCGGCAATACCCAAATTTGGGAAAGCCTCAAACAAGCGATCGCATCCAGTTCCGGATTCCAGCGTTGGGAGCTAGAACGCCCTATGGATAAAGAACAACTTCAAGACGTGGGTATCGATTATCGGGTTCGCCGCTACCTGAGGGAAACACTAGAAACTTTGGCTTATTAGTCAGTTATCTAATGGCTAATAGTTAATCAATACGGTCTTTTGTAATTGCTCCCCCAATGGTAAATTGGGGGAGCAACTCTTAGTTGCACATGGGGCCAATTAGCTATTAACCATTAGCCGCTACTTGATTAAATCGCCCAAATTCGGCAGGCCCTCTGCCAGTCGCCGGACTTGCTTGTAGACATCGGCAAGGCGATCGCCCTCGACATGAACTTCTGGGGTAGGGTAGTTTTGCAGCACTTCAATCAAAGTAATCTTATTATTTGATAGAGCCGAACTCATCAAAGCTCCCCGCAAAGCCTGCACGTTGGCACCGCTACCAGTATGAATTACATCAGAGACTTGAGTCAGTGCAATTTCCCCTAGAGGGTTATTCAGCACCTTGTCTAAAAACAGAGCATTCACCTTTATTTCTTGCGTCAGCACCTTTCTCAATTCTTCAGGCTTTTTTCCAGCCATAGCTAGATAAGCACGCAACGCAGGCGAAAGTTCCCCAGTTTCCACAAAAGTTGCGAGTTCGGGAACCGATATTGATTCTCTGAGAATGCTGTATTTTAGCACCACCGATTCGGCAGCATCCGCAGGAGTGGGAAAGAGCCAAGCACCTGCAACAGCAGCTAAACAAACGAGACGCATTGACAGCAATAGATAGCGCATAGGGAACCACAAAATCTTGTTCTACTTTGACGATACTCTGTAGCGATAAGTTGCAACCTCTGGCGCAAGAAACAATGGTGAACAATACTACAGGGACATCGCACAAGTAGGGAATGCGATCGCATCCGTGTTCAATTTTTTAAAAAAATATCCCTCAGCGAGTCCCTAAATCGTAAAGTAAGAAAGCACACAAAAAGCATCAATCGTATGATCTACAAGGGTTCTCATCGGAATTCCTCTCAGCTTAAGAGCGTCAATTTACGTCACAGCAAGGTAGGCACCGTCATCGGGACATCCCTGTTTAGCGCTTTGTTGCTTTGGTCTGGCGGGGTAATGGCACTTCCTGCTACTGCCCTTATAGAGCCATCAACATCCATAGCGCAAGTTCCCGCAGGCGCAACCGTCGTCTACGTCAACCAATCCACAGGTAACGATAGTACCAGTGCTGGTAGCCAAACTACACCCTATCGCACCATTTCCTATGCCCTCCAGCAAGCTGCATCTGGCACAGTCGTTCAGCTGGCACCTGGTTCCTACACCGCTGACACAGGGGAAGTCTTCCCCCTCGTCGTCAAAAAAGGCGTGATTTTGCGCGGCGATCCTGCGACCAAAGGACAGACAGTAGCAATTATTGGCGGTGGTGGCTACAACAGTCCCACTTTTTCCGGTCAGAATATTACAATGCGCGCAGACAACGACGCGGAAGTTGCAGGATTAGCTATCACTAACCCTAATCCGAGAGGAACTGGGCTGTGGATTGAATCTAGTAATGCAAAGGTGAGTAATAATACTTTTTCCAACAGCAAGCGGGAGGGGGTTCTCGTCACAGGAACAGCTAATCCCAAGATTGAAGCAAACGTCTTTACCAGGAACGAGGGAAATGGTCTTTCTGTTGCCAAGACAGCCACAGGAGAGATCCGCAACAATCTGTTTCAGGAGACTGGTAGTGGTATTGTGATCACTGAGACGGCATCACCTTTGATCGTAGAAAACCGCATCATCCAAAACGTTGATGGGGTGGTTGCCTCTAACTCAGCGGCTCCTGTGCTGCGTAGTAACATAATTGAGGCAAACACGAGCTATGGAGTGGTGGCAACCGGGACTGCACAACCTAATCTAGGTACTGCTGACAGTCCGGGGCAAAATCGCATACGTAATAACACCAGGTTTGATGTAGCGAACATTACCCGTACCAATACGATACTGGCAGTCGGCAACGATATTGATGCTAAGAAGATTTCTGGTCGCGTAGACTTTGTAGCAACATCAGTTCCAGGCGGCGGCTTTGCTGATATTCAAGGTAACTGGGCGCAAGCATATATTCAAGCGTTGGTAGCTAAAGATATTATTGCTGGTTTCCCGGATGGCACTTTCCGCCCTAACCAACCTGTGACACGCGCTCAGTTTGCGGCTATTATCAATAAGGCATTTGCCCCAACACAAACACAGTCGGCTATTAATTTTACCGACGTTAGCCGGAATTATTGGGCTTATCAGGCTATCCAAACAGCTTCTCAGGGCGGTTTTCTATCGGGGTATCCGGGGCCTGTATTTCGACCGGAACAGCGCATCCCCAGAGTTCAGGTTTTGGTTTCTCTAGCGAGTGGTCTGAAACTACGCTCTGATAATACTAATGTGTTGTCGGTGTTTAGCGATCGCTCTCAAATTCCGACTTGGGCAAGCACTGCGATCGCAGGCGCGACTCAACAACAGTTGGTAGTAAATTATCCCACGCTGGCTCAGCTTAATCCTAGCCGCGACGCCACCCGCGCTGAAGTGGCGGCATTTGTCTATCAGGCGCTAGTTAATGCTGGCAAGGCTGAGGCTATTGCTTCACCTTATCTAGTCCAGGCTCCTTAAGATGCTTTCGCGCCAGTTTTCCTAATGTTGGATGCTGGCGCTCTACATTAAATGAGTGTTATAATATAGTTTACCTATCAGCAATTAGCTGAAAAGTAAATGCGGGTGTAGTTCAGTGGTAGAACGTCAGCTTCCCATGCTGAATGTCGTCGGTTCGAGTCCGATCACCCGCTTTTTTACAGCTGTACATAGGTGGAAAAAAATCACCTAATATATATTTAGACTGACTTGTGTGGGTACATTAATTGAGCTAACCCACTGGTATTACTGCTGATCTAGTCTGTAACTTTTATACGAATATGACTGATACATTTTGCTTTTGCACTTTAGCAGTGGGAAATCGATATCGTACTCATGCACGGATGTTAGCCAGCGATATTCAGCAATATTCACCCGCTACATCATTTGTAATTCTGACAGATAAGCCCACTGATTTTGAGAATTTTTCACACGTTATTGCCTATAAACACAGACTTCAAAGCCTAAAGGGATTTCATGATAAGCGTTTTGTGATTGAAAAATCTCTCACATTATTTGACACCTGTATATTCCTGGATGCTGATGTACGAATTCTTGGTTCTGTACCAAGGGAAATGGAATGGCTTTCTGGAATTACGGCAAGAACTGGATGTAATATTCTGGAACATAATTCAGGGAGCAAACAGCGTAAAGCACTTCCAGTCATCGAGAAGGTAGCTCAAAAACTGGATATTAGCATCGAACAAACAAAATGGTTTCATGAGTTTATGTTTACTGTAAAAAAACAAGCAGGAGCTGAGGCTGACTTCTTAAGGCTCTGGCAGACAATTTCTTATTTCTTTGAGATGGAAGGGATCTATGATGGAGAAGGTAATGTCATGGGATTGGCGGCGGCAAAAGCAGGGTTGACTGTTAGATTCGATTCTAAGGACAGATTTCCATTTTTCAAGGACAACATAGAGCAAGTTAGAATCAAAAGTGGGCAGTCAAATCTAAAAGACAAATACATTTACTTTGATATACATAAAGAGATTGAATACCCAAAGCATCCAACCTGGAGAAAAGGTATTAATAAGTTAACTAAGAAAGCTGTATTTCTTTATCGATTGTTAAGACTAAGGTACTTTGCAAAGAAGGATTCTGGCTTTCAAGAGCTATTATGAAAGCCTGTATTTTGTAACCAGTCTAACAATTCGCTTCGAGCAGACTGGCGTAAAATCTTGGTGTGGATGCGAAAGTCACTGGCAGGCGATCAACCGCAACGTTAGGCGTCTTCGCTTGTGGGTTGGGACAGTGGAGCAAGGTTATCTGTTAGTATCCATAACTGAAGACCTCAAAGTTCCTGTTGAGGCAGCAGTTTAAGGCGGGAGGTGAGGTATCTACTACGTCATTTAAGGAAAATTTATAATCTTGCTATGTATGGGTGTTAACTGTCTCAGGGTAGCAGTGTAACAGGCGTAGAAATGGTTACAACTCTCAACAAGCCGTCGTCACTGATTCACGAAATTCAGCTTGAAAAAGTTGGCGACTGAAGTTTATTCAAGTTCAGCGAGTCTCTCCAACCTCGGAGGTTGAGCCTTCTGGAAAAGAAGAAGGCTGAGTGCGATTCGTTGTAGCGTAAATCACGGTACCCAGTCCGTACATAGCGCTACCAGCCCGTAACACGGCTGAACTCTCGGATAGATACAGGTGAAAGTCCTGTCCATCCGACTC
>NZ_JACJOK010000080.1:0-24159 GCF_014695505.1 Trichocoleus sp. FACHB-90
CAAAGCCCGTCATTTGATTGAGAACATATGAGCCAGACTCAAGCAGTATCGAGCAATTGCAACCCGGTATGACAAACGGGGTGCCAACTTTCTGGGCGCAGTTTATCTCGCTGCTTCTGTCATTTGGCTCAATTGATGACACGCCCTAGGAACTCGTGGTTTCGATGGTTTTGCTTGGGATAACTGAGTACATCTCGGATAAGCTGAAAAATCGATAATGGTTGAAACCCTTACCGGAAGCGACACTCATCTACTTGAATGAGTGTCGCTATTTCAATCGCTGCTGGCTGGGCGATCGCGCTTATTCTAAATTCCCTGCTTTCTTAACAGCTTGTTTCAAGTCTTCAAAGCTAATATTACCGTCTTCATCTCGATACATCGCTAGCAGTTCCGCGGGGCTAGTACCTGTTTCTGCTGAAATGACTGCATTTAACCCAGGGCTTAAAAAAAGCTCATTACTCGATACTTTGCCATCTTGATCTCTATCCAAGGTATTAAAGAGAGATTGAAGCTCTTGCTCAGTTGCCATAAGTTTCTATTTGAATTAATTTTTTCAATTCAATATCTCAAGATTTTGAAAAAGATGCAAGGAAAGTTAAGATTTATCACTGAACAAACCCAACAACGCGCAGAAGAATTGTCAGAAGTGATTCCATACGATCACTTGGATAAGTGCCTCTATTTTAATTGCTCCTGGAAGGGAGATCGCTCCTTACTACACTGTTATCTTTTATTCGCCTGCTGCCCGTGCCGATACAGTGTACAATCTGCGAAACTTGTTTTTAAAACAGATACAGGCATTCAAAACCATGAAAAATTTATCAGTGGCTACGGCCGGAGCAGTATTTATGGCTTTAGGAATGCTAGGGAAGATGCAACAAGCTTCAGCAGCTTCTATCATTCAAGATAAAAGTACTGGTACCACCCAAATACAGTTTTTTTCACCGAGTGGTCAAACATTTACAGCAGAAGATACTTTTATTAAATCCATAGGGTTTTATATTCAAGATGGAAATCCATTCAATGAGCCAAATGATTCTTTTATAGCCATAAGCCTATACAAGGGAACAATTGGTACTTTATTGGGAAGTAGAGTTTTTGACGATCTTGTTGCTGGATTTCAGGGGTATGCTGACGTAGATTTTTCTTCTATCGCTTTAACGGTAGGTGAGACTTACACAGCAATCATAGAAACTAATTCGCCTCGCTGGTTTGTAGAGGGTGACAGTTCAAGAGATCGGTATCGGGGTGGCGTTGCGATACTCAATGGTAATCTACGAGACGATTATGATCTACGATTTCGCGTGTTGGTAGACGATACCCAACCTGTCCCCGAACCAGCTTCGGCGTTGGGTTTACTGGCATTTGGTACTTTGGGTGTAGGTTCGTTTCTGAAACGTCGCCAGAAAAAAGCAGCAGCAATTAGTTAGTAGAATTACAAGCAATATCTACCCTGGTAGATACAAACTACTGCTCTAGAACCCCTAAAACCTTTGCTGTGAGTGAACTCACAAACTTGGATACCTGTTGCCCTACTCCCAGGCGTGATCGCCGGATGGGAGGCTACTTGACATATATGTGTATGGATAGTCTGTGTAAATGTCCATTTACGCAGACCATTCTGGCTTAAACAACCATTCTTCCAACGGGCGGATGCAGCTCACATCGTTGAGCAGTTTTTGGAGCCGACAGACCCCACCAATGTGGAAGAAGACTTTTAATCCCTTGCAGCGATTAAGTCGGTGGAAACCGTGCTACTTAAACACTACAAGGTTCTGTTTTAGGCAAAGTCATCTATTTGGCACTTGGTGACACGTTGATTACTTTTCCCTCATTTAGTTGAGGTTGTTATCCAATGCTTTTGTGTTGCTGTTTACGTAAAAGCCCTGAAGCTACACCAAAAGCACCCAGCGCTAGCAAACCCGTGAGCGAGCCTGGTTCAGGTACCGGGGTGGAGATTGCAGGCTCATAGATGAGGTTGTCGAGAGCGAATCGGGAAGCAACCGTCTCATTGAAATCTATAACTGCCCGCGTCGCTGGTGTTCCACTATAGGTGAACAGTCCCTCAGTGAAGCCGAATGGTAAAAACCTCGTTGTATCTACTGACGTGATTCCGAGAGACGTTGATGCCGAGTTGAACAGTTCAACTGTAAAACCGGGCGTGAGAGACTCGAATGTACTTAGTGCAACACCAAACTGGAGCGTTGAAATAGCTGTAGCGAAGTCAAGTGTTAGGATACCTGCCGCACTGCCTTCCAGACTTGGGTCATTAACAAAGCGTAGGTTTCCTGGCCCCCCAGCATTGTAGATTGCATTAGTAGAGTCAAATCCATCTACTTTGAAATCAAATGTGACTCCCTGAAAACTTAGATTATCTACTGGTTGAGGAGGCAGCTCATCAAAGGTGAATGTGACCGCTTGGGCAACTCTTCCTGTGCCTAAAGCGATAAACGCTGCACCGATTATAGCCATTGATACTGTTTTCATAGTAGCCATGAAATTTTTACCTGCAAAAAGCTATTTGTTGAAAATTGGCAGACTTTTAACTAGGAGCGTAGAAAAATTGTGAGCATTCCTGAGTTTATTAACCTCAGAACTATCTAAAATTTAGTTATCAGAAACTAAAAATAACAATGACATTTTCCTAGAGAGAGGCCTAGTCCTTTCAGGTAATCTTTATGAAAAACCTATAAAATATTTACTGGCAATAAATAGCTAATTTATTTTAACTTTATGAAAATTATAATCAAACGAAGATTAGATTTGAGTTTCATCTGATATATAGGTTTAAGGCATCCTCATCCAAAAATTCTGTACGAATAATTCTGAGCGATTGTTACAAATCTCCCAGAAGAGAGGTATAAGTTTTTATTAGTAAACAAAAAAGAATATAAATTGAATCAGATACTCCCTCTATTTGCCAAGAACGGCATATTTAGCTTTATACTCTTCAATACTTAAGCCTCAAATACATATTTAGAGACAAAAGAGTGTATTATAGATTACAAACACCTGTATAAAATTCGTGTGAAGTTCCGGCACTCCTTGGTAGGGTACGACCATAACACACAAGTGCGGCTATCAATTTAGTACGAACTTACTCAGCCCTTTCCCCTATCGCTCTTGTGTAAGTAGCTAGAACTGTGTGGGAATTGAGATTGCAATAGATAAACAGTTCTGACTAACTTTGGCTGATTCCCTCTATCCCTCTTGTGCCAAACTGGGAACCGCGAACCCTGAAGCCCTCATTCGATGGGAATTTGACCATTTTGCTACATATGTGAGTTTCTATCAGAAACTCATCGCTCAAATCCTTAATGCACCCTACTACCCCATCTTTCAATGGGGTATTTTTTTTGAATTGCAACCCAAGCGCCGATGCCAATTAGCTCAGGTTAATTGCACTCTTCCAAGCTACCCCCAAATCGTGGTAAATCATTGGGCATTGATGGGTAGTGTCCATGAAAATAGACCGACACGGTCAAGCCAAAATTTTATCCCAAGCTGAAATTCAATTGCTATTCAGCGAAGGGCTTCAGACAGAGCGAGATCGCTGCTTATTTGCCGTCGCCTTATTTAGTGCTTGCAGAATCAATGAAGCTTGCACCCTTTTAACCCAAGACATTTACGACACCAAGCGTCGGGTGCGTCCTAATTTGCTAATTAGAAAAGGCAACACCAAAGGGCAATTGGACACCCGTACTATTCCCATCATTGAAGACCTGCGCTCCATCCTCGCAACCTATCAACCGGAAGCAGGGGACGTGTATTTATTTCCCGGTCGTTTTAACGTTGGACACATCAACCCAGATTCCGCCGCCCGGATATTGAGAAAAGCGAGTCGGCGGGTTGGTATTGAAGGAGCCTCAACGCACTCTTTCCGACGCACTGCTCTAACTCAGATGAGCAATGCAGGAATTCCATTGCGCGTAATCGCTGCTTACTCAGGACACCGCGACTTATCCCAATTGGCAGCTTACCTGGAAGTTAGGGACGAACAAATCTTGGGAGCCGCCGCAACCCTATCAATGTTATCTCCAATTGTCGGGCAGGCCGGGAAAGTCAGATATGACGACTTGGAGGAATATCCTCTCTCAACGCTAACCGAGGATTCTGGTTTTATTGATAAGAATTCCTGAACCGCTGCTTAGAATGCGATCTCCAGTCGAGAAAATCTTACTTTCCGGCAACGAGTGTAACTAAGCAAGCCTAGAGCATCTACCAAAAGCTGACATCCGGGCAAACTGGCTAGGAACGTCTATAGACCTTCCAGAAATTGCTATGAAGCTTACATAGCAAGACTAACGTTAGCCTTTACAGGAACTATATCTTCTCCTCTATCTAAAGGAGAAGCTATTAAGGCGGGAAGCCCTGTAGTGTATACCTTAGGGATGGAAAATTTCAGTGTATACAGTGATTGCACCTATCTAAGTATGTATCTAAGTATGTATTTGTTTGATAGGAATCGAATGTAAGTGCTTGCGAACACCAGAAAAGGTGTGTCATTCTTAATTCAACAAGCAAGCGCACTAAAGCTCAAAAAAATTCACAAGCGAGCTAATCGCTAAAAGCATCTAGATAATTTGATACTTGCAATCGCTCTTACCTAACTCTCAAGCATTGCTTGAAGAGATGGGAAAGATTCGCTTGGACTTCTGTGAAGTGTGGAGCGATTCTGAAAGAAAAGCTTACCTCAAACTAACTACCGTCAATTAGCCGCCACAATACCTTCCATTGGTACGGTATAACCGCGCTTACAACGCATTTTAACCCGGCGAGCGCGTAGCTATATTTCGCGATAATTCAAGCCCTGCTTCTCTAGTGACTACTTCACAATATATTGCTATTAGTTTCGACGATTTGTCAGCATTAAAACTATAAATTTAGAGGCGTAAAGATGGATGAAGTTAATAAAATTATGGCTAATTTATTCTGCAAAATTTAGTATCTTTCTTATGCTATCCACAGCGGCTCACAAGATGAAATGAGATAGAGCTATCATTCTAGGATTAGACTTTTAAACGGTGATGAGCATAGAGGAATATTATCAAAAACCTATAAATATCTAGAGAAACTACTCTTGACATTGCTAAAAAAATAAACATATAGTTAAAAAATACAATTCAATAAAAAGAAAAGACAAAATGACCTCTAAACTTTGGGTTAAGAGCTACAAGTTTTCCTCTGTAGTTGGCATGACTTTGGGGTTATTGATGCCAGGATTGTCTCTGTTAGCTGTTACGTCTTTCTCAGCTCTTGCCTGGGACCTTCCTCCTCAGCCTACGCCACCCAGCGAATGCTCAGGGGCTGGACTGGCAGACTACTTCATAACTGAAACCTATTCTATTAGTATCTTCACTTGTGAGAATGTAGATAATTATTTTTTTGTGGCGACAAAGATTTCTAATCAGTCTGAAATTAAGAGCACTAAGGTTACAATCGAAGCCGATGGAACTTATTTGGCTATTACCTCCGATGACGAAGGAAATGAGATCGCTTATAAGGTGGGGGGCGATCAACTCACTCTGTTCAAAAATGGCAAGCAGCTTTGGTATGAGGAAGCCTCTAAACCCTAAACCTAAGGTTTGATTGTTTTTGATTCACATTTTACTGAAAGGACGCTCCTAATGATGATGAAAGGTAGCCTTTATCTCTCTATACTGACGCATCATTTAGCTCAAATCTCGGTGTGATTCTCTCCATGTCTAGTGTGTATTGACTGTAATCGCCCTAATAGTTTACGTTATGAGATAAGCGGTGATAGTTTGAAAGTTAGCAATAGAAAAGACCCCTAAACGCAGTGTTTAGGGGTCTTCTTATTTTAGTATTTTTCGATTAATTCCCGCTGTTTTCCGTCCCGGTTTAACCAACCCTGGAAGAATACTTTTTGAGAAGGGTTTCGGACTACAATACTCTGGTAATGGGCTATTATAAGCCTGTTAATCTCGCTGACCCTAGCTATGATAGAACTATACAGACCTGGCTGCTCCTTAGCTCCCCAAGTGTGTAATACTCGCAATTTAGAATTTTTCGGGTCGAAGTGAACTTCACCGCCAGAAAAGTGGCGCAACTATTTATCCACTAATTCAATAATCAACCCGCAAAGACTGCGGGTAAAAAATACTAAGGCAATATCCATTTCTGGATTACGCCAGTGCATTCGAGCAGCTTTTTGGCATAACTTTACACGCGCTCACTGGGTAGTATTCATCGCTTTTCCTCTTGCGCCTCTATATCTACAAATAAGCAATTTCATTAGTAGCTCACGCATCACCAATCTACCCTCACCAGTGTAAACACTGCGTTGGTTGGTTTTAGCTGCATAGTAGACACTTGGGCGATCGCTTTTACCAAAATGGTACGCAGTAGTCTCAGCCCTTCATAACATACTTTCAAAAAATAGCTGTAGTGCCAGTAAATCTGGGAATACTTATATAGATTACCGAAAGGTACTAGGGAACCCGAAATTCATCTAAAAGCAGAAGTTCCGCTCCCTCACCTAAAACTATTTGCCATAGCAGCAAGGAAACTTCGATCAAGATGAGCAAAATTACGCTTTCAGAGCGCGTCCGCTACGGGTTCGATACTTTCATGGCTAGAGGCACTGTTGCTCTGATTGGTGGATTAGCCTTGACCTCTCTAGCCTTTATCTTTTTAATGGGATTTTTGGTCAGCATCACTGGGGTTGCGCCGGAAGGAAGCTCACGCCTCAATCCTCTAGAAGCGGTTTGGAGCGTTCTCATGCGGACTCTAGACGCAGGTACAATGGGCGGCGATACAGGCTGGCTATTTCGATTTGCCATGCTGTTTGTCACCTTTGGCGGGATCTTCCTCATCAGTACCTTGATCGGTGTTCTCAGCAGTGGCATCGATACGAAGCTAGAAGACTTAAGGAAAGGACGCTCCCGTGTCGTTGAAACCGATCACATTGTAATTTTGGGCTGGTCGCTGCAAGTATTTACCTTGATCTCAGAACTTACCCTTGCTAATGCCAATCGACCCGGTACTTGCATCGTCATCCTCAGCGAAGAGGACAAAGTGCAAATGGAAGATACGCTATCTAGTATTCTCGGTAAACGTCCCAAAATTCGCTTAGTATGTCGCACGGGTAGTCCCAGCAATATTACTGACTTAGGGATGGTGAATGTTCAAACGGCACGCTCAATCGTGATTCTAAGCTCATCCAATACCCATGCTGATATTCAACTCGTAAAAACTCTGCTGGCAATTACCAGTATTCCTCGCAGCGTGTCCCAGCCCTATCATATTGTTGCTCAAGTTCAAGATCCCAAGAGTTCCGACATTGTTAGCTTGATCGGACGCAACGACATAGAGGTTTTACTGACTAACGATCTCATTTCGCGGATCATTGTGCAAACCTGTAGGCAATCAGGCTTATCAACGGTTTACATGGAGCTTCTTGATTTTAGTGGCAATGAAATCTATATCAAAGCTGAACCCAATTTGCAAGGAAAGACCTACGGCGATGCCCTTGTCGCCTACAACGAGTCGGCAGTACTGGGAATTAAATACTCTAATGGGACTATCAAGCTTAATCCACCGATCGACACGCCGTTACAACCCAACGAACAACTTGTTTTGATTAGCGAAGATGACAGTACCATTCATTTGTCACCACTGTCTGACATTCCAATTGATCGTCAGGCGATTCAAGTTAAACAGACAAATGCGATCAGAGTCCCAGAAAATACCTTAATTTTGGGCTGGAATAACCGCGTTTATAGCATTATTCAACTACTTGATTACTACGTTGCTTTAGGCTCCAGCGTTACTGTCGTTGCAGAATTTTCCGATGTAGAAGTCGATCTATCACCGGAATCGCTCAACTTACAACAACAAACTCTGCGGTATTCTCAGGGAAATCCTACCGAGCGTCGAGTATTAGAAAGCATTGACTTAGCTAAATACGATCGCGTTCTCGTACTCTGCAATCCTGACTTAGAACCAGAACAAGCTGATGCTCAAACTTTGATTACACTGCTTTATCTCCGGGATATTTCCGATCGCCACAAATGCAATTTTCAGGTGGTTACGGAAATTTTAGATGTGCGAAATCAAGCGTTGGCGCAAGTGGCTCGCCCGGATGATTTTGTCATCAGTGAGCAAATTGTTAGTCGGCTGCTGGCTCAAGTTTCCGAACAGAAAAGCCTCAATGCTGTGTTTTCCGATCTCTTTGATCCCGAAGGCTCAGAAATTTATATTAAGCCGGTCAGCGAGTATGTTGCGCTCGCTCATCCCGTTAATTTTTACACAGTTGTTGAAGCCGCCAAGCAACGCGGTGAATCGGCAATTGGTTATCGTTGCAAAGCTGATGCTAATAATTCAGGAAGAGCTTATGGGGTGACAATTAATCCCAAAAAAGATCGCCTAATTACGTTTGCTCCGCAAGATACAATCATTCTATTAGCGGAAAGCTAAATTTCAGTTTCAATCTTTTTATATTGATGTACGCGATCGCCATCGACTATCTCAAGGATTCTGATCCTATCCTGGGACAAGTCATTGACCGCATTGGTGCCTGTAAACTGAACCAGTACGAGTTGGAGGGAGATTTGTTCTTTTGTCTATCCCAGTCAATTCTCCACCAACAACTTTCTACTAAGGTGGCTAAAGTCATCCAGACTCGGTTTCTTCAGCTTTACCCGGACAGTCAGTTTTCTCTAGCGCAAGATGTCCTCGATACGCCCGATGAAGTCCTTCGCGGTGTGGGGATTTCCCGCCCCCAAATTTCCTACCTCAAAGACTTAGCGCGTCATACACTGGAGGAATTGCCCACTCTGGAGGAGTTGGAAGTGACCGTTTATAAGACAAATTCAAGCATCATTTTCATTCGCTGAAGATGCCCAAAACTCGTGTCTCGAAAGTTGTCTTTTTATCCTGGCTAACTGGCAGGTTCGGTCGGCGTACTCCAATAATGATTACAGCTTAAGCAATTTCATCTTCGCTTTTTATACTTCAACCCTTTGCTATGAACCTTTACTCCTCCGCAAACTGGGCATGGAGGTTTAATTAGGTTGGACTATTGAGATGACCTTGTTTCCAGCCCTAACTTTCGATTGGCTGAGCGCATCTCCTTAAGTTCGGCATTCTGAGCTGCAATTATCTGTTCAGCCATATCTAGCCGGTGGAATATATCATCCCTATCCGCCTTAGTCTCAGCCAGATTCTTCCTTACCTCCGCAAGCTTGGCTTTTACCTCCTGGTTGCGCCGCTCTAAATCTTGCATTTTGGCATTACGCTCAATGACTGCCTTTGTCCCTACACTTTGCCTGAGAGATTCATTCTCCTCTCTCAGGCGATTGACTCCCCCAATTGTTGCTCTACCTCGTCTAAAGGATTTCCTATGCTAGACACTAGCGCTAGACGTGATTCTAGTACCGCCAGACGCGACTCTATCGCTGACTCTACTTGAGAAGATAGAGCCGCTTCAGCGTCCCGTCCCAGCGCTGCTTTGAGGGCGTTAATTACAAATTGATTGACGCTAGTATCCTTCTGCGATGCCGCTAACTTGACAGCCTCGTATAAATCTTTATGCCCATCCAGGCGCAGGTTTAACTGAATCCTCTCTTTGCCATCGCTCATACTATTGTCCTTGTGCTAGACAGTAACTAGACAACATTTAGCGCAAGGTCTAGCTAAGTGTCTAGCTAATTGTCTAGACACTTAACCAAATATTTAACTAAAACAGTCACTTGACTGAGCAGGTTGTCCCAGAAAAACACTGGCCTATCAAGTACGAGTAGGAGAAAATCCGAATTCTCGATGCAGATGCACTAAATTGAAGAAAGCAACAGGGTATGTGTAGCCGAGGATGAGTTCGATTTACCCGTTGCGGGGTACTGAGTTACGCTCTCTACGACAGATACGAGTTTCATCTGAGTGAATATGACCAAAAAACGTCCACCCCAGAAGAAGACAGCCCCTACCGATGAATTAAATATTCTTGCGGTTCAGCCGTCTCCTCAAAAAGTAGCGCCAGAGTATGTACAATCCGCTACTGCATCTATTGAAAACCGGGTTGATGATGCCGCATCAACCCCTGTGCCAGTAGAGCCTCAGACTGTTGACCCAAGAGAGCCTTCCCTTGACACCTCATCAGTTCCTGTCACTTTCGACTCTCCCCCAACTTCGGAGCCAGCTCCGGAACAAAGCGATTCCTCTGCCTCTTCTTCTGAGGAGCCGCAAGCTTTCTTCCAAGCTGTGGGCATTCTCACGGTCGATGTCACTTTCGATGAGGAAAAAACTTTTGTAAGTGTCGGGGGAAAAACCTATCCACTCTATTATTCGGGCTCCCACAAGCGGGCTGATGCAGCGCTCAAAAAAGAGATTGAGACAACTGGGATACGAGAGCAGAAGTTAATTGTCTATCCCAAAATCACTCACTATCCTGGTGGGAAACAGCCTTACGCTGTCGGGTTCCAACTGGTTGGTTTTGTGGGGCACGAAGCTTCTGGGACGGGTGTTTCCAGTGAACTGCAAGATTTGGAGTTCAAAATCTGCGGTTTATGGCAGTTCATTCCTGTTTGCCGAATCCCATGTATTTCAGTGTTTAAGAACTTCAATCAGCAACGCCTTGAGTTCATTAAATCGGCACAGTTGGACAAAAAAGTGAATTTCATGAAGCCCTCTCACATTCCTGTCCTCTGGCGAGATGCCCCGGTGCCTCCATTCCGCTTCAACCCCAAGCTGGAGAAAGAAGCTCAGGGTAAAGCGTTCTTTGTCCAGCTCAAGGCTCGGTTCAACAGTGAACGAAATGCTTTTGAATTTGTTTCCCTTTTAGCAATCCCCAGCTCTGAGCCTCCTAACTACCTGAAAGCGGGTAAGAAGGATAAGCTTGAGGTTGCCAAGACAAGGCTGGCGACTTCAAAAGCTCGTCAGGGCAATGAGGCGCGTTCCCATAAGGATGCTGCCCCCCCTCCTCGTAGGACTACTTCCGCCCCAAAGCCGAAGCCAAAACCAAAAGTGGTCACAGAGCAGTAATTAGTGTTTTGCGTAACTATCTCATCTGACCAACTTCAGTGCAGGTTGCTGGGTAGTCTACTCAAATGGATGGAGTTTTTAATTACTGTCAGATAACAAATTATTTGTGGCTATTAACACATTAGTGTCGTTCACCCAAAACTTCTCAAATCTTTTACGGTAGGGTTTTTGGGACAAGTAACACTTTGGTAGGAATTCCTCTTTAAAGCCATAATCGTCTTAACTCCAGCTTTTGTTCATCCAAATATATCTAGGCTTTAGTAGCGATAGAAACGCTCAACGACAACAATTTGTTAAGACGACAATTAATCTGTTATTCGACAAAAGTGCTGTTGCTGTACTTCATCAACCTGCAATCTGCTGTAATTAGTAAGACCACGTTTGACGGAACCCATGCTCCAACGAATACTTTTAATTGTGGCAACCGCCACGCTGTTGGCTTTAGGATTACTATCCCTATTGTCCTACATCGCTTGGTTCTGGCCGCTAGAACTGCTAACTCATTTCCGAATCCAGTATTTTATTTCATCGTTAATAGTTAGTAGTGTTTTAGTCATTCTTTGGAGAACACACCATCTCAAGAGTAAAGTAATAGTTCTCCTTGCCTTATTACTGGTGGGTCTGAATGGGATTGAGGTTATTCCCTGGTATCTTCCTCATTCGCAACAGGTAGTTGGTAAGGCAGCAAAACCCATTCGGATTTTATCTTTTAACCTTAATATCCAGAATAATCGTGACAATGAAGTTATTAAGTTAGTGCGGAATAATCACCCAGATGTAGCTTTATTTATTGAAGTTGACCAAGACGCAGTTAAAAATTTAAAAGCTGGGTTAAAAGACACTTTGCCTTATTCTTTCAGAAGTCCTGGTGGCGGTCTTGCCCTCCTCAGTCGCTTCCCCATTCAACAGGCTAAGGGAGATAACTTTAATGGGAAAGGAGGTCATAACCTCCTAGCAACCATTGAAGTAGACAAAGAGCCTATTCAGTTAATTGGGACTCATCCGCTAGTACCTGTGAAGCGGCAGACTTTTCACAGCCGCAATCGTCAACTAGCGGCGTTGAGCGATTATATTCGAGGAGTCAATCAGCCATTGATTTTAGTGGGAGACTTTAATTTAACGCCGTGGTCGCCTTATTATCGGCGGTTTATTAACAAAACTTCCTTGCATAATACCCGCTTGGGTTTTGGCATCTTACCCAGTTGGCCACGACCAGCAACTCACGTACATTTTCCTTCCTGGCTGATCCCACTGGTGAATATTCCCATTGACCACTGCTTGGTCAGCAAGCACTTTAGTGTCGCTCGAATTTATACAGGAGGGAATGCCAATTCTGACCACGCATCGCTAGTCACTGACTTAGTGTTACGTTAGGAGCCTCTGTAGTGAAGCCAGTTTTCCTCCACGCCAAAGAAGAAATCGAGCTGTTCTTGCGTCAGAATACTTTTCTCCATCTCTATGAGCTTGGAGATTTAGATGACTTCTTTTGGCAGTACACAACGTGGTATGCCCTCAAAGAACACCAAGAGCTTTTTGAGCTTGTCTTGCTCTACACGGGAGCATCTATGCCTGTTCTTCTTGCCCTTACTTCTGAACCCACAGGGTTAATGGAGGAGTTGCTGCGGTCAATCATCCACCTTCTGCCAAAACAGTTTTATGCTCATCTCGGTGGCTCCTTAGCAGATGTCTTCGCACAGGACTACCAACTAACTAAGCAGGGCGTACATTACAAAATGGCTTTGACTAACAGTTCGTACTTAGAGAGTATTGATACATCAGCCGTTATACCAGTGTCAGTATCCCAGGGTCGTGAATTGGAAGAGTTATACGGTGTAAGCTATCCAAGCAACTGGTTTGAGCCGCGTATGCTGGAAACTGGCTATTACTATGGTCTACGACGTGGGGAAACCCTGGTGAGTGTTGCGGGTGTGCATATCTATTCGCAGCAGTACAGAGTTGCAGCATTGGGTAACGTTACAACACACCCACAGTTTCGAGGACTCGGACTGGCAACAGCAGTTTGTGCGAGGCTATGCCAGGAGTTGTTGAGGCACGTAGACCACATTGGCTTAAACGTATTAGCTGGCAATAGGAGTGCAATAGCCTGCTATGAAAAGTTGGGTTTTGAACAGATTGCTACTTATGGCGAGTATTCCCTAGAGTTGAAGTAGACAAGAGGCTGTTGAAGCGTCGCAACCGACAAACTTTTATCGCAACTGATATAACGCTATTGCTACTCACACCCCGTCATCTTCTCTCTTTGAAGTGTGAGTTCCCAACTCGGTGCGAATTTGCTCAGGTTAATTGCACTCTTCCAAGTTATTCCCCAATCGTGGTAAATCATTGGGCATTGATGGGTAGTTTCAATGAAAATAGATCGGCACGGTCAAGCCAAGATTTTATCTGTAGCAGAAATCCAGTTGCTGTTCAAAAGGAAACACCTCAACCCAGACTCTGCCGCCATTTTTTGAGAGACGCTTGCCTGCACCTAGGGATTGAGGGAGCCAGCACTCACAGCTTCCGACTCACAGTCTTGACCCAGATGAGCGATACGGGTATCCCGTTGCGAGTTATTCAAGAAGTGTCTGGGCACCACAACTTAGAAGAATTGCCAAAATATTTAGAAGTGCGCCCAGAACAAGTCAGAGGAGCCGTATCAGCCTTATCAATGCTCTCCTATGCCGGGAAAAGGCATTATGAAGATGTAGAAAAGGATTGGACACCAGTGCGATCGCCAGTTGAGAAATGTATGTATGACGACTTTGAGGAAAATCCTCCCTCAACTCCAATCGAGGGTTCTAGTTTTATCGATCGGGATTCCTGAAACTCTGCCAAAAATGCGATCGCTAGTCGGGAAAGTCAGGTATGACGATGTAGAAACAGATTTTCTAAAGCCACCCCAAGTTGATGACTTGGAAGCTTCAGACAATGGCGGCATATATCTGTAAAGCTGGAAAATATAAAACGCTAGGCTGAAAAGATTTTGAGGCGTCGGGGTATTCAGGAGTGGCAGATTTTTGCTCCTCCTATAGTTTGAAGCCGTACTACTTCTTAAAAGTTGTCAAACCATTTGGTCAAACTATACTTAATATTTTGGCCATCATTGTTGTAAATATTTAAGTCTGCAATTATACTTTAATTTTATTAATGATTGTAATAATTAATGCTCGTGAAGTTATATTTACTCTCTTACGCCGCAGTCGCTGTGATTGTATTTACGTCCTGCACGTCACAGGAGAAGCCATCGCAGTCAGTTGCTGATATCGATCGAGTAAACCCATCCGTAAAGGTAGTAACTTTAGATAAAAATTTCAAGATTGTAATGGGTCAAACCATTTATGTTCCTGCCTACTCCTACATTTATCATTACGATCGCCAAGAGACTTACAATTTAACAGCTACTCTTAGTATTCGTAACACCGATCTGACCAACCCAATCATCATTACTTCTGTGCGCTACAACAATTCTGCTGGCAATTTGGTGAGGAAGTATCTAGAGCGCCCTACTCAACTTGCAGCCCTAGCTTCTACAAATTTTGTGGTTGATAGTAGTGACAATAGTGGAGGTTTAGGAGCCAACTTTATTGTGGAGTGGGTAGCTCAAACAGAAGTTGCTCAGCCTATAATTGAGACAATTATGATTGGTAGTTCTTTACAGCAAGGAATTTCTTGGATCAGTCCTGGTAAGGTGATTAAAAGCCAAAATAATCGCTCCCCGGAAACTTCTTTATCAGGTTTCTAAAGCGCTACTAATCATTTTTTATTTTATAGCAGAGCCAAACTTATTCTAGCTGCCGCATCAGGAGAGAACATATTGGGACTAAGGGCATAAAAGTTTTGCCTTAGAAACGACCGTTCATTGCACAAATTCAAGCACCTTCCCAAACGTTTCGGAGTGCCTAACTTTTGAGTTTGTTTAGGCATCTTGCTACTGTTATCAGCCCCACATCCCGTTAAACTGCCTTGGTGCTAGCTGTAATACCTAACGATCTGCTGTAGCAATGCCCAAATAATTTTCAATCTCCCAGGTGTCCATCATTCCAGCACCGCCAATTAAAACGTACATAGCTAACTACCACCTTCAGAATAAACATTACAGATTTATCACTATATTCTTGTTTTCTTAACCCCACCTTAAACTCTTTTGATTCCTCGTGTTAAACCTGATTGAAATGCTCTTACCCTGGTGATATAACTGCTGTCGAATAACAGATTATTTGTCGTTTTAATAAATTGTTGTCTTTGAGCGTTTCTATCGTTACCAAAGCCTAGATATATTTGGATGAAGAAAAGCTCAAGTTAAGAGAATTATGGCTTAGAAGATGAATTTATACCAAAGTGTTGCTTGATCCAAAACCTCTACCGTAAAAAATTTGAAAGGTTTTTAGATTAACGACACTAATGCGTTAATAGCGACAAATAATTTGTTATATAACAGAGGATGATCTGGATGACAAGTAGCCTAAATCATTTTCTGAATTGAATTGAGTGGATATTGGCTCTAGCTAAATTGGCTACAGCCGCTTTTTGCTTACGCAGATTTTTGATATATGTGACCTTAGGATAGAACATCTGTAGCGAGGATACTGTTAGTGAATTCATCAGAGAGAGAATAGAGCTATTTGTATGGAGCAGAGTATTCAACCTTATCCTACTTTAGGTTCAAGAGGCATCATAGACCCGCCATGTCCAAACCCCCCAATGTTTAAGGACAGGTTCAGCAATCAGGATCTCGTTTTCTATTGCCTCCATGATGATCAAATAATCTCCCTGGTTAAATCTGTCGTTGTAAATTTTTGCCTGTTCTTCTGGCACCAGCCATCCTCGAAGTGCGCCATATAGACCAGCAACAGTTGCGGCAATTCCACTGCCAAGAAAAGTTGTTAAAAGGCTTTCTACCGCTAATGCCTGACCAATACCAGGAATTAGGAGGCTGCTGAGTCCAACAATTATGGCGAGTGAACCTACTCCTATGCTTCCTATAATCGCGCCTGTTTTTGCACCTTCTGCTCTTGTTATTGAAGGCTGCCGCACACTTTGTCTATTTAAATGCCTATCTAAACTAGTGTCATCACGAGAAGGCTTGGTAATCATTGAGAGCTTGTGCATGGGAAAACCCTTGTTTTTTAGCTCAGCTAGTGCTTGTTCTGCATCTTGACGATTGGAGAAGATGCCGATCGCTTGTTTGAGATTATTAGGAGTCATGAGAAAAGATGAATATTTTACACTACAAATTTCGTGGTATCAGCACAATCAGAAGAGCGGCTGATTAAAGCCATTTATTTCAGCGGAGCAATCCGCTTCAGCAACGCAGCTAAAGCAATCATAGGTATCCCAATACCGACACAGATAAAGCCTTGAGTTAGAGTTAATGCTTCAGTTGCGAATACCTGGTTCATGATGCTCGACTGACTAAATAGGAACTGAAACACTAGAACACTTGCAATGCCAATCGCTACTGTGTAACCGAATGGCTCATTTTTACCGCGTAGCTTCGCAGCGATCGCCGGAACAAATCGGCTAATGCTTAACAAGTAAAATGCTTCTGCTGCAACCAATGCCTGAATTGCCATTGTTCGTGCTAGGGCTTCGTTTCCGGTAGTTTGTATAACCCATTCAAAGGTTCCAAAGATCGCAATCCAGTTAAACAGTGAAACACTTAAAATTCGTGTTATCAGCCTGCGCGACAACAGCGGTTCATTCGCAGGACGAGGCGGCTGTTGCATCACATCTGGAGATGGCGGCTCAAATGCCAACGGTAGACTCAAGGCAAGGGAACTGACCATATTCAGCCAGAGAATTTGTATTGGTAAAATAGGCAGTGGAGTTGCTAGCATTACAGCGATCAAGATGGTCATGGATTCGCCACCGTTCACTGGCAAGATGAAGGCGATCGCCCGCAATAAATTCTTATAAACGGTGCGTCCTTCCTCGACAGCTTTCTCGATCGAGGCAAAGTTGTCGTCTGTCAGAATCATATCTGCCGCTTCTTTCGTGACTTCAGTGCCAGTGATGCCCATTGCTACTCCAATGTCAGCTTGCTTCAGGGCAGGCGCGTCATTGACTCCATCTCCTGTCATTGCCACAATTTCACCTTTGGATTGGAGGGCTTCCACAATCCGCAGTTTTTGTTCGGGTGCAACTCGCGCAAATACATTGCTCTGTGCAACGGCGTTGGCTAATCCTTGCTCATCTAGTCGCGCAAGTTCTTGACCTGTGACAACAGGTGCATTCTTAGTTGAATTTAGACCCATTTGTTGAGCGATCGCTGCTGCTGTTTTGGCATGATCACCCGTGATCATCTTGACCTGAATTCCCGCAGATTTACAGGATTCAATGGCTTGAATCGCTTCGGGACGGGGCGGATCGATCATGCCTTGCAGCCCCAGAAATACTAAACCTTGCTCCAGATCGGAATGCTCAATCGAGCTTTGAGAATTAGGGACAGCTTTCCTGGCAAGTGCCAGAACCCGCAGCCCTTTTTTTGCCATGTTCTCTACAGTTTGCTCAATTTGCGTTGGGTTGAGAGCGAGTGCCTCTCCATCTTCATCCAGCATTTGACGACATCGCTTGAGGATGGCTTCAGCCGAACCTTTGAGATAAATCAACGGTTCTGGGCGGCTGCGATGTAGTGTTGCCATGTATTGAAATTGAGATTCAAACGGCAGGGTGTCGAGTCGAGGAAGCGCCTGCTCCAACTTGTCTGTACTGAGTCCAGCTTTGTAGGCAGCAGCAATCAGCGCTCCTTCTGTGGGGCTACCGACCACCATCCAGTTTCCGTCCTGCACTTCTAAATGAGAGTCATTGCACAGTAGTCCGGCTTGCAAGCATTCATACAAAGCCGGTGCCTTTGCCAGGTCGATCGCATGTCCATTCAGGGAGATTTCTCCATCTGGTGCATAACCTCCACCGCTCACCCGATAACGCCTTCCACCTGCGTCAATTTCCTGAACCGTCATTTGATTCTGGGTCAGGGTTCCGGTTTTGTCGGAACAAATTACAGTGGTGCTGCCTAGTGTCTCGATCGCAGGTAATTTACGAATGATGGCATGGTGCTTTGCCATCTGAGATACGCCGATCGCCAATGTCACTGTGAGAATGGCAGGCAACCCTTCGGGAATCGCACTGACTGCCAGTGCAACCGCTGCTTTGAACACCTCAATCAAGGAAAACCCTTGAGCAACGCCAACGGCAAAGGTGAAGGTCGCCAAGCCCAATACAACGTACAGCAATGTTTTGCTGAATTTATCGATTTTGCGAGTTAGAGGAGTTTCTATGGTTGTACTTTGCTGCATCAGTTGGGAGAGGTGTCCGGTTTCGGTCATCTCACCAATGCCTACAACAACTCCAAGCCCTTGCCCAAAGGTGACAAGGCTGCCGGTGTACGCCATGTTGGTGCGTTCTGCTAGCGGAGCATCGGCTTGTAGGGGCTGAAGGGTTTTTTCGACTGGAACCGATTCTCCTGTCAGGGCTGATTCATCTACCTGTAAGTCACGAATTTCAAGCAGCCGCAGATCCGCAGGTACTTTATCGCCGGAAGACAGTAGGACGAGATCGCCGGGAACCAGTTCGCGGGATGAAACCACTTGTTTTTGACCGTTGCGGCGAATGGTTGCATCAGTCGTGACAGCTTCCGATAAAGCAGCGATCGCATCCTCTGCCTTTGCCTCTTGCACAAAGCCAATGATGGCATTGAGCAGCGCCACCCCAAAAATCACGCCCGAATCGATCCACTCTTGCAGAAACGCTGTCACCAGTCCCGCAACCAGCAGAATGTAGAGCAACGGTTGATTGAACTGCTGGAAAAATCGCAACCAGGCGCTCTGTTTTTTCTGAGCGGTTAACTGATTCGGACCAAAGCGATCGCGTCGCTCTGTTGCTTCTGTAAAAGATAAACCCTGCTCAGGATCGGTTTTGAGCAAACGAACAACTTGCGCTTGGGAAAGGTGATGCCATTGCTGTTCTGTTGATTTGCCGCTGTCCAGTACTACCATCTCATTCTCTCCCGACTCCATACCATTTGGAGCGGCACGGCTGCCCTAAGCCAGCGTTGCCTGCTTCACTACTTCTCTAGCGTCCTTTAAGAAAGTGAGTGAAAAATGAGCGCCAAATTTCTACTGCTCATTTTTGGATCACATTTGTGATTTAGGACTCAGAAGAAACGGAGGTAGCTTATGGATCTGCAAGCTTTATTTCACTGGGTTTATAGAACCCATTTGACATCTTTTGCTGGGGTGCTTGGCTTTGAAGTAAGCCGTTACTTTGCGATCAATGATAGAGCCTGCTTAAACTCGACTGTTTTTTGCAAGAACAGGGATAAAACCAGCTAGCTGCAAGGCTTTTAGTTTCAGGAATAGATCTCAAATGGGTTCTATAGGCATAAGCCTCTCTATCCCTGCATTATCCTCTTGTGTATGCATGGTCAGCTTATCCCTGCCTTGTCCTCTTGTACATAAATACTTTAGACCCTCTTGTATAGGCATGGCAAAGCTTATCTCTGTACTACCCTCTTGTGCTGGGATGCTGTTTAGGCGATCGCTTCTTGACCCCTTGAAAATGACCTACAAGCATTTGACCTTTGGTGTTCCTGCCTACCCCTTCCCGTGGCTCTCGTAGGTTGCTAGAACAGAATCCGGAAACTTCGAGAGCGTCTCCCCTCTATCAGGTTTCTGCGATGCGATCTCTTATAGCAGCAACGCTTCGTGATCGCTTTCAGCCTCTACTCATCCCTACTCAATCTTCCAATTAGGTGTATAACCAGAAGTAACTTGGCTATACATTTGCAAGACCGATGCAGAAATACGTCCTGAGAGTTTTGCGATCACCCATAGCGCTCTTGTAAAATCATTTTCAATTGTTGAGAATTCGCCCAGGAAAAAGTTTATGGCAGATATGTCCGGTCAAGACCCCTCGGAAATCATAATGGCAACGGTTGATGAAGAACGAAAAGGCACAACTTTCAGCGGTCAGGTCATCCTTGGTATACATCCTGAGGGTGGGCAAGTCGTTTTATTTAGCGACTTTTTAATTGAAGATTATAAAGGCGAACTTACCGCTTATCTGGCAACAGATGGCGATATAACGAAAAGCATTGATTTAGGCGAACTCGATCATAAAAGCCCCAGTTTTTGGCTGCCAATTCCGCTGGGAACGGATACATCACCCTACAATACAGTCGTGTTGAGCGACAAAAAAAGCAAGAAAAAAATCCTGACGATCAATCTATAAAATTTGTAACTTAGCTCGTAATTCAGCCAAATTCGATTGCCCTCTTGTATAGAACCCATTTGACATCTTTTGCTGGGGTGCTTGGCTTTGAAGTAAGCCGTTACTTTGCGATCAATGATAGAGCCTGCTTAAACTCGACTGTTTTTTGCAAGAACAGGGATAAAACCAGCTAGCTGCAAGGCTTTTAGTTTCAGGAATAGATCTCAAATGGGTTCTATATGATTGCAATGTCGTCTTCGCAGACTCTGTCTATTGACACAGCAACCTCATTCAACAATTTCATAACGAACGAGTTGCCGCACATCCTGACGAGATAACTGAAGTTCTTGCGCGATCGCCACCTCGATTTGATTGGTGTCAGTCATCGCCAATTCCAGTTCCAACCGCTTCAAAATAGGATCTGTTGTCTCTACCTCAACCTGCGTGACTCCTTGCTGCCGATTGACGATTGCATTGATTAGCAAAATGTTGATGGATACAGTCGCCTTAAGCTGAGTGTCTGCCTGAAGTCTTGTTTGGGTCAGTTGGGGTTGCCGCAGTTCTTGAGCTATTAGAATATTGGTGCCAAACCAAAAGGCGATCGCCACAAACGGCAGTGGCAGCCAGAACTCGGCTCCTGAGACTTGTAGCCATTGTTTTGCTATACGCCACACACGACCTGTTTTCATCGGCTTACGTCTTCCTTCATTTGCACTCCAGTACAGCCTGCTCTACCTCAAAATCTGGCTCAAAGGCGATGTATGTATTACACTAAGTGCCTATTCTCAATCTTGCAAGCCGCAAAGGGGAGCAGCGAAGAAATGAGAGTTTTGCTAGTAGAAGATGATCCAAAGCAACTGATGCCGCTGCAAATGGTGCTCTCTCAGGCAGGACACAGCGTAGATGGAGTTAAAGATGGTGAGACGGCCCAGTGGCTTTTATCAGAAAAAGAATATGATTTGCTGGTTCTAGATTGGATGTTACCGCGTGTCAGCGGTGTAACCCTCTGTCGTCAATATCGAGCAGCCGGGAAAACGGCCCCAGTTTTGATGATCACGGCAAGAGACACCACGTCTGAGAAAGTAACTGGATTAGATGCAGGTGCAGATGATTACCTGGTTAAACCCATCGATCTAGTAGAATTCATGGCACGAGTCCGCGCATTAAGACGGCGATCGCCCCTTTGGCAGGGAGATACACTGAGTCTTGAGGATCTCCATCTCCATCTCGATACCCTGACTGTTGAACGGCAAGGGGCAACTGTTTCTCTCTCTAGTCGTGAGTTTCAACTGTTGGAGTATTTCATGCGCCATCCCCGGCAAGTGTTAACCCGTAACCAGATTGAGCAGGCAGTATGGGAGTGGGGAACCGAACCCGAAAGCAATGCAATGACTGTCCTGGTTCGCAAACTGCGTCAACGCTTGCAGGCTGTAAGAGCGGCTGATTGGGTTGAGAGCATTTATGGCATGGGCTATCGCCTAATGTCCCCTGAAACGCATGAATCTTGAAGGCAATACGTGTTTAACCGAAGTCGTCGCAACCTGGCTCGCTGGTTCACCCTTTCAATGGGAAGCATTCTGGTGCTGTTTGCTGGAGTGATTTATCAGATCGAGGTCAAGGATAAATTAGAAGCACTCGATCGTTTGCTCTATGACAAGACCAGAGTTATGGCTGCCAGTGTGCATTATGAAGTTCGCCAAGACCAGAGCCAGGTTGATCTGAGCCATGTTTCGTTATTGGGTAGTGGAGCACACCCACTTGCAGAAGATTTAATTTATGTGCGCTGGTATAGCCCACAAGGGCGGCTTGTTCGCTTCTTTGGAGCTTCTCCCCCAGAACAGTTGAGTACGCCCCTTGGCTATCTTACGGTTCAATCGACCGATCCACCTTTGGAAAAAGAAATTTGGCTCCGTCAAGCGACATTACCTGTTGAGGGCAGAACTGGAATTTTGGGGTATCTTCAGGTTGCCACTCCCCTCATAGAAACTCAACAAGAACTTCAGCAGCTTCAGATGGCGCTGACTCTAACAGTACCGATCGCATTAGGGCTAATTGCTCTCACTGGCTGGATTCTCAGCGGCTTCGCCATGCAACCGATTCGGCAAGCCTATCAACAGCTTCAACGGTTCACAGCCGATGCTTCCCATGAGTTGCGATCTCCCATTTCCGCAATTCTGACCAACGCTCAACTCGGATTACTCATTGCCGCCAATGATCCTCACTATCACCCTCCTTTAAAAAACATTGTGGATAGTGCGAAATCAATGGGTACGCTTGTCAATAATCTGTTGTTGCTTGCTCGTCATCAGGGACAGCTTACACCAGAGTCACTCAAACGAATCAACCTTAACGATTTGCTCAAAAGTTTGGTAACGCAGTTTGCAACCTTAGCAGAACAGCAAACTATCAACCTGACCTACGAGCAGTCTGAGCAACTGATCGAACTGTGGGCTGATCCTGATTTGCTACAACAAGTGATCGAAAATTTGCTCAACAATGCCTGTAAATATACCCCTGCTGGCGGCACAATCCTAGTCCGTCTGGTGCCTCACCCCGGTTGGGCAGTGATTCAAGTAATCGACACAGGTATTGGAATCCCAGAAACCGACCTACCCTATATCTTTGATCGCTTCTACCGGGTAGACACTCAGCGTTCTCAAGACAGTGGTGGCTTTGGGCTAGGGTTGGCGATCGCCCAGCAAATTGTCCAAGCTCATAATGGGCACATCTATGTCACAAGTGAAGTAAGTAAAGGCTCAGAGTTTCAGATTGAACTACCCCTCAAATTTTATCAGTGAGGAATCTTAAACGGTTGAGATGCTTATAGTGATAAATTTGTAATGTTCATTGATCAGATAAAAACTATTTGTCGCTATTAACACATTAGTGTGGTTCACCCAAAAACTTTTCAAATCTTTTACGGTAGGGGTTTTGGGTTAAGTAACACTTTGGTAGGAATTCTTCTTGAAAGCCATAATTGTCTTAACTTTAGCTTTTCTTCATCCAAATATATCTAGGCTTTGGTAGCGATAGAAACGCTCAAAGATAACAATTTGTTAAGACGACGAATAATCTGTTATTCGACAGGGACACTACCCCTTTCGACTTGATTCATCTCGCGAATATGCAACGCCAAAAAAAGCATATCTAACACAACTCATTTACCTGTCTTAAAAACGACCGTTTACAAGACAAATTCAAGTACGTTCCCCAACGCCTTAGAGTGCCTAACTGGTGTGTTTAGTTAGGCACTCTAAGGCGTTATCAGTCCCATATCTCCTCAAACTGCCCTGGTGCTAACTTGGTATACCTGACAGTATGTTGTATCGCCGATGCCCCAAATAATCTTTCTCGTCTCGTATCGTACCCCTTCATCGCCAGATAAAACCCCGTACTGTGTCTAATCATTTGTGAGTGAGCTGAGTACCTCAACCCTGCTTCAATTGCTGCCTTCGCCACAATATCTCCCACAGTTCTCGTTGTCAGTGGAGCCTGACGCTCCGAGTTTAACAACCAAGCGTATCTGGATATTCCCGTTGCAGTTGCCAGAGCGCTCTTCCGCACACGCCATATAAAGGTTTATTGGACGCTGAACCTTTTTCCAACCGCTTTACATAAAGGTGCTTGGTGGTAAAGTTCACATCCTTCCATTGCAGATTGACTGCCTCCCCAACCCTCAACATTGCTCGGACAATAGTCTGAGAATTGCAGATGTTTTTATTTTATCCTGCTTACCGCCAGAACCCTTACTGCTAAAGGACTCCAGACTTTACCAAAGATTTGTAGTGTACTTTGAGCAAAAATTTTGGTTAAAGCCACACACAAAGCATATTAGTTTGCTATATTAATAAAGCGGTCGGGAGAGACAAGCGAAAGCGACACTCCACCGAGCGACGAGAACCTAGAAAAAATAATAGTTTGAAAGCCAGAGTAACACAATAACCTCGTCAA
>NZ_JACJOK010000081.1:0-199211 GCF_014695505.1 Trichocoleus sp. FACHB-90
CGCTCTGATTTTCCGGATAACTATTAAGTATAAATACTCAATAGTTTAGTTGGGGATTCTCTTCTACGCTTGGAGCCGCTGTCTATGTGCCAGTTGCGGGTGCGGAATGTGGGATTTAATGGGATCTGCAATTTAATATAAAAAATCATCAGTAGTATAGCGTTTCTCAGTTGGGTGGAATATATGACAGTTCTGACGTTTGGGCTACCTTGGTAGAGACTTGGCAATGCCATGTCTCTATAGATGTATGGCACCCAACCGTAGAATTACTATAGAGCAGGCATACCTACCTGCCCTACAGAGATTTAGCCAAGGATGGTCAGCGGCTAGCTTGGTGAAGTAACTTAGCTAGCATCAACAGTTGCTCTTTATTAAAAACTTGAGCCAAAGCCTTTGCTGCTGCTCTGGGTTCTAGTGGAACAGTAATTTCCTTGGGGGAGGAAGGGCTGGGTGTTGGTGCCTGTACGGGTGTTTTTGCCACCGACGTAGTAGGGGCAGGGGTTGCTGGAGAAGCTGCCAGCAGCCGCAGACTGGCACTAGGAGCGATCGCGTTACCTTTCCCAGCTTGCAACAAGTCGCTAGATTGCTTGAGTTCCTTGATGGCAATGGGTGCCAGAGTAGAATAAGGATTTTTGGGATTAGCGATCGCTCGATGTACCGTTTTTACCAGCATCGTCCAAGTTCCTATCCCACCTCCCAGCTGCGCTAGACGTTGGCAAAAAGTTTGAAGTTGTTGGCGACTTGATGGCGTTTCTGCTCCCTTAAACAGCAGCAACATCTGTTTTAGAACCGCCGTCACCTGAACCGAGAAATTTGGCGGCGGCATTTTCGCCACAGGTTTCGCTAGTTCCGCCTGTAGGGGTAATTCATCAATTGCTCCTACTCCCCCACCTACTAAGCGATCCAGATATGCCTGCAATTGTGCAAAATTAGGCTCTGCCGCTTGCACGAGTTTCTCACCTTCATCTTCCCTCAGCCCAAATGGCCCTTGCAGGCGGTCAACTAATTCCTTAAGCGTGTCGTACCCTTTTAAAAACATTGACTCCAGCTGGTGGTCAATGGTGACAGGATGCTCTTTGAGAATCTTAAAACAATCCTCAAACCGGTGGGAAACCTTTTGAATACTGTTAAAGCCTAGCATCGCCGCGCCTCCCTTAACAGAATGGGCAGCGCGAAACATTTCATTAACCCTTTCCTGATCTGCTATGACGCTTTGCAGATCCATTAGCCCTTTTTCCAGGGTTTCCAGGTGTTCTTTTGCCTCCTCGATAAAAAAACCTAAAATTTTTCCCGACTCCACGGCAGTATTCCTCAAAACAACGATTTTCTGTACTCACCTGTTCATTGGGGGAGTCGTTCCAGGCAATGATTCTTGCACTTGACACTGTTTACCCCGGTTCATCGCGGCACCCCTTTCCTTTGGCTTGTAGAGGCGGGATGTAATCTCGCGTCTCTACAAAGCTGTGAATACGCTTAGGACTGTTCTTAAAATACCCGAAACCGAAAATTTAGTGCTGAGTGGCAATACCTAACTTTGTAAGTGATATTTTTGCACTTGTGTCAAGTAAGTTTGTCCATTGGGATAAAAAAGGCGGACGAAAGCCTATAAAACATACAACAACACCATATGTAACTTTTCCTAAATTTTCTTACTGTTGCAGGTATCTTGTCTGCGCTACGGATTTTTTCTTTTTTTGTATGGGAGCCTTTTACATGAGTGGCTTTTTACCACGGGTTGCCAATCATCGTGAAAGCTGCCCAGTAGTAAGGATGGGTGAGTTCTTGGTTTTCCAAGTTAGCGAGTTCTGGTGGCAGAGGTAGGTTGCCTGTGGGTAACAATAGTTGACCTCCTTCCAGACGCACCTGCCCCTTAAGCATCGCCACTTGCGCCTGTCGCAATGCCTCAGCTTTGATGGGGGCTTTTTTCAATTGTGCATAAAAATCCGCCATCAATCCTTGGGTTCCCTCATCTGACACAGACCATAAACTGGCGACAGCTGATTTTGCCCCTGCCAGCACAGCTAAGCCAGCAAACCCTAACTCTGCCTGTTCATCTCCGAGTGCCGTGCGACAGGCACTCAATACCAACAATTCTACGGGCGGATCGTTCCATCCGAGTTGACGCAGCTGGTTTAGTCGCAGTTTGGTGTCCCATAACTGGATGTAAGAGTTTTCCACTGATCCAGGCTTAAATTCTCCATGAGTTGCCAGGTGAACGATTCCATATGGCACTAGGCGACGCTGTGCTTTGAGATTATCCAGGGTAAATTTCTCATTGAGGAAAGATTTCCCCTTCCATAGTTTCTGGGTGATAATGGACAATTCTACAGGCACGCCTGGTAAAGGATTGAGTTCAGCAAATTTTGACATACCCATTGCTAGAACTTGGGTGTTTTTGATATCTACGTAACGGGTATCAGTGAGACTGAGACTGGGCATGGTGCCGATGCTGTACTTTTCTATCAAGAATTTTTGACCATCATGGAGGGCAGCCATTGGTAGACTTCGCAAACCCGCATCCATCATAAATACTAGATTCTGCATCCCTCTAGCTTGTAATTCGGCTTCCAGGGGTGCCACCATCCACTGATAAAGTTGCTGCGATGATGCCTGGTAGCCACGGGCATTTCTGACATTGGTTATTTCGCCGCGAAATGTTTTAGCCACTTTCATGACTTGTTCGCGTGTTGCCCCTTCTACCCGTTTCCGAATTGCCGATCCCTTGGCAGGAACGACTACAAGTTCCAGTTGGTCGTTGTTTTGGGCGGGACGATTAACTGGAGGGGTAGCAACCTGTTGCTGAGACACTTGATTGAGGGCTAGTCCTTGGGCATTAAACTGCCATATAACATCGGATTGTGGCGATATTGGTAGAGAAATAGTCTTGTCTGCTGCTGCTTTTGGCGTCCCCGTGGCAGGAACAAAATTAATATAGATCAGGGCAGGTTTTATTCCGGTTGCTTTCTCAATTGAGAGAAGAATATCGCGAGCTTCGGTTAAAGTTTTTACAGGAGTATCCGCACTTTCACCAATATATTGCTCGAATGAGCGCGTGGATGACTCCTCTAAGTCAACTAAGAGTGTGTCAACTTCTGCTGGAGGAATGGTAGTAAATAGGGAAAGTTGTGGAGATTCATTTTCCTCCGGCGGCGTTGCCTCATCAGGCGCTGAATTTGGTGCTGTTGAGGGTTGTGGATCTGGCTGTAGTATGGGCTTTTGGTCTGGTTGTGCTGGTTGTGGATCTGGCTGTGGATCTGGTTGTGGATCTGGCGGTGGGGATGGTGGTGGTGAAGCGGTAATTATTTTTATCTCACTCGGTGCAGTGCCTTGAGAATAGCTATCTAAGAAAGATTGGGTAGGGATAATGCTATTGTCGGAACCAGTTGTAATTACGCCGCGAGTTCCATTAGTCCCAGCATCTCCCACAATAAAAGGAGTAATGTTGTTGCCTCCATGACGAATGGTAATGGCATTACCTCCCGCACCTCCGGCGTTGGAAATGCTTGCTTGTTGACCATTTGTGTCTGTGAAGGTGTCGGTGGCGCGGAAAAATCTACCTGTGGTAATGTCAACAATGCCGCCTGTGCCTCTAGATCCGCCTTGGGCGTTAATGAAACTAACAGAGATGTCATTTTCAGGATCGAGGATGACATTACCACCATTTCCGGTGCTGGCACTGGAGTTGATTTTTCCTGCGGTGATGCGAGTGATGGCAGAAATGGTGATGTCTCCGCCATTTGTGGTGCCTGTGGCGGTTAAATCTCGACTTTCTACGGCTGCTGTCTGACTGGTGAGGCTGATATTGCCGCCACTACCATTGATGGAATTAGAGATGATATCGCCTGCTAGTATGTTGTCTTGGGCGGTGAATGCGATCGCGCCCCCATTCCCAGAACTATAACCATAACCATAGCCAGAACCAGAACTATAACTAGAGTTTATTCTGCCTGCGGTGGTATCAATCGTACCGTTGCTAGTTAGAGTAATATTCCCTGCCGGATTAGTAATATTACCTGTGATAATATCTTGATTTGCCAGCAGTGCGATCGCTCTGCCTGACCCTAGAATTTCAAAACCTGCGGTATCAATTGAGCCTGCTTGCAAGGTAACTTGAGACAAGAAGCTTGTGTCATCAGCAAGTGTTATCTTGCCGCTACTTGTTGCTCCTCCGATGGTGAGAGCATTCCTAAAACTACTCAATACGACCATATCGCCTGCTGTTACGCTCAAAGCATTGGAGTTATTGTATGCTCCGCCAATCTCAATGTTTCTGCTAGCGGTTGCTGGTTGTAAAGTTAAGTTACCCGTGCCGCTGATTGTCGGAACTGGTCGGAAATCAATCTCATCTGCTGTCAGCGTCACATCTGAATTTAAGATTATATTACTGTCGAAACTGATGGTGCTACCACTCGTTGTGGTAATGTTGCCGTTTAGGTTGGTGGTGCCGGAATCAACAATAGTTAAATTGCCTATGGGCGTGGTGTCGCCAATAGCACCACCAAATGTGATGGGACTGCTTAGCGACAAAGTTAAGCTTTGTCCACCTGCACCTGTTCCATCAACCGTTCCGGTGATGCTGATGGGAGCGCCTCCTCCTCTGCTGGCACTGAGGGCAACGTTGTTACCAAGTAACACGTTGCCATCAATCGAGATGCTGTTATTTCCGTTGCCATCAATCGAGATGCTGCTGATGTCTGCGTTTAGGGTTGTAGTCGGTGCAATCAGGTTGACAAAGCCGTTTGGGTTTGTAATTGTGCCATTGACTGCGATCGCGCCTTGTGTTTGAATCGTTCCGTCTGTGGAGAACAAGGCACCTGCTGGATCAATTGTGATAGTGCCGTTGCTATTGGTGCCTCCGATGACGAGCGGTCTAGTAGAGGTGAATACGTTAAGATCGCTGGCGGTCACGGTCACAGAACCTGGTAAATTGTATGCCCTACCAACCTGAATATTTCGGTTAGCTGTCGCGGGTGCGAGGATTAGGGTGCCTGTTCTGGTAGCGTCAACAACTGTCCCCCTAAAGTCAATCTCATCAGCTATCAGCGCTATATCGTTCCCACTATTCAACGTCAGCCCACTGTTGAAATTAATAGTGCTGCCTGGGGCTGTTTTGACATTGCCATTAAGAGTGACATCATTACTATTGACAGTCAAGTTGCCTATCGGTGTTGTGTCGCCAACAGCGTTACCAAAAGTGATATTACCTCGGAATGCCTCCAGTGTCAGATTTTGACCGCCTGCACCATTTCCATCCAGCGTTCCTGTGATGTTAATGTTACCGTCCGTATCACCTAAATCAGTGCTTGTGGTTGTCGTGGTAAATGTAGCGTTGTTCCTGAGTACCACGTTGCCATTAATATTGATATCGCCCCCGTTAAAACTATCGGCAGTGGTACCGAGATTGCCATTAATCAAAATTGCCGATGTGTTTGCTGGGCTAATTGTCAGGTTAATATTCCCACTACCCAAATTAGTAGAGTTGGTGATGATAGTGCCGACATTAATACTGTTAGTAGCATTGATGTCAATATCTGAGCCATTAGTAATAATGGTGCCAAGCTGACTATTGAAGTTGACGCTACTGCTCTGAAAACTGCCACCGCCAGTGTTAATCGTCCCAGTAATTGTGATGTTATTAGCTCGGCTTCCCGCACCACCTGCACCGCGAAGCTCTACTCCCAATGCAAAACCCTCAATTGAACCATTCAGGGTAATGTTATTGGCGGCTTCCAAGATAAGAGCGGTACCATCACCCGCTACAATGTTTGCTCCGGATGCTAGGGTAATGTCACCAGCTTGTGTACCTGTGTTTCCCGTAGTGATGATGACGGTGGTTCCGTTAAGCGAGGAAGTAACTGTCGCTACGTCAACGATTGCATCATCATTAGTAGGAGTGAAAATAGCAGGAATTCCACCAGTATCCCCGTTAGTCAACGTACCGCCAGTAGTAGGAGATGCCTGGATAATTACGTTACGAGGATCTAACAACCAGGTGCCGGGAAGACCTTTAGGAGCGCTGGCATCAGCGGGTTTAGTAACTTCCAGGTAATTTTTGCCGGAAGTTTCGATAAAGCCACCGTTACCGCCTTCTGAGCCACCACGAGCGGTAATATTGCCATGAGTACGGGTGGCTTCATCTGCCCAAACTATTACTCTACCGCCATTGCCATTAGTAATAGCATCAGCATTGATTTTTGCATCTTCGCTAACATAGGTATAAGCAGCATTGGGAACACCGCCTTTTCCCAAATAATCGCCGCCAATTAATACTCTACCGCCACCCGCATCGCCGGAGACATTAACGTTGGCTCCGACTAACGCAACTTTATTTCCTAGTACAGCTACTGCACCGCCTGTTGCTCCTGGTTGCGTGTTGGATGCGTCTAGTTTACCGGATGCGATCGCGTTTCCCGATTCTACTGGTACGCTAATCCCAGAACCAGTTATCTGAATGCGATCGCTATTGACAATTAATCCAGTAGCATTAATTACGTTTCCACCCGTCAGTAATTGCGGCAAAGATTGTGGAGACTGACCGGGGACATCTGACAGGCCAGAGGTTTGTCCTACCAACGGACTGACTTCTAAACTTAATACATTTCCCGCGTTAGAGATGCGAACTAAACTTTCACCCGGTACAGCGGCAATGGTAATATTTCCTCCTGGTGCCGTCAGAGTTCCTGTGTTTAAGACTGTCCCAGCCAATAGATTGAGATTATATCCAGTTCCTACAGCTAAGTTACCTGTGTTGACAATGCTCCCCGGCTGTTGTGTACTAAAGGTAAAGGTGTTGGGTATTCCTGTCAAGTTGGCGTAGTTATTCAACCCATAAGCATTAAACGAGTTATTATTACCAAAACCGATGCTTGTAGCGGTGGTGGCGGTAAAAGAAGCGGGAACATTTAAGCTGGCATTGTTGCCAAAAACGATGCCAGCGGGATTCATCAGAAATAAATTAGAGTTGCCGCCTGTAACTTGAAGCAAACCATTAATAATCGAGGGATTGCCACCATTGACGCGACCGAGGATGTTTTGAATTGATGGTTTAGATAAGAAATTAGCTATTTGGTTTGAGCCGAGTCCAAATTCGCTGAAACTGTGGAATAAATTTGCTTTGTCTCCTGAAAGTTTACCGCCGCTAATATCAATTTGATTGCCTGTGGTGGTGACGTTGGTGTTGGTGTCGTTTCCTGGGGTGATTTGTGCTTTGACGAAAGTTGGAAAAAGGCAAAAAGCGAGAGATAGAAGGGGTACTCCCACTTTTTTAGCTGTCACTCTGAAGGGTGCGGCTACACGAACAAAGGCTGCTTCCGCCGCCTGAATTAGTTTCAGCTTGCGGAGGCTGGCTTCGTTTGCGTAGCCGCAGGTTTCAACTTGTGGGGGTATTGGGAAAAAATCTATAAGTGACTTATTTTTGGGAATTAATTTAACTATTGATTGAAAGGGAAAATGACTGAAAATTTGCAATTGTATCGCCAAGCGATCGCTCATTCCCCGGCGATGAATAGCGTTAGCGATCGCTCGTGCTGAGTTTTTCGCCTGCTGTTTGGTATATCGCTGAGAATCGCTCCCTAGATGGCACCGATAGTAATACAGCGGCTTTTTGACGTGCCGCACTTCGGTAATTTCGGAGAGTTTCAGGCATAAATCGTAGTCTTCTACGTATGCCATTGACTCATCAAAACCTCCCACTTGCTCCAAGACATCCCGCCGCATCAGACGGAAGTGAAAGGTCATAAAATCGAGCAATAGCCGCTCTTTGGAGTAGGGAATTTGGCACCGTTTCCCGTAGCTGAGAATTTTGCCGCGTTGGTTAATATCCAGGTAGTCGGTGTAGACTAAACCTACTTCTGAGTTTGCCTCTAGTACAGCTGCTGTTTCAAGGAGTGCTGTCGGTGTCAGCAAGTCGTCGCTGTCTACAAACCCGATGTAGGTTCCTTTTGCGTGCGCGATCGCATTTTGCAATGACGGTATTCTGCCTTGATGTTCTGCCGCTATTACCCGCACACGGCGATCGCGTTTAGCATACTCCCTAGCAATTTCCACAGATTTATCTGTAGAACCGTCATCCCAAACAATTAGCTCAAAGTCACGCCTAGTCTGCGCCAGAATACTCTCAATAGCCGCACCGAGATAGCGATCGCGGTTGTAGGTAGTAATAACTAGGGAAATCGGTACAGGCATGGACTACTCCGAAATGGTTAACTTTCGTTGCCGAAAGTCGTGCTACATATAATCAAATTATCTGATCTAAAATACTCCTTTAAGTAGATGTCTAAGCAAAATTAAATAATATTTAGCAAACGCAAATTTGCTAAATCACAAAATGCCAAATTGTATTTGACAGTCCTAAAACGTGGGTCGTCTGCTGTGCAAACAAGCTAATATAAAAACATATTTTAAAAGTAAATCTGTATGGTACAATTTGACCCAAAACTGGGTTTACCCTCAAGCGATGAATTACCTGATTCTGATGGTCTACCTGTGGATAATGAACTACAAACTCTCGTCCCCAATTTCTTGAGTTTAATTTTAGGTTTTATCTGGGCTAATCGCTTTGATTGGTTTTTTGGTGTCAATATGGGCGTTTACCATACCACAGGTTTAAATCCTAGAGTTCCCATTGTTCCTGATGCTTTCCTCAGCTTGGGAGTCGAACGGGTCAAGGGGAATAATTTACGTAAAAGTTACGTAACGTGGGAAGAAAACGCGGTTGTCCCCAGATTTGTTCTGGAAGTCGTTTCTCAAACCCCCGGAGGCGAGTACGACGATAAAATGACTATTTACGCTCGGTTAGGAGTGTTGTATTACGTTATTTATAACCCGGATTTTTGGCGACGCGATCGCCAGGAACCTTTTGAAGTTTATCGCTTAATTGATGGAGTTTATCAACGTCAAATTGGAGAGCCGTTTTGGATGCCAGAAATCGGTTTAGGAATTGGACGAGGTATCGGCTATCATGTAGGATTTCAAAGAGAGTGGTTGTACTGGTTTGATCAAAGGGGAAATCGGTTTCCTACTCCAGAAGAGCTGGTGGAGCGTTATCGCGATCGCTTTGGTGAATTGCCAGAGGAGGAATAGCGTTAAAAATATTAACTACTAAGCCTCCACAGAAAAAGCCTGCCTATGACAGGCTTTTGTGTAGCCGCACCCTTTGGGGTGACGGCTACTGTAACCGAACTGTATTGGGAATGAGAGTTTATATTTGCTAATTTCTAGCTGTCAAAAACTCTCGCATATATTGAATTACCAACTCTGGCTGCTCTTGCTGCACCCAATGGCTAGAAGTTGGGATGTATTTGATAGTAAAGTCCTTGACATACTCCTCAGTTCCATAGGTTAGTTCTTTACCCAGTGCTGTATCTTTCTCCCCCCAAATCATCAGCGTGGGAACTTGGAGAACGCTCCAATCTAAACTTAGAATTCTCTGTTGAGTTACATTGCGGTAATAGTTCAGCGTTGCTGTTAATGCACCGCGTTTGGAGGCAGCATCTTTATAAGCCTCAATATCCTCATTAGTGAAAGCGTTTTTGTTAACTGCCATACCCTTGAGAGCAGATTCAATTGCTTGGTAGTCTCCCGCTTGCAAGAGTAATTCTGGTAGTCCCGGTATTTGAAAGAAGAAGATGTAAGAGCTACGTAGCAACTGTTGAGGAGTGCGGAAACCTTCGGCAAACTTGGCAGGATGAGGTATATTTAGCACTATCAACTTATCTAACATTTCGGGGTAAGCGTAGGCAAAATTCCAAGCGATCGCGCCTCCCCAATCATGTCCAACCAAAACGCATTTATCGTATCCTAACCCTTGAATTACCCCTTTCACATCTTCGATAAATTCAGCCATTACATAAGCTGATTGCTCTTTTGGTTTGTCGCTTTCATTGTAGCCGCGCAAGTCGAGAGCCACGACTTTAAAATCTTTGGCAAATTCGGGTATTAGATGCCGCCATGAGTACCAAAACTCAGGAAATCCGTGCAGCATCAGCATCAAAGGCCCTTCGCCCTGCGTGACATAGTGCAGCCTGATGCCGTTACTTGTGATGTATTCGTGCTTCCAAGAACCTTCTAGCACTGACATTGATATCACCTCATACGATTGTGGATTTCCTCTCGTTACCAGGCTCAGCCTGGTAACGAGATTATTGAAACTCTGCCGCAATTTGATCCTGGTACAAACAGTAAGATACTCGTTATTCAGGCAAAGATAACTGAGCATTTGATTCCATCAACGTCTGTTTCTCTTCTTTTTCCTGTAGCAGTAATCCTGCTAGATGAATAATGGCAAGAATCAGCGCTCCGATGGAGAGAATATAACTGTGCAAAGTGTAAAGGTGCGCGACTGTTACAGTGTTGATTGCGCCACCGCCTGTAAGAATTTGTCGGAGTACGGAACCGATGAGGGGAATGGTTTCTATTGTGCCTAACTCGATTTGGAAACGCCAGTATCCCAGCTGCGTCCAGTCGAGGAGCATAGCAGTCCATCCGAGAGCGATCGCAACTAAGGTCAATAAAATTCCGCTGATCCAAGCTGTTAGCCAGCTAGGGCGAAATTTCTCTCCCAAAAACACCACAACAATTTCTATCAGAGAAACACCAATTAATCCATTACCAGCAATGTCATGGATACGCTGAACTAACCAGCCATTGGAAACTTCGGCTTTAATTGTGTTTAAGGAGTTATAGGCTCCACCCGCCGTAGGTTCGTAGTAGAAAGACAGAAGAATTCCGGTGATGGCTGCAATCAGGGTTAAAGACAGAATAACTACAGCCAAAATAGTAGCCAGTCTCTGAAGTACGAAAGGGTACTGTACATTTTTCATGGCTAATTCCAACCTTTGTCGGCTGAATATGTATTTATACTTATTTTATGTATTTTTCTTAAGTTAATGCCAATAAAATATTAAATTTCTCATTTTCCCTAAATTGGAAATTCTCCCACTCTCCTACTCTCCTGGCACCCATCACCACTGGCACTCTCGCGCCATCAATGCTTCTATCGCCTCAACATCCAGGGGTCGGGAGAAAAAATATCCCTGACCATACTCGCATTCGAGCGCTCTGAGCTGGGCAAGTTGCTCAGATGTTTCCACCCCTTCTGCAATCACATCTAGACCCAAGTTATGTGCCAGCGTCACAATGGTGCGGACAATTTCCGAATTTTCACCATCGCCGCTCATCCTACTGACAAAGGAACGGTCAACTTTTAAAGTATCAATTGGAAATCGGTGCAAATAACTTAAAGATGAATAACCCGTGCCAAAGTCATCAATATATAACTGTACCCCTAATTTTTTCAGATGCAAGAGCGTGGAAATTGCAGATTCAGCATTTTCCATCACGGCGCTTTCAGTGATTTCCAACCGTAAACTTCCAGCATCAAAACCAGTGTCTTGTAAAATCTGATGGACTGCTAGAGCTAGATTGGGTTGCGTAAACTGTTTGCTAGAAAGATTCACGCTAATAGTTAAGGGTGAGCTGCCCAAGAATTTTCCTTGCCATTCGCGCATCTGACGGCAAGCTTCCTGTAATACCCACCAACCGATAGGAACAATTAGCCCTGTTTCCTCCGCCACCGGAATAAATTCCCCTGGAGAAACCAAACCCCGTTCTGGATGCTGCCAGCGCACCAGCGCCTCAAACCCGGTAATTTGACCTGTGGAGAGCGAAACAATTGGCTGATAGTGAAGCCGAAACTCTTGGCGATTAACAGCGTGTCTCAGGTCAGTTTCTAAGTGCAAAAGTGCCACGGCGTGGGTGTGCATAGCCATGTTAAAAACCTCATGACGCGCTCTACCCGATGCCTTAGCGCGATACATGGCAATATCAGCATCGCGTAAAAGGTGTTCCGGCTCTTCGTAATCTGTTGTCCCCAAGGCGATGCCAATACTGACGCTGGTAAACACCCTCTGTCCATTCAGATTGAAAGGGAAGGTCAGTTTATTTTGAATTTGGTTGGCAATGCGGGTGGCATCGCTGATATTTGTAATATCGTCTAGGAGAATTGCGAACTCGTCACCACCCAAACGGGCAACTGTATCTACATGGCGGACACACGTTTCCAGCTTACGAGCGATTTCTACTAACAGTTGATCTCCACTCATGTGTCCCAGGCTATCGTTGACGACTTTAAAGCGATCTAGATCCAAAAAAAGAACGGCAAATAAGTAATCATTCCGCCGTTTTTTCAATTCATTCGCGTGTTTTAGTCGATCCATGAACAAGGCACGGTTTGGTAAGCCTGTCAGCTTATCGTAAAAGGCATCGTGTATTAATTGCTCTTCTGCAAGTTTGCGATCCGTAATATCTGTAGAAACACCAAGAATTTGTCTAGTTTTTCCATCAGGGGATACAAGCAATTTCTTAATTGTCTGAAACCAATGTACTTTACCTGTGGAATCTGTAATGATTTCTTCTGGAATAGTTTTTTCGTAAGATGATGCTATCACATCTCTGTCATCGCAAATAAACTGCTCTACTTGCGCTGAATTTGAATTGAAATCTGCATCGGTTTTGCCAAGCAAATTTTCGACTGTTGTGCCATAAATATTTGCTACTGCTTTATTAGCTAGGATAAATTTTCCATCACAGTCTTTGACAAAAATTAGATTTGAAGTTCCGTCAATTACATAGCGAAGAAACTCTTGTTGTACTCTCAATGCTTCCTCAGCTCGATTGCGTTCAGTGATATCTCTAATAACGGTGATGACGCACAACTCATTATCAAAGTCAATAATTTCTGCTGATACCAGCCCTACACGTACTTCGCCTGACTTAATAACAAAGTTAAATTCCTGGTTACGAACTGTCCCTTGATGCTGTAAAGTCTGCATCACCTGAGTACGCTCCTCTGCATTTGCCCAAAGGTTTAGCTCAAATGAAGTAATACCGATAATTTCTTCGCGGCTATAGCCAGTGTGGTGTAGAAAACCATCATTGACTTCAATAATGCGTCCTTCTGCTAGGGTGGTGATAGCGATCGCATCCGGACTGGAACGAAAGGCTTTAAAAAACCTTTCTTCGGACATCCGCCGCGCCTCTTGTGCCAGTTCGCGCTCTTTAATTTCAGCTTGCAATTTTTGATTCGCTTTTTCCAGTTCGGCGGTTCGTTCCTGAACCCGGATTTCTAGCTCATCGTGGGCTTTACGAAGCGCTGCTTCTGTGTGCTGGCGTTCTAGTGTCGCTTCTAGCAGGTTTGCATAATTACGTCGCAGTTCGAGTTGCGCGACTACTTGACGACTAAGCGCTAAGAGAGCCTCTTGTTGCTCCAAACTCAGTTGACGCGGTACAAAGTCAATTACACACAGCGTTCCCAGTGCATAACCTGCGGGCGTTATTAAGGGCGCACCCACATAAAATCGGATGTTGGGGTCGGACGTCACTAAAGGGTTAGCTGCAAAGCGATTGTCGGTTGAAGCGTCTGGGACGATAAACAGATCGGATTGCATAATGGCATGGGCGCAAAACGCAATATCTCGCGGTGTTTCTGATACCTCCACGCCTACTTTTGACTTGAACCATTGACGATTCGCATCAACTAGGCTCACCAGTGCAACCGGAGTTTCGCAGATATGTGCGGCCAAATAGGTCAGCTCGTCGAAAGCCCCTTCTGGAAGAGTATCAAGAACTTCATACTGGCAGAGAGCTTGAAGCCTTGCTGCTTCATTGCTAGGTATTGGTGCTTTCACTCTTGATGTTTCTCCAGATTGGATGTTGGTGACATCTTCTTTAGCACTAGCTTTCGCTTCAAATATCCCTATCCGGCTCAGATTTGCCATATATATTTAGTTTGTCCTTTGCCAGGCTAGCTACATTTATTGCTGCGGTATTTAGTTTTACCTCAAATCGGATAGTATCTCTAGGGATCTAAATCACATAAATCCCGTACCTTTATCACAAAATGCCTTAAACAAGCCCTGAAACAAGATGTTTGTAGATTGGCAGGGCTTGTATGTTCTCTTGCTATGAAGTTTTCGTAACTTTTACTTTATCAACCTTTAATAATTATCACAGATAAAGTTTAAAATTAATGTTGATGAGCTTGACTTTGGGGGCGAGTTCATCCGGAGGAAGGTGCGTTAGGGTGACACCCGTAACATACCCTACCGATGAACTGAGACAGCACTAAGCACCAAAATAAAATTGCTCGGAGGATGATATTAACGCATGGAATATCAATTGCAAGTCAATCGGGCGATAGAAACCTTGAAGAAGGATTTACCGACACTTTTTGAAAAAGATATATCCTACGAAATTTATACGAAAGATATTTACTTTCAAGATCCTGTAAACAAATTTAAAGGGAAAATTAGCTATCACATTATCTTTTGGACTTTGCGATTTCACGCCAAGCTATTTTTTACTCAAATTTATTTTGATTTGCATGATGTATCTCAAACAGCTCAGGATACGATTTTGGCAAATTGGACTGTTCGAGGCGTGTTGCGAGTTCCTTGGAAAGCTCGCATACTCTTTAATGGCTATTCTACTTACACGCTTAATAAAGATGGTTTAATATACAATCACATCGATACTTGGGATCATAAACCAAGCGAAATTCTGAAGCAGTTCATCCGCAAATAACCAAAAATGCAATAAATTGACTTGGGTATTTGCCTCTACGTGCTTATAATCGCTTTTCAATTTTTGCTTCTTACCTTTTTTAGCGTTCACATTTGTGAGAAAAAACACGATAAGCATTCTCGTCTACATTACAAGGCTCGGTTGCATCATCGTCTTCCATATTCACCAAATTGTATCGAACATTTTCCGTATGAATTGCCAATGTGACTTTTGACACTTCCAAAAAATTAATTACCCAAAAACATTCTTCTTGGGGATAACATTCATAATACTGAATGATTTTCGCAAGACAAACTTCTAGATGAGTACGGCTATAGGGAGAAATTAGAATTATTTTAAGGAGAAGCATTGCTAAGGTTACGGATTTTCCTTGAGAAGCTAAGGAAATAAACAGCGAAGAAGGTTCGCCATTTCTCTTAACCGTTAAACATTCAATAACTCGATTACAAGTTTTGAGTAGCAGAGAGCTATCTAACTCTTTTTCTGAGTATTCTTCATAGAAAGATTCTAGAGCTTTACATACTTTTGTTTGTAAAGTATCTACTAAACCTTGGTTATCTGTAGAATAAAATAAATATTTAAGTAGGCTTTGCTTAAAATACTTGTACTTAAGCTGTTGAGTTTGTTTGAGAAAAATATTAGCTAGACTTGCATGGTTGAACCAGCCGCGTTTTGCCAAAACTTTCTTCACTAAGCGCAGTGCGTCATCGCCAAGAGCCGTAGGGTTTTGGGTTCTTCTATCATTAACTGTAACAGGCTGAGAACGAGCTGTATACATCGCCAGTTCAAATTTGAATTGTTCTTTTAGCTGCTTTGCTAGTCCTTTAGCTGCTTGACGCTGTTCTATTGTGTTTTTAGAATTGACATACTCAGGTGCTAGTAAATAAGAAGCATAACGGTATTTCCAATGATCTTTCTGTACAACTTCATATTTAAAAACAAATAGCTTGAGTTCTTGGTAATCTGGGCTATTGACAAAATTCAACAGCCACGTATTGAGGGTTTTTCGAGTTGGAGATGAGAAGCTATCGCTAGGCGATAAGTTAGAAAATAGCTGAACTAAATCTTGTGCTGATTTGGATTGCCTAGCGGCAATCCAATTATTAATTAAGATATAACAAGAACGTTTTAAAGTGTTTTTAAATTCTTTTTCAGCATTAAAGAATATCATTTTCTGTAGTGCTTCTCTAGGCTCAGAAGCAACAGTCTTAGCCGGATTAACAAATAACTGGTTGAACTGATATAAAACTAAGTCTGGCGACCATTTTTTAACAATGCTGAGGAAAAAACGGCAGATAATTTCTTGCTCAGGAAGAATATTTTTGCCCGACTTGTTTGATTTAGGCAATGGCTTAGGCTGATAAGAATTTGGTAAGACATCCCGGAGTTTCGGAGTCGTCATAACTCTTGAGTGCTTGGTTGTGAGTTGAGGTAAAACGCTCTGGGATTGCATGGTGCTGTCGAGGATTCTTTATTCTAAATGTAGACTGTTTCTCCACAAGATTTTGTGATGGAAAACAGCGATAGAGTATGACAGCCACCTCATGAATGGGTGAGGACGGATACTATAGCAATGTGACGCCAGTCACGCAAGCGATCGCCTTTAAGCCTTGTGGGAATTTTCTCCGCTGGGGGATTTTTTTTTGTACAGGTGTAGCGGAAAATGAAATCGAAAACCTCTACTGTAGAGAAGAGGTTTGAGACGCACCAGTCGTAAGCTGTATCTAGCTGAAGCCGAGGTGTAGCGATCGCTTCCTAGCGAATTGCTTATTAACTACACGCCGTTTAGAGGTAATTCCGGCTTCTTGTAGCGCACCACACCTACTTAATATACACCTCACATTAGAATAACAAGTATTAACTATATTCGCAATAAGAGATAAAAATCTCTCTTTCCTAGTACCCAATCCCACTTAAAAGTTAACTTCTCGGCGTTAAAATACACTAAAGAACTAAGAAGCAGCCATTCCAGGGAACATTATTCTGATTGGAGAACGTCAATTTAACCCGCCGTCTTCTGACCATGCTGAAATTTTATATGCCAGTAACTAAGCGAACTCTTTGTAGTTTAATTGTAAGCTGTTTGATCATTTTGGCTTATCAGCCACCCAACTATGGGAATAATAAGCAGTTCGATACCCCGACAAGTGAAAAGGCAGTTAATCGTACCTCTATCAACGGAAAATACACACCTCTGGCAATTAATTATTTTCTGGAAGTGGCTATGGGAACTGAGTACGAAGGCTCAAGTTCCACAATCAAAAAATGGGATAGGGATATAAGGATTAAAGTTATTGGTTCGCCAACTCCTGAAGACCTCACAAGTTTGCAAGCAGTAATTGACGAAATCAATATTCTTACCTTAGGTAATATCAACTTGTCATACGATGCCAATAATCCCAACCTAGAAATTTACTTTGTTCCTGTCTCACAATTTGCAAAATATGAGCCAAATTATAAGGCGTTAAATTATGGCTTTTGCTGGGTTGGGTGGAATAATGATGCTATTTATAAGTCGAGAGTTTTGATTTCTACAGTTGGAATTACCCAGAAAGAACGCTCTCATCTGATCCGCGAAGAACTCACCCAATCTTTAGGGCTAATGAGGGATTCTGACAGATACGCAGATAGTATCTTCTATCAAGGTTGGACTGACTCAACAGAGTATGCTGAGATTGATAAAGCTCTTATCAAAATGCTTTATCGACCAGAAATCCGTTCTGGAATGAGTAAGGCACAAGTGCTGGAGGTGTTGAAAACAATGGATATACAAGAAGAAATTGCACCTAATTCTGATTGTAAACCAACCGATGCCAATCCTGCTCTTGATTTTTCGGTTGAATCATTTTGTGATAGTAGCACTAAGTAAGAGGAATCTCTTTTAACTAAGGAAAGCCGGAAATCTGCACGTTTCTTTAGGTAAGAGAGATCCCCCAAATAGCGATAGGTAGCTGTCTAAAAGCTGAAAGTACCTCAAGATTGTGCGAATGGGGTGCAATAAGGTGCAAAGCACGAAAAGAGCGATCGCTTAACTTCATGAGCTTACCCTGACACAAGCTGACACCCCCTCTTAATTCGCCAACAGTATCCTTAAGTTCTTGGCGGGTTATTGAGAATGGTGCAATATCTCAATTAAGTTATTTTTTTATCCTACAGTTTGAAGTGCGGAATGTGGGCTATAAGCCAAATGCTCGTTTTACGCTTGGCTTATTCAGGTAATACAAAATCAGGGCTGACATTCCAATATTAAAATTTGAAACTATTTGTATAAAGGATATTCCTATGCCACTAATTACATAAACTGAGCTAATAATATAGATAAATTGAAGTATGAACATGGCGAATAGTGCCCATTTTTTTAACCTCAAAAAGTCAAAATTAATTTTCCCTAAAAGTACAACAATAATTAGCATTATAAGAATAATAAATGGAAAGGGGAAAGGTATTATTTCCACATCCGCCCATACTTGTCCTATATACAAAACAAGCCAGAAAACTAAAAAGAGTATTAGCCAACAAATACTCGAGCAAATACAAAGAATAGAAATAATTTTCACTTCAGTAGGTCGTCGGCTATTTTGTTCAGGAGGTTGTTGCATCTTTTTTTTGAATTCAAGAATTCGTAAGTATCTTTCACTAATCGTTTGCTAACAATTAGTGATAAACCAAAAGCAAAAATTTTAATAAAAAGACTGGTAGTGGTATAGAAGTAGTGATAAATCCATTTTCACCCCCTACCGTACAAGGCTTTGAGCATTGAATATCACTACCTGTTTACCACTACCGTATTTCGTTACCAAACCGCCGTAGACACCCTAAAATTTAAGACGATACTGGAGGTTAGTTACAGATCAATCGCTGTTGTGCTTTGCAAGAAGTGATAGAAGTCTATCACTTCTCGTGACACCTTCGCTTAACTAGGATGCTGTCAACTTCCTAGACTCTTTATTAATACAAAGCCGCACGAGTTTGTGGCCCAACAACGCCGTCTACTCGTAATCCGTTTGCTGCCTGAAATCTTCTTACTGAAGACGTTGTTACAGAACCATAGTATCCCGTGCTGGTTCCACTAAAGTAACCTAAATCTCTCAGACGATTCTGGACGCTAACCACGCCGGGGCCACTGATACCAAATCGCAACAGACCTGATGGAGAACCACCACCAGTAGTACCACCGCCGCTGCTACCCCCTACCCAGGCGGCAGATACCCAGTTGCCATTAGAAAGCTGCGCCCAGCCTCCTGAATAGCGACCGCTTAGGGAGATATCGGTTCCATTTCGCAAGCTACCGACAACCGCACCATTAGGGCTGGAACGGACTTTCAGGGAACTGCCATTGGTTCTCACATAGGCTGCCATAGCACTATTGGCTAAGCTGACAATTGAGAGCGCCATCATGGCAGATAATAAACCAATCCAAGCTGAGCTTGGCGGTTTCCAGTTTAATCCTTTGAATAACGTCACCTCGTATGCGTCCGGATTGAGGGTGACTTCTTCATGGGCTACAGACAAATGGATGTATGCAAGTGTTTCCATTGTTTTATTCTCCAGAAAATTGCTTAATGCAACTGACAAAAGGCTGTAACCGCCATTTTTCTCAGTTAGTCGTTATCACATAGGTGTAACTACTGAGATTAACTACAATGATATAAAGCAATTTTCGGTTAGATTATATTTTCTTAATTAAAAAATAATAATAGACAGACTGGCGGGATAATTCAAGCTGGCAGGTAAGCTGCTACGCAGCTTGATTATATAATGTAAAAATAATTAACCAAGCTATTGTCAGCCACGTATGCCAGCCAAAAATCATCTTTCTCAAGAACAAAGAAAACGCCTACTTAAAACGTTAAAAGAGCATGAAAATCCCTATGTAAGAGAGAAAGTTTTTATTTTGCTGTTGATAAATGATGGAAAGACTTACCAAGAAGTTAGTGAGTTTTTAGGCATTGCTTATCCAACAGTAGCCTACTGGGCAGTTCATGGCGACCCAGACAATGAGGATAGTTTTTTAGATGGGAGAAGGGAAGGTAATTTTCGTAAAGTCACCAAAGAGTATGAAGATTTATTGTTAGAAGTTGTTGAAAAAGAACCAGCAGAATATGGATATGAATTTGGTCGATGGACAGCAGCAAAACTAGCAACTTACCTTGAACAAGCCATAGGAATCAAGTTAAGTGGCTCTCAAGTGAGGAGAATATTAGAGAAAAAAAAGTACGTTTACCTTTGGGCAAAATACAGCCTGGAGGACAAACAAAATCCTGAGAAGCGCAAGGCTTTTAAAGAAAAATTATCAGAATATTTAAAAGTAACTAAAACTAACCCAGAGCGTTTACAGGTATGGTAAAGGGCGTGAGAGCGGTTTTAGCTTAAGGGTGATAAGAAGAAAAACATGGGGAAGGAAAGGTCACAGAAAGAAAGTGACAGGACAAAGAAGAAGAGGAAGAGTAAATATTATGGGAGGATTACGCTATCACGACAAAAAGAGAATAAACTTTGTGGTTAAAAAGGGAAATGCAGATGTTTTTTTACGAACAGATAAAACTCTTGAATATTTTCCTATTACAAGAATGGATAGAGCAAGGAAATATAGCTGAAAACTTCACAAAATCTTCAGCGAAAATAATTATTATTTTAGATAATGCTAGCTTTCATAAAAAAAAAGATATTTTAGAGAAAATCGAAGCAGAAATGCCAAATATTATCTTGGAGTTTTTGCCACCATATAGTCCAGATTATAATTTAATTGAATTGGTCTGGCATTCAGCTAAAGAATATATAGCTCATAGATTATTCGAGTCAGTAGAACAGCTAGAAGAGTTGTTAAATAAATTACTAAATGAAGGAGGTCTTATTATTAAATGGGAACGCCGAATTAAAAACAAAAGTAATGCTGTTTATTAAATTTAGCTGCGTAGCAGCTTAGTGCAGTAGCGATCGCAACCAGAGAGACGATGCAAAAATGACATTTATAAATTAATGTTACTCGCGTACCACTTTCTCTTGACGTTTCTGAATTACTTTATCTAGTAAACTGTGGGTTTGTTTAGAGCTAGGGGGCGTAGGGAATGCAATCGCTAATTTTGGCGATAACTTACATTTCAATACTTCTATAGGAGGTATTAGCCCCTCCTCTTGTAGAGGACGGGTTGGGGAAAGGTAAATTTGTATTGCACCGAAGTGGGAATCGCTCTAGCTTTCTCAAAGTCGGTTATTTTTGTTAAAAACTGTCATTTTGCTGGATGCTGCTGTAACACCTGCTTGATATATTGTCCCGTATAAGACCGTGGATTTTCTGCTACTTTCTCTGGCGTACCTACGGCAATTAATTCTCCACCTTTATTACCACCTTCTGGCCCCAAATCAATTACCCAGTCAGCGCAACGAATTACATCTAAGTTGTGTTCAATCACCAAAATTGAATTGCCTTTGTCTACTAAACGTTGCAACACATCTAGCAACTTGTGGACATCATAAAAAGATAAACCTGTCGTCGGTTCATCTATTAAATACAGCGTCTTTCCTGTAGCGCGGCGAGAAAGTTCTGATGCTAACTTCACCCGCTGCGCTTCACCGCCGGATAATGTGGGCGCGGGTTGTCCTAAGCGAACGTAACCGAGTCCGACATCAAGCAAAGTTTGCAACCGTGTTGCTGCTTTCGGAATGTTTTTAAAAAACTCCAGGCTTTCTTCTACTGTCATGTTGAGAACATCGGAAATAGACTTGCCTTTGTACTTCACTTGTAGGGTTTCCCGATTGTAGCGATCGCCTTTGCAAACTTCGCATTGTACATAGACATCCGGCAGGAAGTTCATCTCAATTACGTTCACACCCTGACCGCCACAAGCTTCGCAACGTCCACCCTTAACATTGAAAGAAAACTGCCCCGGTTTGTAGCCTCTCGCTTTTGCTTCAATTGTTTGGGCAAAGACATCGCGAATCGCATCAAAAACACCCGTATATGTAGCAGAGTTAGAACGGGGAGTTCGTCCTATGGGAGATTGATCGATGACAATCGCTTTATCAATCGAGTTGAGTCCTTTGATAGTATCTAGCTGTTTAGGGAAAGGAACTTTGCGGGTGAGTTGGTGTTGTAATGCTGGGTAAAGTAATTCGTTAACTACCGTTGATTTGCCAGAACCAGAAACACCAGTGACACAGACAAGTTTACCCAAAGGAATTTCGACATCTATATTCCTTAAGTTGTTACGATGGGCATTTTTGAGAACAAGCGATCGCCCGTTTCCATTTCTCCTCTGTGCTGGCGTTTCAATTACCTGTCTTCCTGACAAATATGCACCAGTCAGAGACTCTTCTGCTGTTAACAATGTTTCCAAATCGCCTTGGGCAATAACTCTTCCCCCATGAACGCCTGCACCAGGGCCAATATCAACAAGATGGTCAGCAGCACGTATGGTTTCTTCATCATGCTCTACCACAATTAATGTATTACCCAAGTCGCGCAGTTTGGTCAAAGTTTGCAGCAATCTTCCATTATCTCTTTGATGCAGTCCGATACTCGGTTCATCCAAAACGTAGAGTACGCCCGTGAGTCCAGAACCAATCTGAGTAGCAAGACGAATTCGTTGTGCTTCTCCCCCAGAAAGTGTCATCGCTGGACGGTCGAGGGTGAGGTAATCTAAACCAACATCAAGGAGAAATTGCAATCTAGCTCTGATTTCTTTTAAAACTAAATCGGCGATTTGGGTTTGGCGATCGCTTAACTTTAAATTATCAACTCTTTCCCGACATTGCCCAATATCAATACCCGTCAAATCGGTAACTCTATATTGTCCCAATCGCACCGAAAGCGCTTCTGGCTTCAATCGCTTTCCCTGACATACTTCGCAAAGCTGATCTACTAAATATGGCTCCAGCTTTTGTTTAACCAGTTCCGAATTGGTTTCGTCATACTGTCTCTGAAGCATCGGAATTACTCCAGCGTATCGTCTATATTCGTTGCGGTCTTCTATCTTGATAGATTTATCAGAACCGTACAAAATGACGTGTTGCTGTTCTGAATTTAACTTGTTCCAGGGTGCCTGGATTTCAAAACCATAAGCTTGTCCGACGCTGTACAGTAGTGAAAGATAGTAAGAGTTATCTTTTTCTGACCAAGGTGCAATAGCTGCATACACTGGTGAATTAAGATCTGGTACTAATAATTCTGGTGCAAATGTCCGCAAGTTACCCAACCCGTGACACTTAGGACAAGCACCGTAAGGCGAGTTAAATGAGAACAATCGCGGAGAAAGTTCATCCATCACCGCACCATGTTCTGGACACGCAAAGTTTTCTGAGAATACTAATTCGTTACTTGGTTGCTGATAGGAATTTTCCCCATTCGTAGAAGTATCTTGCACATTTTCACTTTTTGGGGTATTTTCAGCATAAGAAGTATTTGTTTGCTCGGATTGTTTGGGTATCGATGTATCATTTAAAAGGTCGATGACCGCAATTCCACTGGCATGACGCAGACAGGTTGCCAGAGAATCGACTAAACGCTCCTGAATACCAGGTTTTTTAATCAACCTGTCAATGACAATCTCAATGGTGTGAGTATAATTTTTATCAAGTTCAATAGAATCGGACAGTTGAAAAACCTCGCCATCGACGCGGACGCGAGCAAATCCTTCAGAAACTAGGCTGGAGAGCAATTTTTGATGAGTGCCTTTCTTGCCGCGCACCACGGGCGCTAGAATTTGGAAGCGGGTGCCGTCAGGCAGTTCCATGATGCGATCGCATATCTCATCAATCGTCTGCGGTGCAATTGAGCGATCGCATATCGGGCAATGCGGTTCGCCAGCGCGTCCAAACAACAGCCGCAGGTAGTCGTAAATCTCCGTCACCGTGCCAACTGTGGAACGTGGGTTGTGAGAAGTTGATTTTTGGTCGATGGAAATCGCCGGACTTAAGCCTTCAATCGCATCTACATCGGGTTTATCTAACTGCCCTAAGAATTGCCGTGCATAGGCACTTAGAGACTCAACGTAACGCCGCTGCCCTTCCGCAAAGATGGTGTCAAAGGCAAGGGAAGACTTACCACTCCCGGAGACACCAGTGAAGACAATCAAGCGATCGCGCGGCAATTCCAAATCAATATTTTTCAGATTGTGCTGCCTAGCGCCGCGAATGCGAATTTTATTTTGGTTTTCCTGATTTACGCCCGTGGGATGATGCCCATTTGGGGACTGAGTTGGTAGAGCATCTGAAAGATTTACACGGTCAGACATGAGGGCAGAGGGAAACAGTGCTTAACGATCTTAACGCTGTCTTTTGCAAAACTTTGATGACTTGGCCGATTCCTGAAATGATGGCTAACTGAAAGTCAGTAGTAAGCCATCAACTAAGTTCTAAAACATCCTCATACAGTGCCGCAATGGAACAGCTAAAATTAACACTAGCCAATTCAACTTCTTCGTCTTTGCCGTAGGGATAGAGAACCCAACGCCCTTCGGGATTGCGACGGAAACAATCTACACTTAATTTTTCTTGATTTATTAACACATATTCTTGGAGCGTTTCCAACGTTCGATAGTCGGCAAATTTATCACTTCTATCAAAAGCTTGTGTTGTTGGAGACAGCACTTCAACAATTAAGCAAGGGTATCGCTTGAAATCATCAGGATTCCTATCCCGCTCATCGCAAGTTACCATCACATCGGGATAATAAAAAATATTGGCTTGTTCAATTCGGGCTTTCATCTCTGCCATGTAGACCCGGCAACCAGTACCGCGAACATGATTTCTAAGGAGCGCAAATAGATTGCCTGCAATTATATTATGTGCATCGCTTGCACCTGCCATTGCATAAATTTCCCCTTGCCTATACTCATGTTTGATTAAACTTATCTTCTCACCTTCTAAATAATCTTCTGGGGAAACGTAGATATCACTTTTACTAACGGTCATATTTTATAGCTTCTTTAGGATGCTTTTATTTTAAGCGATCGCTTTTAAAATTACTTGGCGAACAGAAGCGATCGCCTTCACATCTGCAAAGATTTTATCTATGTTTAGTGCCATTAGGCATAATTGCACCTTTGAAGTTTGCATTCCGCAGCTTGGTATCTAACTTAGCACCCTTCAAGTTAGCACCCTCCAAGTTAGTACACTCTAGGTAAGTATCTTTCAAGTTGGCACTTCCCAAGTTGGCACTTCCCAAGTTGGCACTTCCCAAGTTGACTCCTCGCAGGTTAGCAAACTCCAGGTTCGCACCCTGCAAGTGTCCATTTGCCAAGAATGCACCACGCAGGTTAGCACTACCCAAATTGGCACTTCCCAAGTCAGCACTTCCCAATTTGGCAAACTCCAGGTTGGCACTTCCCAATTTGGCACTTCCCAGTTTGGCATTATCCAAATAAGCTTCTTGCAAGTTAGCATTTCCCAGGTTGGCAAACTCCAAGTTGGCACCCTGTAAGTTTGCATCCCGCAAGTTAGCATTCCCCAAGTTGGCACCCTTGAGATTGACACCGTGGAGATCGCACTTTTGACATTCTTTAGTTTCCAATAACCGCTTAACCAAAGTTTCCTGCCGGGGAGTTGTCAAAGCTGGGTAAATCATCATAGCCCCCAACCCGGCGATAATACCAATGCTGGTTAAGCCCAACACAGCGGCTTTTTTTCTACTTTTTATGCCACCACCGACAACATCAATAGGTTTAAGTGCGGTCATCGCAACAACAGCATTATCGAAGCGATTTTTCAGGTTTGGTTCCACCATTTTTGTTAACCATTCAACAAAGTTTGAGCTTAGTTGAGGAACCAACTTCTTAAAATCAAAACGATAGTTGTCGTCAATCAAGTTACCAATAGCAACGGAACGGGTGCCAGTAAGTAAGCAGATTAGCGTTACACCTAAACTATAGAGGTCTGATGCCTTTGTGAGGGGACGACCAAACTGTTCTTCTGGCGGCATAAAACCGGGAGTTCCTGCTGCCACACTGCTCATCGCAACTTCCCCACTCCGAATTCTCGCCAAACCAAAATCAACTAAGTAAGCATTTAATTGCTGGTCAACCAAGATATTCTCAGGTTTGATATCTCGATGAATAATTGGGGGAATTCGCCTTTGCAGGTAAGCCAAAATTTCTAATACTGAGAGAGCAATTTGCTTGATCTCTTCAGGATTAAAGCTGCATCTTTCTGCTAAAGATGGTGCGTTTTTATATTCCTGCACCAAACAAAAACCCGCTGGAGTTCCAAAAGAATTTAGGTATTGAGGAATGCGGGAATGCTGCATTTGTTGCAGCACTTCAATCTCGCGCTGATAAGCTTTAAAACTCGACCAGTCACCACCCGCATCGGCAAAACGAAACTCTTTGATTACTACCTGTTGATCTGAGTTGAGGGCGGTAGCTTGATAGGTAATACGTCCCGCTTCCCGGTTGCGTCCTAATTCTCTGATGACTTGATAACCTAGCTGGGAAAAGTCTGGATAGTTACTCATTTGATTCATCGCTGTCTCTCAATCTTGGCGCAGCAAATTAATAGTGATGGAGTGCATCTCAGTTTTGTAAAAACGCCTAACAAGTAAACTCGCGCGAGGCTTGAGCCTGTGAGAAATTTCTCTGAGATGCTCCCCTATTGCTTCCTGTCAAGAGTCAGCTTTTCCGGATTTATCTGACTTTTTACCTGCTTTTGGAGTCAACTTTTCCGGCTTCATTTGACTCTCTACCTGCTGTTTAGCTTCTATTGCTTGCTGGTAATCTGGCTTGTATCGAATTGCTTTCTCATAGGAAGACAGCGCTTCTTCGTATTTTTGTAAATTAAATAGCGCATTGCCGCGACTGAACCAGCTTTCGTAGTGTTCTGATCTAATTTTAACCGCTCGGTTATAAGACGCGATCGCATCTTCGTATTTTTTCAGATTATACAATAGATTCCCTAGATTGTACCAAATTATATAATCATTATTATTTAATCTAAGCGCTTTTTGATAAAAGCCTAATGCTTCTTCGTAACGCTCCAATTGATGCAGCGCCCAACCTCTCGCATACCAGCCTTTATAGTAGCTTGGTTGGATTTTATTCACTTGTTTATATGAATCAATCGCTTCTTTATATTGCTGTAAATTAACTAAAGCATTGCCACGACTGTACCAAGCATTGTAATTATTCGGCTGAAATTTAACAGCTTTCTCATAAGACTCAACAGCATCTTTGTAACGTTGCAAGCTGATGAGCGAATTCCCGCGATTGTGCCAAGCTTGCGCGTAGTCAGATTTGAAATCAATCGCTTTGTCGTAAGACGCGATCGCATCCTCATACTTCTGCAAATTATGCTCTGCCCATCCCTTACTATACCAAGCTTGATAATAATCTTGCTTAAATTTAACTGCTTTATCAAAAGAGTCTATTGCTTCTTCGTATTGCTGTAAATTAGTCTGGGCTTCTCCTTTACCATTCCAGACTTCAGGCGAGTTTTCTTTGATTTCTAAAGCCTTGTCAAAAGAATAAATTGCTTCTTTGTATCGCTGCAAGTTATCCAAGACATAGCCTCTACCAGCCCAAGCTTCAAAAGAAACTGGACTCAGTTGAATTGCTTTATCATAGGCATCAAGTGCCTCTTTGTACTTCTTTAAATCTAACAGCGATTTACCTCGACCATTCCAAGCTTCAAAGTAATCTGGACTAATTTTAAGAGCTTTGTTGTAAAGCGCGATCGCTTCCTCATTTCGGTTTAACTCAGATAGCGTCTTGCCTCGATTATATAAATCAGTTGCATTAGAAGAATTAACAAAATTTACCAGATAAAGTCCGCCCACTGTTCCCAATCCAAGCAAAACAGTTAATATTAAAACATTTCTCCAAATCGAGACGGATTTTTTAGCTTTCTTCTGAGTTGTCGGACGAACTGGCGTTTTAACAACTGGCGAAACCATCATCGTGACACCAGTAGGAATCTTCAAATCTTTAAGTGCTTGCAATCCTTCAGATGCTGATTGGTAGCGCTGCCGAAAATCATAACGCACCATCTTGTCTAAAACATTCCCCAAACCATTGCTAACTGATGAATGATTACGCCAGATAATTTCCCCAGTATCGGGATCGGTTTTTAACTGATTAGGAAATACCCCAGTGAGAGCTTGAATCCCAATCATTCCCACAGCGTAAATATCGCTAGTTAATTTAGGGTGTCCGTTAGCTTGTTCGCTGGGTAGATACCCTTGAGTACCAATAGCTACAGTGAAGTTACTCTGTAGACCATTAATTATCTGAGTGCTAATTTGTTTGACTGCACCAAAATCAATTAAAACTAACTTATTGTCTTCCTGACGACGGATTAAGTTGCGGGGATTAATATCGCGGTGAATTACATTTTGTTGATGGACAAATTCTAAAATTTCTAAAATATCTTGTAAAAGGGAAACAACTTCATCTTCACTCAACTGTTTACCGGGAGTGAGTTCTTCGCTGAGGTTATAGCCTTCAATAAATTCTTGAATCAGATAAAACTCTTGATTTTCCTCAAAGTAAGCAAAAAGGCGAGGAATTTGAGCGTAATTTCCTAATTGATACAAAACTTTTGCTTCAGTATCGAATAAACGCCTTGCTATTTCTAAAGTCTGCGGATTGGCTGACTGAGGCTTAAGTTGCTTAACAACGCACGGAGGATTGCCAGGGAGATACATATCTTTAGCAAGGTAAGTTTTACCAAACCCACCTCCTCCCAAGGAGTTGATGATTTGGTAGTGTCCTCCTAGTATTTGTCCTAAAGTTAAGTTCATGCAGTTTCGTGACAGTTGGCGTTAGGGAAGGGTCTTGCAAAAAATCGCGCAACGGCTGAAAACGATTTTGGCACAGAACAACGCGCCTAACTCCACCTACACGGGTGAAAACAATTAATCAGACACCGCAAGTAAGCTTTGCGCTTTCATCCGCCCTAATTATTGGATGTTACAGCTTATTGGAAAAAAGTGCTGAGTGGGAGGACGTGAGAGAAGGTTTACGCAAGCGATCGCGTCTTACCGAAAAAATACTAACCCAGCTTGCGAGGGCATTGTACGGCGTTTAGGGCGATTTCCTTGCTGTTGCTGGGGTTCAGGGTATGCAACCCGCAAGCGATCGCTTTCCACAAGATCCGGAAAGACAGGGAAATTCCCGAAAAAATATATATATATCTAGATGTGCGTTTAAAAGCCACTGTATAAGGAGCTGGCAATCCACCCAATGATCGGCAAAATAGTAAAAAATCGTTACCAAATTGTCCAGCTCTTGATCTCTGGGGTTTTCGGGCAAACCTATATTGCTGAAGACCTTGACCAAACAGGCAACCCCAGATGTGTTCTCAAACACTTCAATTTTGCCACTCCAGCCCCCAACCTTTCTTCAATTACAAAGCGTAGGTTTATCTGCGAAACCGAAACTTTGAAAAAACTAAAACATAACGAGCATATTCCCCAACTATTAGATTACTTTGAAGAAAACCAAGAATTTTTCTTAGTGCAAGAATTCGTTCAAGGTCATCCCCTGAGTGCGGAACTGCCCATCAGCAAAGGCTGTGTCAAACGCTGGACTCCAAGTCAAGTTGTACAAATGCTGCAAGATATTTTGTGCATTCTTGACTTTGTTCACTCTCAAGGTATCATTTATTGCGATATTAAACCCAATAATATCATTAGACGCGCCGAAGATTGCAAGTTATTTATAACTGATTTTAGCGCAGTTCAATCGCAGCATTTTACTATAGATAAAGCTCAGAGTAACACTACTCTGGCTATTAGTGGCTTGGGCTATATTCCCGCCGAGCAACTGATAGGCCATGCCCACCCGAACAGCGATATTTATGCTCTGGGAATGATTGCCATCCAAGCACTAACAGGCGTCGAACCAGCGCAACTAACAGAAGATCCGGTTACGGGGGAGGTGATTTGGGAGCATCATTTGCCGCTAGAAGCGATGTATGAATCACCTCTAAATGAGTTAATTTCGGTGCTGAAAAAAATGGTGCGCTATCACTTCCGCACCCGCTACCAATCAGCATTTGAAACATTACAGGCGCTGCAACCGTTAACCGTAAAGATTTCGGAGCCAGAAGTCCTAGAGGCGGACTTTATCCGAATGTCGGCTGGTAGGCAAGAAGTGTTGAGCCGATCTGTAATTGTAGAAGCGGGTTTACGTCGCCTCTTACCCTTCTCGAAAGTATGGGGTGAGGAAACGACGAGTATACAAGAAGTCTTAATAAACCCGCCCGTAGAGAACTCTGAAGCACTTGTTAGGCAAAATTTATTTAACCCAAATGTAAAAAAACTTCCTACTTCTCCTGTTCTTACTGGAGTTACTATAGGTATTGCAGCTAATAGTTTAGTAATTGCAGGTGGAGTATATTCTCTGCTGCAAGCGTTTCCCTCGGAATCAACATCAGGAACTTTGGTAACGGCGCAGGAAAAATATCAAAATGGAGATTTCAAAGGCGCGATCGCGCTGGCTAAATCCATTCCTTCAAAAAGCACCGTCTACCCAGAAGCTCAAGCCGCCATCCAAGAGTGGAGCCAAGATTGGCATACCGCCGCTACTCAATTTAAAGCGGCTGAACAAGCATTTAAGGAAAGCCGATGGTTAGATGTCGTAGTTGCTGCTCGTAAGATTCCTGATGTTCCTTTTTGGGAAAAGAAAGCCCAGCCAATCCTCCAAAAAGCGCAACCCAAAATAGAAGCAGAAGCAAAACAATTAATTCAAAAAGCCTATGAAAAAGCTTCCCAAAAAGACTTTACCAGCGCTGTTAACTATTTGAAATTAATTCCTAAAGATACGGCAGATGTAACAATTCAACAAAAATTGGTAGAATATACTGAGAAAGAGCGGATTAAATCCGAATATTTGTTACAACAAGCATACGAAAGAGCAGCCCAAACAAACTTTGCTGGTGCCTTAAACTATCTCCAACAGATTCCTCAAGACACTCCCGCCTACGCTCAAGCTCAAGCCAAAATTGCTGAGTACACCAAAAAGCAGCACATCCAGGCTGAGGTTCAAAAGGCTGCAATGTCAACCGCCAAGTCTTCTTCAGCCAACAAAGTGTCATCCAGCAGCAACACCGAGGCGAAGTATCAAGATATTAACCCTGGTAGCCGCCTGCAAGAAGTTACTATTAAAGTCCGTTCCCGATAGTTATGCAAAGCAGGGACTGGCGACTGAGGAAATTATTCTCGTTCCTAGTTATAGACTGAGAACCGAGATAATGAGGAGAATTTGCCTGTCTCCCTCTTCTGGGTTGTTGCGATCGCTTACATTTTAAGGCTACGTTAAGACAAGGTTTTCCACAGCTGGGTTGCGATGAGTGAAAAGAACGAAGGTATTAAAATTATTAGCGATAACCGACAAGCCCGTTTCCTCTATGAAATTTTGGAAACCTATGAGGCTGGAATTGAGTTAACTGGTACGGAAGTTAAATCGATTCGCCAAGGTCAGGTTAATCTACGAGATGGCTATGCTTTGATTCGCAATAGTGAAGTATGGCTGATAAACGTCCACATTTCGCCGTACAAGGGTATCGGCGAATTTTTCAACCACGACCCCAGGCGCACGCGCAAACTGCTGCTGCACCGACAGGAAATCCGCAAACTGATTGGCAAGGTGGAACAGCAGGGCTTAACTTTAGTGCCTTTGAAGATGTATTTGAAGCGGGGTTGGGTGAAGCTAACAATTGGGCTTGGCAAAGGGAAAAAGCTGCACGATAAGCGCGAAGACATCAAGAAACGTGAAGATAAACGAGATATGGAACGAGCCATGAAAAATTACTAAAGTCAGAAAGTGGGGAAAAAGTACATCTTCTATATCTATAGTTAGAGGGAACAACCAGCTTACTTTATAGCCACAGATTGATTCTAGTTTTGGGGAATAACTATACCTTTATAAGTTAGGAACTCACAAAGCACTTTACTTAATTTAACTTATGAAGCGTTCTAATTTGTCGAAGGTTGTTGGAGCTGGCGTTCTCACCGTGAGTATGGCACTTCTCCCCTTAACTATGCCCGCCTCTGCTCAAACAAATCCCGATAATACAACTACTGTAGACCCCGCTACTTCGGGCCAAGATGTTGTTGTTGAGAACGAAGATGATGGTTTCGATTGGGGTTGGCTGGGCTTACTTGGTCTGGCTGGTTTAGCTGGGCTGGCTGGCCGCAAGAACAGTGAGCCGACAGCATACCGCGACCCCGATCCAGCATCTCGCACTGGTACTGGATATAGAGAGTAAAAAGACTAAAATTTAAAAAAAAAGCAGAAAGATTTTTTCATCTTTCTGCTTTTTTTTTCATAAGAAAAGGAGAAAATTATCAAACGCTGATCGCTATATCTCTAACTCGTGGGCATGCGATCGCTTGCAGGGGAGACAATGTAATAACTAGCAATTAACGCCACCATCATCCACCAGAGAGTATTAACTTCCGGTCGGTACCAGACTGTATCTACCAACCCGTGTCCCAGCAAACCCAACATAGCCGCAATCGCCGCCATCAGCCAAAACCCGTCCCGTCTTTGTACTTCCCGCAACCGAGTGAGTTGTAACCATCCCTGGTTAAAGGTGACAATCAGCAGCCACATAAAACTGATAAATCCGATAAAACCAGTTTCTACAAGCAATTCCAGAAAGATAGAATAGGCACTCAAAGCGTTATAACGAGGAAGCTGATACACCGGATAGATTTTATTGAAGACCACATTACCAGGGCCAATACCCAGAATCGGGCGATCGCGAATCATTTCTATCACCGCAATCCAGACATTGATCCGAAAATTATTGCTGCTATCCTTGCGACCACTAAACATACTGAAAACGCGATCGCGTAATGGTTCCACAAATAGTAAAGCCAACAATAGTACAACCGCCGAACTTCCCAATAACAACGGTAGCGACCAAGTGCGCCAGAAAGGAGGCATCTGGATACTCCACCAGAAAACCAGCATCATCGCAAACGCGCCCAGCAAAAATATCAAGGCGATCCAACCGCCGCGGCTAAAAGTTAAAACCAGACAGGCAGAGTTTACCACAAACATCGTCAACGCTAAGGCTTTGGGAACCCAACCGCGCCAAACGAAAACAGCCGCCAAAGATAAAGCGATCGCAGGCAACAGATAAGCTGCCAGTAAATTAGGATTACCCAGGTAACTGTAAACTCGCGTAGTTTGAGACATGGGAGACGTGGGATCTGTCCAAGTTGCCAAAGCTTCTGCCCCAAAAAACCACTGCCGCAACCCATATACACTGACAATCAACGCCACGTGCAAGTAGACGGTAATAAGTATTGAGCGCAGACGAGGCGATCGCAACACCCGCGCCATCAGCGCAAAAAACAGCAAATACAGCGTTAGCTTCGACCATCCCTTAAAAGCTGCTTCCTTCTCCGGCGACAAAGCCGTTGCTATCGTAGCAATACCCCAGTACAGCAAAACCAACCAGTGAATAGGCGTTACCTTTGGGGAGCCTTGGACGTACCCCCGCTCATCCGAGAGTGTCAGCAGCGCCCAAAAACCAGCACCAGCAGCCATTAACACGCCGATCAGGACATTTGACACGAAAGGAGCTAAAACAAACACTAAAGCTACCAAAACAGCTCCTATCGCTTGCTCCCACTGCATCAGCCAGCTACTTTGCCGCCAAGATCGCAAAATACCAACCAACCGATGTAAATAGCTGGTGCTTTGCCACTGATACAGCGGCAAATTGGACATGGTAAATCGTTGCCAAACAGTTATGTAATTGGTCATTTGCTAATTGCTAATTGTTCAAGCGCTAATTGCCATTAGCCATTAGCCGTTAGCAATTAGCCATTACCTATTCCCAAGTACATAGTCTATAGCCCATTGTCAGTCAATCGTCAAATGTTTCCTCACTCTCCATTGGCGGCAAGCTGACAACATAGCGATAACCTGCGTCTGGAGAGCCTTGAACAGAAATTTGTCCGCCATGAGTTTCCGCCAACAGACAGCTGAGTAAAAGTCCCAGATTTTCGCGAGAGTTGCTATTGCTCTGTTGCTGCCCAGGTACTGATTCCGGACTGGGAATAGCGGTACCCGAACCATTCAGCAGCATTGGATTAGCTGCTTGCAGGCACGACATAGATGATTGCGATTGCTGAGCGTGGGTGATGCTGGCTTGCAGCGCCGCTTCTGAGCGCTCCGAGAGCGTCGAAACTTCTGAATGCGAGTAAAACTCAATCTGAGGCAGACCATCTCCTAACCAAGGGTGAGAAACCCAGACAGAAATGTTCAGCCTTTCGCCTTTGCGAGAGACATGAATGCGAACCACACCACCCGCACTGCCTGAGTTAATTAAATTAAAAATCAGGTAGTAGAGGATTTGCCGCACCTTATCCTTATCCAGCAACCAGATGCGCTTACCAGGTTCTATTGATAAACGAATCTGTTGCTGCCGCCCAGACGCAAACTGTTCCAAGCTATTAATTGCCTGTTGACAGAGCATTTCAATGTCCACAGACGTAAAATCGAGTTTTTGGGTACCTTCATCTAGCCCTCCCAGAGACAAAATTTCATCCACCAGCGAAACTAAGTGGCGTCCGCTGTGGTGGATAATTTCCAGATACTCCTTCTGCTTAGTTGTTAATGGCCCGTAAACTTCGCGACCCAAAACACTCGCCATCCCCATCACCGAAGTTAGTGGGGTTCGCAGTTCCTGCGACAGCTGAGATAGCAGTTTAGCTTTAACAGAGGTCGTTGCAGATGGGTTGGGGGCTGAACGGGTCAGGGAAAGCAAATCGCTCGAATTCAGGGGAGTAGCGGCATTGTATCCTAAGTGATCGTAAGAGTCTGGTGGCGTGTGTAGCGACGATTTAGCAAACCATTGACTGCTGGAGCTGATACGCTGTGGCGAATCCACTTGCCGCGTTCCCAGAAGCAAAAGGTTTCGCTCATATTCGCTCAGGCTCCAGCGTGCCATGAGTGCCAAGAATTCAACATCTTTGCTGGTAAAACTACGAGGCACTAAATCCATGACTGCCAGTGTACCCAGACAAATTCCATCAGATGTCAACAGGGGGGTGCCTAAGTAGGAACGGATGCCGTAGTGCTGCACCAGCAAACTCTCAGCAAATATTGGCTGGGAAAGCTTGTCATTAGTATCGTAAATTGCCAATACCTGATGACTATCTACTACATAAGTGCAGAAGGTTTCATTGCGTGGGATTTGCCGCGAAGTCGCTAGCTCGTTCATCAGTCCCACTCGCGATAAACCCACAGCTGACTTGAGCCACTGGGTTTCTTGTGCTATTAAACCCAAAAAGCAGATTGGCGCTTCCAAAAAGCGGGCTGCTGTTTGTGTAGCTTCCTCAAAAACTGGAATCATTTCTGTTTCCAGTAGCCCCAACTCTCGCAAAGCCTTGAGTCTTTGTTGTTCTCTAACTTGTGGTGTCAAACCATCAAAACGGCAAAAAAGTCTACTTTCTGGGCCTACCATTACTATCCCTACCCCCATACACGTTGCTTGTATGACATCATTAATAATTTCCAGCTATATTTAGGGTTCCCGAATCAAGGCAATAATAAACACGTTCAGGAAAGATTGCCTAAAAAGCTCAACAAGCAAGGATGAAGATAGGTAGGGTGCGTTAGGTTAGAGAGCGATCGCAACATTGCTAACTTAGTCGGTTTTCGAGAGCGCTGCTATCGGTTGACGCACACCACACAATAGCGCTAACGCTGACGCAGTGCGATCGCTCTTTAACTACTCAAGATTCAGGACTTTTATTCGACCAGGCGGGATGAGATAGCAATGAGGCAATCACCCGGACACCTCGCAGCTGATTTGACAGAGGGAGATGACCTCTAGGAGCAGACAGATCCCAGGTAAACTCGTTGGGGTATCTAGTCCAGTTGTTTCCGTTCTTCCAGCCGATTTTCGGCCAGAATTTTAAGAAGTTTTTGCCGACACCCAACCAAATTTCGTGCTGCACTCCAAAGCCAAATTTCCCTTCTGAGTAGACGAACCACAGGTTATTGATGGTTTGCAAATCCTTAATGGGGAAGTTTTCTACTTCAGTAAAGTACAACCATTTTCTCTGCACGGCATCAACGCCTGCTAATTCACACATTTTTTGCAAGGTCATCCGGTCAGCTGAAAGAAAGTCCTGTTTTTTGAGCAGCTGTTGCAGCGGTGTGTAGTCGATGCCGCGTTCTGAGTTTAGCGGTACGATCCCGTTAGGGAAATGGGTTTGCAGAAATTCATCTGCGACTTTTGAGTTGGCGCTCTCAAGGGTCTGGTAGGCTTTGACAGCAACCAAAGTGGCAGGTTTTGACTTGCTTTGAAGTAAAAATTCCATCAGTACCTCTAAACCGGACTCTCCAGCTTTTATGAGTTCTGGAATGAGTTGTAGTTGCCCTGCTGGAGAACCCGACTCGAACTTGAAGCGGAGGGCGGCGATGTCGTTAGAGGTGGTGTCTGGTAGATCGGCAGTCTTTGGGTCAATCATGAAGCAAGTTTCAGTCTGTTGTCTTTTTTCCGTAAGCGTTTGAACGTTTGAAGGTTGGAGGCGCTGGAGGCGTTGTTAGAACGAGAATACCTACCCAACGTTTCAAAGTTTCAATAACCTATAACTAATGACTTGAGTGCAGGATGCGGTCAATAAGTGCTGTGGTCGAGGTAGGAATTTCCACTTTGACTAATTCTATCCGCCCCCCGTATGCCAAAACATCTGGTGCTTCTGGCAGGGTTTCTTTGCTGTAGTCGCCTCCTTTGACATAAATATCCGGTTTGAGTGCTTCAATTAAGCTAGTGGCGGTTAAGTCCTCAAAAATCACTACCCCATCGACGGACTTTAGGGCGGCGAGAACTTCTGCCCGCTGCTGTTGGGGAACTATAGGTCGAGGAGGCAATCCCTGTTTGTGCGGTTTGATGGCACTAACTGAGCGATCGCTATTTAACCCCACTACAAGCGATCGCCCGAAGGACTTTGCTATTTGTAAATATCTCACATGACCTGCATGGAGTATATCAAAGCACCCGTTAGTAAATACTAACGGTCTCCATTGCGACTGATCGGTCGCGATCGCTTGACTTATTTCACTCAATGTGTAAACGCTGATAATCATGGCTAATAGTTAATGGCTAATAGCTAATGGGTAATGGCTGATGGCTTTTAACAATTAGCAATGAACAAGCAACTAGCATTTCTTCTATAATTGCTCCTCATTGCTGGGACGGCGGTATCCGCGTTCAAAGGCAAAGCGAACCAGTTGAGAGCGATTGTCTAGCTCCAGCTTACCGAGGATGTTACTCAGATGGGTTTGAACTGTGCGGGGACTGATGAACAAGCGATCGCTAATTTGTTTGTTGGTAAAACCTTGAATTACCTCCCAAAAAACTCTTTGCTCTGCTGGGGTTAAGGGCAGTGACATCACTGGGGGAACATCTGAGTATTGTGATTTCTCTTCAGCAGGGGCAGCGCTGGTAGCCAGCTGCTGCATTAACCGTACCATTTCTGCATTGATGCGGCGCGATCGCTCTAGCTGTGCCTCAATTTTTGCAACTAATTCCCGTGGATCGAAAGGTTTTGTCAGATAATCATCTGCTCCTATTGTGTGTCCTTGAATTCGGTCTTCTAATTCTCCTTTTCCTGATAGAAATATAAACGGCACTAATTGTCCTGAAGGTATCCCTCGCAGACGGCGGCAAAATTCCAGACCGTCCATTTCTGGCATCATGACATCACTAACCACTACATCCGGTGCATCTTGTTCAAAAACAGTTAATGCCTCCATACCAGAACTTACATCCTGAACCTGATACCCTTGGGTTTGCAGGTAGCGTGTCAAGACGGTTCGCAGGGTTCTGTCATCATCAACGACTAATATCTTTTTCATCGTTATTCTAGAGGGCCCTTACCATCCATATCAGCCATGTGCAAACTGGATTATCCCGCTTTATCGTGAGTTGTGTTATTGGAAAGTACAGAGGCTGGTTGTGCAGCATATATCTTTTTTATATCAGCTTGTAAATAATCGGCAGCGTTAGCAGTGTCTCAACCAGTGGTAGTGAGACTAGGGTATAAAGAGGTATCACACGGGGGCGATCGCGCTCGATCTACCCTACTTCAGCATAATGGCTGATGTCTGACTGCGCTCAATGCTGCATCGAAAACCATTTGACAGCAAAAAATGGCTGCTATGAGCTATAATATTTTTCCTATCTTTGTCAGCGCTTTCTTGCTTTAAGTTGATGAAAATGAAGCAGGCGCGATGTTCTAGCTGAAATACTCGCAGAAAACTATTAAGTATTTTTGCTTAAATATTTAGTTGAGAGCGCAGTAGCTTAAGCAACCTGTACCAAATTTCTCTCTAAAACTAATGCTGATATTGCAGCATTAACCACATATTTTTTAACATTTAAACTTTTCTCACTTCACCAAAATGGCAGAAGATATCAAATATGTCTTAGATTACCTTTCCAAATTTGCTGGAATTGGCTTGTCCTAAAGCTTCCCAATAAATACTTAAAGTAAGTATTTATAACTTCCGCAGAATTACTTAGTTTTTTTTAGAGTAACCTTGTTTTACTTTATTTGCCTTTGCCATATATCTGATTTCTAGTCAGATTTACTAAATATTTAAAATAAATAAACAAAACATAGTTTTGGGGAGAAAAATGCCCAATATGCACTTGTAAAATGCGCCTAAAAAGTGGCATAATTTTTGTAGCAAAGACTACATAAAAATCAACTTAACAAAGCATATGAAGACCTGCCAGACAGTTGTCACCCTCTCCCTAGCCGCCCTGGGACTAATGGCATCGCCTCATGCAGCTAGTGCGTACAGCCTCAGCCATTTGGACACAGATACAGACTATAATGCGCTGATCGATCAACTTTCCTTTGTTCCCGAAGGTCGAATAGGGTCTAACTCAATCGGTGGAACGACTTACGAACTCGATATCCATGACATTGTTAATAATAATTTTGTCATTTTAGATCGGGATGAATTTGTCTGGTCAAATGGCACAGCAACACCTTTTACCCTTGCGTACCAAGCAGGTACCCAAAATGTCAGCTACAGCGTAGGAGGTAAAACCTTAAACTCGGCTGCCACAGGCCCGTTTACAGACATTTTAATCCGCACCAGAGCTACCAAGCCCAACTCCAAAATTGAAGTTAACAATTTATTCCTAAACGGACTTGCCCTGAATGATTCTTCTGTTGCGGATGCAGATGGAGACAGCTTAGACTATCTGCGAATTAGAGGTCTATCTGATAAAACAGATTTTCTCCTCACTGGACAATCAATTATGAGTTGGTTAGGAGCAACCCCCTCTCAATCCCAGCTTGCCTATCAAATCAAAGTTGGCACGACAGTAGAGGGGCCATTGTCAGAATCAGAGTCAGTTCCAGAGCCAGCCTCTATGTCCCTATTTTCCTTGATTGTCGGTGGCATTGCCTGGATGAGGAGCGGGCGGCGTAGCAAACACAAAGCTTAAAATTCAAAAAAGCTTGACTTGAGCGATCGCAAGCTTTGATGATCTGGTAGCCTTCAAAAAAGCATTGTCTGGCTCAGACTAGACTCAACAAGAGTGTAATATGTACGAAAAGATCGCTCCCCCTGAAACAGGCTCCAAGATTACCTTTAAAAATGGGGAACCCATTGTCCCAGATAACCCAATCATCCCCTTCATTCGCGGCGACGGCACGGGAATAGACCTCTGGCCCGCATCTCAAAAAGTCTTTGATGCCGCCGTAAAAGTTGCCTACGGCGGTAAGCGGCAAATTAGCTGGTTTAAAGTCTACGCAGGTGATGAAGCCTGCGAAAAGTACGGCACCTACCAGTATTTGCCCCAAGATACCCTCGACGCGATTAAAGAGTATGGGATTGCCATCAAAGGGCCTCTGACAACGCCAATCGGAGGAGGCATTCGGTCGCTGAATGTGGCATTGCGTCAAATTTTCGACCTCTACTCCTGCGTTCGTCCCTGCAAGTATTACGCAGGTACGCCCTCTCCCCACAAAACTCCAGAAAAACTAGATGTCATCATCTACCGAGAAAACACAGAAGACATCTATCTGGGAATTGAGTGGCGACAGGGCAGCGAAATTGGCGACAAACTGATTAAACTGCTCAATACTGAGTTAATCCCCGCGACACCCGAACACGGGAAAAAGCAAATTCCCCTCGACTCTGGCATCGGCATCAAACCAATTAGCAAAAAGGGTTCTCAACGTTTGGTGCGCCGTGCCATGAAAAATGCCCTGCGACTCCCCAAGAACAAGCAGCAGGTGACGCTGGTGCATAAGGGCAATATCATGAAGTACACTGAGGGCGCTTTCCGCGACTGGGGCTATGAACTGGTTACTACAGAGTTTCGCGGCGAGTGCGTCACTGAACGGGAATCTTGGATTCTGAGCAACAAAGAGCGTAACCCAAATATTAGTTTAGAAGAAAACGCCCGTCAGATTGATCCTGGGTACGATGCCCTCACGGAGGAGAAAAAAGCCCAAATCTGTCAGGAAGTTGAAGATGTCCTCAACTCCATCTGGCAAACTCACGGTAACGGTCAGTGGAAAAACTTGGTGATGGTGAATGACCGAATTGCCGACAGCATTTTCCAACAAATTCAGACGCGACCGGATGAATATTCCATCCTCGCCACGATGAATTTGAATGGGGATTATCTCTCTGACGCAGCTGCTGCGATTGTCGGTGGGTTGGGGATGGGGCCTGGAGCCAATATTGGCGACCAATGTGCCATCTTTGAGGCTACTCACGGTACTGCTCCCAAACACGCTGGTTTAGACCGAGTAAACCCTGGTTCGGTGATTTTGTCGGGGGTGATGATGCTGGAATTTATGGGCTGGCAAGAGGCAGCGGATTTGATTAAGAAAGGGCTTGGTGAAGCTATTTCTAACCGCGAAGTGACTTATGATTTAGCGCGGTTGATGGAACCACCAGTAGAGCCACCCTTGAAATGTTCTGAGTTTGCAGAGGCGATTATCAAACATTTCAATTGATAGTTGTCAGTTGTCTTTATTAATTGAAAGAGTTTGGAGTTATTAATTTTAAATTAATAACTCCAAACTCGAATTCTATTGACTTAAGAGTTGTTTATTGGGTGGGGAGTAAGCTTTATATAACGTCTTCCTAATATTTTTTGGGTCTGGTGCCTCAACCCAGCCTTTCCCAATTATTCCTTTTTAAGGATTGGTAAAAGTGTTTATCCGGCCTCCCCCAAGGGATCTCCCTGTAGCTGGACGGGGAAAGTTGCTAGTAGGCTGAGTTACCTGATTCGGTTGCACTCCCGGATTACCAACGTTGGAATTATTACCCACGTTGGAACTAAATCCGGAGTTGGTGCCAATGTTGCTTCCCTGATTGGGCAACCCAGATGGGTATTGTCCGTAATTATTGGTGGTTATGGGGGCGGGTGGCGCTACGGGTACGGGTGCGACTGGCACTATTGGCGCTGGCTGGGGTTGGGTAAAAGAGGTGTAAGGATTAGGATTAGGATTAGTTGTTGTGGTTGGGGGAACGCTATAGCCTGTTGTGGTGGGTAAGGTAGTTGTCGTTGGCGGTGCCATCTGTCCACTGTAGGTGGATGTCGGGGTTGCCTGCGTGGACTCAGATACATTTGCAGGTGGCTGACTCGTAGACAATAAAGGTGTTGATGTTTGGTTTAACCCTTGTTGCAGGGGGCTTCCAGGCATCGTAGCTTGGGATGGTTTATCACCATTGAGCGCTTTAAACCCAGCTGTTGGGCTAGAAGTTACGGTTGTTGTGGATGTTTCAGTTTGCTGGTTGCTGGGTGTTGCTCCTAAAAGGGGGCCACTATTGGAAAGGGGGCCAGCATTTAGTAGCTCTTGCGCTGATGTAGCAAAAGGATTGGTGGAGTTTTGCGGATCTTTGGGTGCTATCCTGAGCAATTGAGACGTTGATTCTGGATTAGGCGCAGCAGTTTTGTTACGAGTCAACTGTTCAAATAAACCTTCTTCCTTGGGACTTTGAGATTTCTGCTTTTGCTTGCCTGCGCCTTGGGGATTGACCGGGTTAAATTCTTGAATTAATACAGGTAAACTATCAATATCAGCACCGATAGCACTACTTTCTTCCGAAAGGCTTTGTTCATCCTCGGTTGCTTCATCGCCACTGCCAGTTAGCCACTCTGGGTGTTGCCAGTACTGCCATCCGCCAAAGAGTACCATTGAGATCGTGATCGCGCTACCCCAAAACGCCGGACGCAGCACTGTCCGGAACCGTGCTTTGAAATAGCGGATGGAGGCAGGAACTTGTTTGGATGGCATAGGTGTAGTGCAGCTCGGCTCTGCACGGTGGGTATAAATTGATTCTATACGCTATTTAACTTAAGGTAGTTGCCGTAAGGTAATCTTTTTTTAAAGATGGCAGTATCTTGTGTAAAAGTTTCTCTAACAACTCCTTTATAGGCTGTAACCCTTAAGACAGGGGGACAATCTGCAAACGAAAAAATATTTCACAATTATTTATAACTGTTATATAAGCAGTCAGTCATTAGTTAGTAGCGATCGCTAACGAGCAACGTCCTGAATCATTAGCGATCGCTTATTGGTTCGCGATATACACAGCCCGAACAAATAATGACTAATTTACCGGGCAGCTTTAAGCAAAAACCAGACACCTGCTGCTAAGCCAAACAGGTTTGGCATCCAAGCAGCGACAAAGGGAGGCAGGAAGTTGCCCAGCCCCAGCGCATCTCCAAAGGACATTAATAAATAGTAAGTAAAAATTACCAAGACGCTAATACCAAAACCTGTCGCTTTACTGGTGCGCGTAGGTCTAGTTGCCAAAGCAGCACCCACTATAGCAAACACTACACAAGCAAAGGGTAAGGCTATTTTTTGGTGAATGCGGATCAGCAGCTTGCGAATTTTCTGCTCATTGCCACTTAAACGTTCTATTTTCAGACGTTCTGTGGATTGTGCAAGGTTCATTTCTCCATAGTCGCGCCCAGAACTTGCCAAATCTAAAGCTGTGCGAGGCAGTTGCAGCTGTTGGTGTTCAAACCGCAAAATGTTGCGGTAGGAAGCATCAGGAGAAATTAGATAAATGGTGCCTTTAAAAAAATCCCAGGTATTTTGTGCTGGGTTCCAAGACGCGGCTTGTGAGGTAACAATTTGGTTTAGTCCTTCTTGTGACCAATCCAAAATTGTCAAACCCTGCATTTTTTCCCCATCAAACTTTTCTGCATAAAACAAACGCTTTAGCACTTGTTCTTTTTGACCATTGGGCAGTTTGACTTTAGTATATTCTGGATAGAAAATATTGCGCTCTTGGAAAGACGGCTTTTCTTTATTCAGCGCTCGATCTAGGGTAACTTTAGCTTGAAAGTTAGCTGCTGGTACTACATATTCATTAAAGGTAAAGGCAATACCAGTAATAAAAAATCCCAAGATAATTGCTGGTGCTACTAGACGATAAACACTTATGCCGCAGCTACGCAAAGCTACCAATTCGCTGTCACTGGAAAGACGACTATAGGTTAATAAGGTAGCTAGTAGCGTTGACGCAGCAAAGGCGTATGCCATAAATTGCGGTAGACTCAACAGCAACACTTTCAAAACCAGCATCGCTGGTAGCCCTACGTCCACACTTCTCCGCATCAGGTCAAATAAGCTGCCAATCGTTACTCCCAAAGAGGAAAAGAAACCCATTCCAAACAGGAAAGGTGCGAATAGTTCGCTGGCAATGTAGCGATCCATGACCGAGATGCGGGAAATCAAGGGGTAGAGTGGATTGAAAAATTTGGGCATTGCTAATGGCTAATTGCTAATGGCTAGTTGCTAATGGCTAATTGCTAATTGTTTTTAAGAAATTAGGAATGAGCTATTAGCCAAGGACTAGGGGCTACCTTTTGAAGTCATCGCCTAAGTAATATTGGCGTACTAAAGGGTTATTGTATAGTTCTTCAGCGCTGCCTGCTGCGAGGATTTGTCCGTCGCGCATGATGTAGGCTCGATCTGTAATAGCGAGGGTTTCCCGGACGTTGTGATCGGTGATCAAGATGCCCATGCTGCGATCGCGTAGTTCGGCTATGATTTTTTGAATCTCCGATACGGCAATTGGATCGACACCCGCAAATGGTTCATCTAAAAACAAAAATTTTGGCCCTTCGGGGCCAGATGCTAAGGATCTCGCCAACTCGGTGCGCCGCCGTTCTCCCCCAGAGACACGAATTCCGTGTGTATAAGCAACTTTTTCTAGACGAAAGTCTTGAAGTAAGTAATCCAGACGCTGCTGCCACTGACGGCGCGGGACACCTGTTTGCTCTAACACCAGTAGAATGTTATCTCGGACGCTGAGGTTCCGGAAAATACTTGCTTCCTGCGCGAGGTAGCCAATGCCCAACGTAGCTCGTTTATGAATGGGCAAGGCGGTGATGTCGGTGTTATCCAACCAAACAGTACCTTGATCGGGTTTTTCTAAGCCAGTAGCAATGTAAAAGGTGGTGGTTTTACCAGCACCATTGGGGCCGAGCAATCCCACGATTTCCCCTTGCGCTACTGAAAGGTTGACACGATTAACAATCGTGCGCTTGGCATAAGACTTGTGGATATTTTCCAGTACGATTTTCATTGAATTGTGGCTGATGGCTAATGGCTAAAAGAATAAGTAAATTATTCTTTTTCTGCCTTTTGCATGAGAGCCTTTTGCCTTTATTACCTTCGGGGGGTTGTTAATGGGCTATTCGGTGTTTTGAAGGCTGGCTTAGGATTGACGGGGGGAGTTGTTACAGGCGCTGCGGGTTGAGTTGGGGCGCTGGGGTCGGAAACTAAATAAATTGATTCTACCTGTCGGCTGCCTTGAGGCAGGGCAACAAAGCGCCCTTCATCGATGAGGTATGTAATTGTCTCGCCTCGGAGACTATTACCTTGTTGTAGGACGTAGACGTTGCCAGTGAGAACAATGCGGCGCTCTTTGCTGAAATACTGAGCTTGGGCAGCTGTTGCCTGAATTTGCCGTGATGGATAGTACATTTGCACGTTACCACGTGCGGTTACGACTCCTGTTTTCGAGTTGGCTTCTTGGACATCAGAACGGACGGTGAGGGCGCGTCCGTCGCCTGGAGTTTGGGCTTGAGCGTTTTGTTGCATCTGGCTGGGGAATGCGATCGCTCCCACCAAGGCAGCTGGAAGCATCAATACTAATCCCAGGCGACGCATGAAAGATTGAGTTTGTTGAGAGGATTGCATCATGGGTTTTGCGGAGACATCAATGTTAGTCATTGGCAACAGGCTAAGGAGGCGCTGAATAAGTTAGTCGGCTACTGTGCCTAGTTTACTCTTTCTATAGACTCGATCCGGATCTACTTCAGGGATGACCAAGCACTAAAATCCTGACGATGCCTAGCTTGCAGAAGTTTCTTGAGTGTCTACTCGCTGTATTTTTGGTAATTGTACAGTGTCGCCTTGGTGCTGCATCTGTTCCACGAATTCAGCGATGTTTTCCGCACCAGCTTCTTGCAGTGCTGTCAACAGTTCAGCACTCTGATCTATGAGTTGGCTAACATCAATACCGCTGTATCGGGGTTCGTAAGCTTTGATGCGTCCGATTCCCTCTCCTAGTAATATCGCCGCACCGCGCCAGTTGAGATTGCCCAGATGATAGCAGGCAACTGCTATTTGCAGGACTCCCTGATAAAACCTTTTTTGCGGTTCGCTGGCTTCCATCCAGAGGGCTTCTAAGGTGTCGTGACAAGCGTAAAATTCCTGCTGATTAAACTGCTCTACTCCTTGCAAAAATTCAGTCGTGATTTCTTCAGACATTATATATAGCAATACCTACCCTACTAAAAAGTTTTTTTTATCAGGTTTTATGGAAATCTAAAGGCTATAACTTAAAAGCATCCAAGTTGTTTAATGATTAAAAAATAGCGAGGCTGATTGCCTCGCTCACATGGTTACATACTATCTCGCACGGCGTGAATTTCTTCAATAGAGATGTCTTGCATTTCACCACGAAACTCGTTATCTTCGGTGAGAAATAACATACAATGGCATTCTTTGCGTTCGCGCATGGGTACGCAGGGACAATTCCAGAAAGCCGCAGCTACTTCTGCCTCTTTATCTTCGTAATGGCGACAGGGACACAAAGGCGCACCAAGGTCATCTTTGTGCTTGGCGAGTCCTTCAATCACGACAGCTGTTACTGAGGGATCGACGCAAAAGTATGTACCTGTCCGTTTGGCGTAAGTTTGAGAAAACTGACGCATTGCCTCTAGGTTTTTATCGCTGGATTTCGATTGAGTTTCTGATGATTGCATGATATGTAATGACAGGATGTAGGCAGGTATTAAAGCATTGTATCCTAAGGCTTTTCTTCAAGGGGATCGGCTGATAAAAAATGTTAGTGAAGAAATCTATCTCAGGGGTGACTGTAGCTGAACTTGTAGCGGTTGCTCAGTGTTGATGATTATTCCAGGGGAATTGCGATTTACGGGTGTTGCAGCTTCAGTTAATGATGGCATCCATAGCACCCAGCGGCTAGCAGGGGGTAAGGCAGTTAGTGTTACTGGGTTCTGAGTCAGCCAAATTAAGGGAAGATTGGGCGGACTCAGAGCGATCGCATCTTCTCCAGCATATGTTGCGGCTAAGGTTTCTAATACTACGCGATGACCTTGCACTAATCCAGTTAAGGCTGTCCAAAGTTTCACATTTAACTGTCGTCCACTGGCATAGAAGTATAGGGATGCAGCAGCAATTACGGCTTGTTCAAAATCTTCCGGGTTCCAGATGCTGCCACTGTCAAGGCATATAATTACTTCTTGTCCTCCAGTGAAGGTTTCCAACTCGCGGACTTGGAATTGTCCTAACCGGGCGCTGGTTCGCCAGTGAATTAAGCGGGTGGGATCGCCGACGCGATAGGGACGCAGGGTTCGCGTTACTCCTTCTGTTGCTGCCTGGGAACGACGATCTATACTGAGAAATTGGGGACTGGTATCTTGCCCAATTTCATCGATTAGAGGGCAATTGATCAGGGGTAAAACTGTAGGATAGACGAAGGCTGTTGCTGGAACATGGCGATCGCGCCGACACCAAAACAACCCCAGAGGGGCAGCTGTCTTGAGTTGCACTGTCATCCACCGATAAACGCCGCGTTTTTGGGCTGGTTGGTAGTAAATCCAGTGGTGGATGCTTTTCGGGGGAATAGTTTCTATCGGTGTGTGTACAGGTTTTCCCAGAACGAAGGGGAGATCGTCTTGGATTTGTAGCAGGTTTTGGGATTTGTCAACTGGATTTTCTATATCTAATTCGATTGTTAGCTCGTCACCAACACTCACTGGTTGGATGGGACGGCGGTTGACTCGCAAAGACTTGAGACTTCGGGCTGGTAAAATAGCCGAGAGTCCCAAAAGTGCTAACATTACACCACTGATAACATACAGCCACCCTGCCATAGTGTTAGTGGCGGCTCCAAAAAAACAGATAGCGATCGCTAAGAGTATCCCACCCCCATAGGCTGGCTTTACCCAACGAGTTTCTAACCATTCTGCCATTCGATCAACGTTTTTCATTAAAAGCGCCCAATCGCTATATCACAAGCAATTTAACAAAAATCAGATTACGAATAAATAAAATTTTTTGCGGCTATCCGGGAATTTTTTACCGAAAAAAATGGGTCTAAAGCCCCGCACTTTTAGGGCGGATTTAGAAAGCTCCCGCTTTCAGGCTTCTAATCAGTTCCCTTAATACATCAGTCTTTGTCGTGTCCACAGCCAAGAAATATTCTCCCTTGAAGCAAGAAACTCAAATTCCTCAATCTGAAAATCTAATCGTTTCTTCATCGCTAAGTAAGGTTATTCGCTGTACAATCCTAGCATGAAGACATTGAAGTTTAAGCTCTACACTCACAAGCGGAATCGATTTCTCAAGCGGTCAATTAACGCTGCTGGAGCTATCTATAACCACTGTATTGCTCTCCACAAGCGGTATTACCAGATGTGGGGCAAACACTTAAATTGCGCTAAACTTCAAGCTCATATCGCCAAGCTCCGGAAACGTAAAGAGTTCTGGCAATTAGTCGGCTCTCAAGCGGTGCAGGATATTTGTCAACGGATTGAGAAAGCCTATCAACTGTTTTTTAAACACAACAAAAAAGGAGTTAGACCACCGGGATTCAAGAAAGTCAGAAGATACAAGTCCTTCACCTTGAAGCAAGCTGGCTACAAGTTCTTGGGTGGCAATCGTATTAAGATTGGTAGCAAGGTCTATCAGTATTGGAACTCTAGAGTGATTGAGGGTAGGGTCAAAACGCTCACTATAAAGCGGACACCATTGGGTGAAATGTTTATGGTGGTTGTAGTTGACAGCAGCAGTGAGCCGGAAATCAAATTCGAGACGAGTCGCATCGCTGGGTTTGATTTTGGGTTGAAAACGTTTCTCACCTGCTCTGATGGTTCCACAATTGAATCTCCCCAATTCTTCAAACAGTCGCTCAGTGACGTTAAGATAGCTAGTCGTCGGCACTCTAAGAAAGTTAAAGGTTCAAACAACCGTGAATGTGCAAGAAAGCATCTAGTCCGCAAATATGAAAATGTTTCTAACCGCCGTAGCGGTTGGTTCTGGAAACAAGCTCACGACCTGACTGACAAATTTGATGTGCTGTGTTTTGAGACGTTGAACCTCAAAGGAATGCAGCGTCTTTGGGGGCGTAAAATTTCTGATTTGGCTTTTGGGGAATTCCTGAAAATTCTTGACTGGGTTGCGAAAAAGAAAGGCAAACTCATTGTCTATATCGATCGCTGGTATCCATCCAGCAAGACCTGTTCCCCTTGCGGTCACGTCTTAGAATTGGATTTGTCGGTCAGAGTTTGGCGTTGTCCATCGTGCGGGTGTATCAACGGGCGGGATGAAAACGCGGCTTTGAATATTCAAGCAGTTGGGGCATCAACTGTTAGGTTAGGCGATGTCAGACAGTCAAAAGCTGCAATTGCTGTTTGAGCCTAGAATCTCCGTGCGTTTACGCCGGGGAGTATGTCAAAATATTTAAGTAAATTCACGCTTTACTTAAAAAAGAATTTATAGACTAGATCCATTAAACTGTGGTTTTACCGATACTAACTGACCAAGATTAGGGATTGGGGATTGGGAATTGAAAAAAAGTCTTACCCAGTCCCTAGCCCCTCAGTCCCCAGTCCCCCTTCAACCTAGTTAACACCTCGCGGAAACCGGAAAAATGACACAAATCAATGATGCTGGCAAATTGAAGCCTCAGGCTCCTCCACATATGCCACCACCGCCACCTCCTCCTCAGATGCAGACAGGGCGACTACCAGAGGTCAGCAAAGTTAATACTTCCATTAAACAATTGGTTAAGGAAGCGTTTCATCACAAAGCCTCTGACATTCACATTAGAGTTGGGCAAGTTACCAGATTTCGGGTTCGAGGTCAGATAACCCAATCTGAAAGCCAGATGAGGGTGACACCAGAAATCTATGAAAGATACCTGGCAGAGATTCTGAGTCCAGCTCAGCGAAAGCAATTCGCTGAGAAAAAAGAGCTGGATACAGCGATTTTCTATCCAGGTTTCGTGCGCTGTCGGGTGAACTGCTTTGAGACTTTGATGGGCGGAGCGATGGTGCTGCGCTTAATCACTCTGGATGTCCCTTCTATTGATAGTTTAAACTTACCGCAAGTCCTCAAAGACATTGTGTCAAAACCCCAAGGACTAATCCTAGTTACAGGGCCTACGGGATCGGGTAAATCAACTACACTTGCAGCAATGATTCGTCATCTGAACGAGACGATGAATAAGCACATTGTGACAATTGAAGACCCGATTGAATTTGTTCACTCTTCGCAAAATTGTCTACTTAGTCAGCGGGAAGTTGGTTTGCATACCAATGACTTTCACGAGGCGCTACGGGCAGTTTTGCGGGAAGACCCGGATGTAATTCTGATTGGGGAAATGCGCGATCGCATTACCATTGAAACAGCTTTGCAAGCATCCCAAACGGGTCACTTAGTTTTGGGTACTCTGCATACCAGAAGCGCTATCGGTGCTGTGGATCGTTTGTTAAACCTCTACAAAGCAGATGAACAGCCAGTGATGCGGATACAGATTACCCAATCTCTGATAGCTGTAGTAGCCCAACTCCTACTCCCTACCACAGATAGTCGGCGCACGGCAGTCCACGATATTTTAATTAATACACCTGCAATGGAAGATTACCTGCTCAAAGGTGAAAATGAGGAGGCATTCCGGTTAATGGAAAACGACCAGTACGACGGTATGCAGGTGATGAACCAGGCTCTCTACAATGAAATGCTGGAGGGTCGGATTACCCTTGAGGAAGCCTTGAACGCTTCCCCAGATCCCAACGATCTAGATCGCCGTATCCGTACAGGTGGGGTTGATGCTTCTAACTCCTCGACTCGCAGCTGGATGTAATCTCAGATTACATCAACCGAAGATGATGTGACACCCCCAATAAAAAAGCCCGCGCAGGCGGGCTTTTTTGTGTAGCCGCAGGTTGAAACCGGCGGGTTACCTGAGATAATTACCGCTTCGCCAGCTTCTTCGCCAGCTTCCGCAGACGAATCGACTTGGGCGTTACTTCCACCAATTCATCTGATCCAATGTATTCCAAGGCACGCTCCAAGCTCATATCTATTGGCGCTTGCAACTGCACTAACTCATCACCGCCAGAGGCACGGTGGTTGGTCAGCTGCTTCGCCTTGCAAACATTGAGTTCCAAGTCTTGTTGGCGGTTGTGTTCGCCAACAATCATGCCTTTGTAAACTTTGGTACCCGGAGTGATAAAGAACGCACCCCGATCCTCAGCATTCTTCATGGCGTAGAAGGTAGCAACGCCTTCCTCAAACGAAATTAAGACACCGTTGCGGCGAGTTTCCATATCGCTGGTGATGGGGCGATAGTCTAGGAAACTGTGGTTCATAATCCCTTCGCCACGGGTGAGGCGCATGAATTCACCCCGGAAGCCGATTAAACCACGGGCAGGAATTACAAATTCTAGCTGGGTGCGACCAGTGGTACTGATCTGCATATCTTGCATTTCGCCCTTGCGCTGTCCCAAACGCTCGATACAGCCACCGCTGGCTTCTTGCGGAACATCCAAAACCAAACATTCGTAAGGTTCGCAGGGTTGACCGCTAACTTCGCGGTAAATCACCTGCGGCTGGGAAACTTGAAATTCATAACCTTCCCGGCGCATGGTTTCAATCAAGATGCCGAGGTGGAGTTCGCCTCGACCGGAAACCAGTAATTTATCGGGAGAGTCGGTATCTTCGACACGCAAGGCGACGTTAGTTTCGAGTTCGCGGAACAAGCGATCGCGTACTTGTCTTGATGTCACCATCGTCCCTTCCTGTCCGGCAAACGGCGAATCGTTCACCGAGAAGGTCATTTGCAAGGTAGGCTCATCCACCTTAATCAGCGGCAAAGCTTGCGGTTCGTTCGGGCAAGTAATTGTCTCGCCAATGTTCGCATCGGCAAAACCAGCCACCGCCACAATATTTCCCGCAGAGGCTTCTTCTAAATCAATCCGCTTTAAGCCTTCAAAACCCATCAGCTTCGAGACTTTACCTTTCACAATGGCGCTGGTTTCCGTCACCAAAGCCACTTGTTGCCCCATTCGGATTGTGCCGTTATGGATTTTCCCAATCACAATCCGACCCAGATATTCAGAATAATCCAGGGTTGTCACTTGCAGCTGTAAAGGCTTATTCGGATCGCCTACAGGTGGCGCGACATGGTGCAGAATTGCCTCAAACATGGGCTGCATATCCATGTTGTCGGATTCCAGGGTGTTTCTGGAATAACCATTGATACCGGAGGCGAACAGATAAGGGAAATCGCACTGATCGTCATCTGCGCCCAGTTCCAAAAACAGATCCAATACTTTATCAATTGCGCCGTGAGGATCAGCTTGAGGACGGTCTATTTTATTGACGACAACGATAGGGCGCAATCCCTTTTCCAGGGCTTTTTTCAGCACAAATCGTGTCTGCGGCATGGGGCCTTCATTGGCATCCACAATCAGGATACAGCCATCGACCATGCCTAACACCCGCTCGACTTCGCCGCCAAAATCGGCGTGTCCGGGGGTATCGATAATATTGATTAGGGTTTCTTTGTATCTGACGGCGGTGTTTTTCGACAAAATTGTGATGCCCCGCTCCCTCTCTAGGGCGTTGGAATCCATGACGCAATCAGGAACGTCTTCCCCTTCGCGGAAGATGCCAGATTGTTTGAGGAGGGCATCAACAAGGGTGGTTTTGCCGTGATCGACGTGGGCAATGATTGCGACGTTGCGAATGGGGAGACTCATAGGAGCGTTCCAGAGTTGGTACTGCGACTCAGTTAAATTTAAGAAGCTCTTTAACAGAATTTGTCATCTAAGAGGAATGCTGTAAAGAAGCCGTAACAATTCTAGCTTAATTGCTTCAAATATTGCTAAATAGGTTTCCGTGCAGCTCAAAGGCAGAATTCCCAAGAGGGGGTGGAGGTAGCGATCGCTCTCAAGATGCTTTGCAGCGATCGCGTATCGGTTGAAAGCGCGGTAGAACCAGGCTTAACCTACTGCACTCTCTTTCGGCGATAAAATTACAACTTTGCCAAGTAGGTAGACATAATTGAACTAAATATCTAACGTAGGTTGGAACATTGGAAACCCACGCAACATTGATATGGTTTGATGGGTAATGCTACTATACCCATCCTAACAAATAACTATATCCATTTACTTAATAAAAACTTATTGTTAAAAACCAATTTCAAGTAAAAAATTTTAACTTAACTGGATTTTAAACAAAGCATTATTACCTATGAGTTGATAGTACCTGGCAATCGGGTAAAGGTAATTGATTATCGTATGCTAACGGCTACAAAAAAAAACTTTGTCCGGCAGTTACTCGTCACCAAAGCAAGCAACTAGTACCTAATCAAAGGTTACAGCTTTTTCTCATGTTTGTATTGTTAATGTATATTATGTACAATTTATACCAGCCGTCAAGCACTCAGCAATCTGCTGACGGCCTTTAAGCGAACAGCCACTTTGAGGAATGCAGATGAAGTTACAGCTGCGTGTTCTAATAGTTGAAGATTTAGAAGAAGATGCTGAACTGCTAATATATGAACTAAAGCGCGGTGATTACCATCCTATATACGAACGGGTGGACACAGCAGATGCTTTCATCGTAGCGCTGGATAAACAGCATTGGGATATTGTCATTGCTGATTACTCTATGCCTTGTTTTAGCGCTCCTGGTGCTTTGAGTTTGTTGCAGGAGAAGAAACTGGATATACCATTCATTATTGTGTCAGGAACCATCGGTGAGGAGATGGCTGTTGATGCTATGAAAGCTGGAGCTTCTGACTACATCATGAAAGGCAACTTGGCGCGACTTATCCCTGCTGTTGAACGGGAGTTACGTGAAGCCCTCCAGCGACAAAAACGACGGGAAGCGGAACAAGCTTTACGCGAGAACGAAGAACGATTTCGCTCTCTCATTGAAAATGCCTTAGATATTATTACAGTTCTGAGTACTGATGGCACTGTGTATTATATAAGCCCCTCTGTTCATAGAGTTTTGGGTTACGAATCAGAAGAATTAGTAGAAAAAAATCTCCTTGGTTACATTCACCCGGAGGATGTAACTGAAGTTATTAACAACCTGCATCAGGCACTTAATAACCCCAGTAGCACGTTATTTATAAAATTTCGGTTTCAGCATCAAGATGGCTCTTGGCGAATTCTTGAATCTGTTTGTAAAAAAATTATATATTCACCAGAAGTAGCAAGTATTGTTGTTAACTGTCGCGATATTACAGAGCGTCAGCAAAATGAAGAGATTCGCCGGGAGCTGGAGAAACAAAAAGAATTAAACGAAAGTAAATTCGACTTTGTTTCGATAATGTCGCACGAGTTTCGCAATCCGCTCAATGTTATTACAATATCTGCTGAATTACTGGAAAAATATAGCGATGTTGCCAGTAAAGAGCAAAAATATTTGTACTTTCAGCGCATTCGATTGGCTGCTCGAAATATGACGCAGTTGTTAGATGATATTCTGACAATCAGTAAAGCGGAAGTCGGAAAATTAGAGATAAACCCAGCTACCCTTGATTTAGCAAAGTTTTGCTTGGAGTTGGTGGAGGAGATGCAGTTTAGTAATGCAGGTCATGCGGTCAATTTTGTTTTTAAAGGCGGAGACGTTGATGAACAACAAAGTCAGGAATCGGAAGCAGGAAATTCGATAACCAATTGTTGTAGCTTAGCTTATATGGATGAAAAACTGCTGCGGCATATTTTTATTAATTTGCTTTCAAATGCTATTAAGTATTCACCCACAGGAGGTGAGGTATATTTTGAGCTTTCTTGTCAGAATCAGGAGGCAATTATCCAAGTTAAGGATCAAGGTATCGGGATTCCTGTAAATGACCAAAAACGACTGTTTGAAGTGTTTCATCGAGCAGGAAATGTGGGTAAGATTCCCGGTACGGGGCTGGGATTATCCATTGTCAAAAAGTTCGTGGAATTGCACGGTGGCAAGATTGAAGTAAGTAGTGAAGTGGGAGTGGGTAGCACGTTTACAGTTAAGCTGCCATTGCAAAGTCAGAGATTAACAGAATCGCGCCACACTTACTCCTGTGGCGCGAACTAAAATTTTTGGTATTCTCGTTAAGGGCGATTCCTTAACGATTTACGGAACTCATATCGGCGTAGCGATCGCCTGCTGCAACGTTCTTGGGTGCTACTTCGTCAAGGCGCGATCGCTCTTGTTGAGTTAAGGTAATGGCAGCAGCTGCCACATTCTCCTCCAAGTAGGCGCGGCGCTTGGTTCCGGGGATCGGGACGATATCGTCTCCCTGCGAGAGCAACCAAGCTAAAGCTAGTTGTCCCGGCGTGACACCCTTTTCGTTGGCAATTTCCTTCACCCGTTCAACGAGTTGCAGATTCTTCTGAAAATTCTCGCCTTGGAAGCGTGGCAAATGCTGGCGGTAATCATCGGGAGCAAAATTATCGGGACTGGTAATTTGTCCTGAGAGAAACCCCCGTCCAAGTGGACTATATGCCACAAAGCCAATTCCCAATTCCCGTACTGTGGGTAAAATCTCATCTTCAGGCTCCCGCTGCCAAAGCGAGTATTCTGATTGCAAAGCAGTAATCGGGTGAACTGCATGGGCGCGTCGAATCGTTGCCGGAGCAGCTTCAGAAAGTCCCAGGAACCGGACTTTGCCTTGCTTTACTAATTCTGCCATTGCACCGATAGTTTCCTCAATGGGAACGTTGGGATCGACGCGGTGCTGGTAGTATAGGTCAATGTAATCAAGTCCAAGCCGTTGCAGCGAAGCATCACACGCCTGCTGCACGTATTCCGGACTGCCATTGATCCCCCGAAAACTACTATCCTCGCCGCGTTGGATGCCAAATTTTGTGGCTAGTACGACCGCATCGCGACGGTCTTTAATAGCTTTTCCTACCAGCTTTTCATTCTCCCCGGTTCCGTACATATCAGCAGTATCGAGCAGGGTGACACCGAGATCCAGTGCGCGGTGAATGGTATCAATTGATTGGGCTTCATCGCCTGCGCCGTAGAACTCGGACATTCCCATACATCCCAGTCCCAGTTCTGAAACCATCAATCCTTGGCTTCCGAGTTTGCGTAGTTTCATTATTCCATTTCTCCTTATTAAGTTATGGTCGAACAATCCGGTGCATATCCAGAACTGGCGGGACAATTTCTGTCTGGGTTATCAGGTCGTGAATTTGTCCCCGGTGGTGTGTCTGGTGATTGAAAAAGTGGGCGACTAACAAATTGACGGGATCGGTATAAATTTTTCCGGCGTTATTTCGGTACTGAATCGTACCCGCCAAAAATTCTTCGGTTAAACCAGAGGCAAAGCTTTCAATCCGCTCATCTTCTGCTACACGCGCTTGGTTGAGTTGGTCGAAGTCTTCATAAAGGATGGCGTTGAGTCCGGTGGATGGGATTTCTTTGCCCTGGAAACGTGTCATCCAGATGCGATCGCCCACCATAATATGATTTAGCGTCCCGTGGATACTTTTGAAAAAGGCTGGTCTGATTTTCTTGCGTTCTGCATCCGAAAGCAAAGCGCAAGTTTCATAAAGTTTGCGATTCGAGAGTGTGTTGTATCGTGCCAGCATCTGGAAGTGCTGTATCAGCATACTGGTTTCCACCTCCTAACTATATAACTTTAACGTTAACGTTAGATTAACTACAAAAAAATTACTGGTTGCTGACCTCCTCGATATATTGCTGTATCCGGGCGATATTAGCTTGCAAGTCGTAGCGAAACTGCTCTAAAGCGACGATTTTTTCGTCAGTCTCCTGAAGATGAGTTTGCAGAATTTCCAGTAGTTTCTGCTTACCTCGTAACATCGTCGGTTCTTCAAAAAACAGGTCGATGATACTGCTAATCTCTTCCAGACTTAATCCCAACCCTTTGAGCGCATCAATTTTGCGGAGTCTGGCTAGTTCAAGCTCCGTGTAGTAGCGAAAGCCTTTGCCTTGCCGCTCAGCAGGGCCAAGTAATCCCAGATCCTCGTAGTAGCGAATTGTTCGCGGAGTCACGCCTGCTTTGAGGGCAAGCTCTCCGATTCGCATTTTTTCAGTCACGCTCTGTTGATTTGCCGAGATTGACGTTAACGTTAAATTCAGTTTAGCGATTCTCTAGTTCAGTGTCAATCACGTTGCAATAACTCTCGTTCCCACGCACAGCTTAGGAATGCAGATAAAGAGGCTCTGCCTCGTGTTAATTCCCTCCTTCTGGCTGGGAAGAAAAATTGCTTGTATTTGCGCCTTAAATATGGTACATATGTACTAAATCAGGCATCGCTTCAGCCTGTCTCATAAACCGATGCAAGCGTCTTGGAGGCTTGAAAATGGCTTGGAATCCTGGGCAAAAGTTGCAAAACGGCAAATATACTATCGAAAAAGTGCTAGGGCAAGGTGGTTTTGGGATTACCTATCTGGTGAAGAACAAAAGGGGTAATCTACTGGTAGTTAAAACCCTCAATAGTTGGGTGCAACGCTGGTGCGACTTTGCCAAACTTCAGCAGGATTTCCTGAATGAGGCGCTGCGACTGTCCAAATTTAATCATCCTCATATCGTGAAAATTGATGAGGTGGTTCAAGAGGCTGGGTTGTGGTGCATTGTGATGGAATATATCGATGGGGAAAGTCTAGCTTCTCACGTTTGGAATCAAGGGATTTTGCCAGAAACCGAAGCGTTACGGTACATTCAACAGATTGGTGATGCGCTGACGGTTGTTCATGAGCGTGGTTTACTACACCGGGATGTTAAGCCGCTAAATATCATGTTGCGAAAGGGTAAGACTGAAGCTGTGCTGATAGACTTTGGCATCGCCCGCGAGTTTACCCCAAATCTGACGCAGACACAGACGGAATTTTGCTCTAGTGGCTTTGCGCCAATTGAGCAGTATGATTGGCGGGGGAAAAGGGGTGCTTACACCGATGTTTATTCTTTGGCGGCGACGCTGTATACTTTGTTAACTGCACAAGTGCCGCTACCTTCACCAATGAGAGCTTATGGAATGCGACTGGAGCCACCCAAGCAGATAAATTCGCTTCTGAGCGATCGCATAAATCGCGCTATTCTCAAAGGTATGGCATTAAAGCCAGAGGAGCGATCGCAGTCGGTACAGGAATGGCTGGGATTGTTGGGCATTGGCGCACCAAGAATTGCCAACGGCAGTCCCCTGCGAGAGTGGCAAGAGCGATTGCGTAAAGCGCAGGAAGATAAATTAAAAGATAATGGTGATTGGCGGGAGCGATTTCGGAAAGCGCAGGAAGATAACTTAAAAGATAATGATGATTGGCGTGAGAAATGGCGAAAAGCCTGTGAAAAGTGATGCACTCTTCATGGGTTATGCAAGCATAATCATGAATTGGTTTGCATTTGAGTGCAAGCTGAGTGGGAGTTTTTCGTTTCCGTAAGGAACGAGAAAAGATGCGATCGCATCTCTTATCTGGGGAACCTAGAGCGATCGCTCTTGCGTCAAATCTGAATATGGTTGGTACTGCTGATTTATATCCTTTCAGCATTTTCTGGGGTAGAAACAGCAGCTTTTTATGGCTAAATACGTGTTGATATAAAAATAGTAAAAAAATATGGTGAAAAGGTTTCACCGCATAATTTTGATGAATGCGTGTATAGCTGCCAGTTTTCTTCTGGCTAAACCAACACACGCATCGCCGTTCTCGGCACCATTGCCAGAATTATTTCTCAGCATCGAGCCTTCTAATGTACCTGCTCGGATTTTAGAAACTGTACCACCTGGGTTAAGACTTGAGCCGAGCCTAGAGGAATTTGACTTCGATATATGTAAAGATATTCCCTTGGGTGTTGGCATACCAGGATTTCAACCAGGAGTACATAATAGCGTTGTCCAAAACATTCTAGGCGCTCCTAGCGGAAATCTCCGAGGCTACTGGCCCAATACTCGTGCCATATTCTATCAATTAGTACCAGACGAAGTTAGCCTGGGTTTTCTACTTGACAAAGTTTCAGGAATGGTACGTCAAACTGAGGCAGCTTTCGCCCAAGAGGTAGACCATCAGGTGATGTTGGTGACATTGAATAGTATGTTGGGTTGCCAAATCAACGATCAAATCAAGCAGGGGTTACAACAAGTAAAGCTGCGTAAGTCTCGCAAGTATTCTTTTTCTGTTAAATCCCTTAAAGGTGTGATTGAGAGAGATAGGAGCGATCGCGTTTACATTGGAATTTGGCAGGCAGGATTACACTGAAAATGGGGATTGGGGATTGGGGATTGGGGATTGGGAATTGGGGAAAAAGTCTTACCTAGTCCCTAGTCCCCAGTCCCCATCACCCTATTACACAAATTATGATTTCAGAACGCTTTACCGAAGCCCTAACCTTTACTACTCGTCTGCACGCGAACCAAACTCGCAAAGGTTCAGGTGTGCCATATATTGCTCATTTACTTGGAGTTGCCAGTATTGTGCTAGAGCATGGTGGTAATGAAGAGGAAGCGATCGCATACAAAAATGCGCCCGCTGATGTAGACTCCTCGTTTTTCCCGAATACCAATCCCATAGGATTCGGTAATTTCCTGCGGTAGAGCCATAATTTTTTATACAAAATATCTCGCCTGGAGATTCTTGTGAATCCTCAAATAGGAGAAAAAAGTGGCGCGTTTAGATAAATGCCTAAGTAATTACTACTAAAACTTTAATTTTTTGAAGATTTTAGGGAAATTTCAAGTTATTAAATGTAAGGATAGCTATTTCTAGTGAAAAATACGTATTACTTTGGAGCGAATTTGCAACCTTGCATATCTATCACTTAGGAGCGAAGCAGACTCTTAGAGTGAATACATAGGCTTAAAGGCAAGACGCAGCCCTATGGGCTGGATTGTCAGTGCTTATTGATTGGAGGGAAGAAATATGTCTGATCGCGATAATGAACAATACACTGGAACCGCAGACGAACACTATAACCTGATCAGCGTACTATACCACGCTCTAGAGGGTGCCAGCACCTACGAAATCTACGTCCAAGACGCTGAGGAAGCTGGAGATGATGAACTGATAGAGTTTTTCCAACAACTGCAAGACGAAGAGTACCAACGCGCTGAACGAGCCAAAGAATTGCTGGCGAAGCGGATTGCAGCACCGCAGCCTGTAGGTAGATAGTTATTGATTGAGATAGCTGCACCTGACGGTGTGGCTCAAACTTGCTGAGAGGGGATAATGCTTCTTTTAGGAAAAAATCCTTTCTTTGGGCGAGTGAGTGTGCAAAGCGTGAAAGCGGAAATTAGTTAAGAAATATCAAGCGATCGCACTCACAAATAAAGTATAAAAATTCGTTTTTGCCCTTTGTTTGAGACGCAATAAGTTGGTGTCTCTAGACAACTCCCCCTCAGCCCTCAGTCTGATTTTTGTAGGAGGTTGCAAGTGAATTACAACCAATTTATTAAACAGGTTCAGAGTGTTGCTCAGCTAAACTATAGCCAGGAAGAGGAACGTGCCACTCGTGCCACACTGGAATTGAGAGAACGTATCGTGGGAGACGAGGCAAAAAATTTGGCTTCACAGCTGCCAGTGGAGTTAAAAGATTGTTTGCACGGACGAGAAGGTCAAAACGGTCAATACTTTTCTTTAAAAGAGTTTTATCAGCGTGTCGGTGAAAGAGAAGGTGTAAGTTATACCAACGCTGCAATTCATGCGCGAGCAGTATTTACCGTGTTGCAAGCAGCTGTAACACCTGGTGAACTTGAAGATATCCGCCCTAATTTTTCGGACGATTACCAGGAGGTATTCGTATAATGCAAAGAATAAAAAGTTCTAATTGAAAGTTAGGTAAAATTGGAACTTTTCCTTGTTTTGTTTCTGGGAATTACCCAAAATTTCTCAAGATAAATAAAGATATTGGAGGAAAAAGCATGACAGTTAGCAATAATAACACTACCAAGAAAAAAGTAGCCATCCTCATCGAAAACGGTGTGGAAGATTCTGAGTTTCAAGTGCCTTACAAAGCGCTACAAATGGCGGGAATGGAAGTGGTTGTACTCGGTTCTCGGATGAACGAGAACTATATGGGTAAACAAGGCAAATTGTCAATGAAACCGGATGGAACGACAACAGAAGCGATCGCGCTTGATTTCGATGCTGTGATTATCCCCGGTGGCATGGCTCCCGACACAATGCGGACAAACCCGAATACAGTCCGCTTCGTACAAGACGCAATGGAAGCCGGAAAACTGGTGGCTGCCGTTTGTCACGGGCCGCAAGTTTTAATTGAAGGCGACTTGCTGAAAGGTAAACAAGCTACTGGTTTCTTTTCCATCCGCAAAGACATAATCAATGCGGGCGCAAATTATGTAGATGAACCAGTGGTAATTGATGGCAACTTAATTACTTCTCGTCAACCTGGAGATTTGCCAATTTTCACCACAGCAATTCTCAGCCGTCTTGGTTACGGTGGTAAAGAAGCGGCTTTACCAAATGAGAACGATATAACTGCGGAATGGTGGAAACTAGCCGATTCTTGGGGTGGCTCTACAAAAGGCGATATTGTTAAAGGTTTGAATACAGCTTTGACGGGTGAGCGTTATTCGCAAGAAACATTTGAGCAGTATGCGGAAAAAACTTCAGATCCGGAGTTGCGCTCGCTTCTGCAAGACATGATTCAAAATAAGCAGGGTCACATCCAGATGCTGGAATCTCGCATCAAAGAACTGGGCGAAAACCTCTCGATCCCGGCGCAAGCTGCTGATAAATATGCGAAATTGAAAACTTCCCTCCAAGGTAGTGACGATATCGATTTGTTGCGTCGGACAATGGGCGATCTCCAAACTGGTGTTGTGGATGTCAATAACCTGCGGGTGAAATTTACCGATCCAGTTACAACCGCAATTTTGACGCAGATTGAAGTGGAACTTTCAAAGTATGAGCAGTGTTTAGCATCCCTCTATAAAGCACGCATGGCAAGTGGAGAAGTGATGCCTGCCAAGCCGACAAGCGCTCCTGCTGTCAAGATGTAAGCTTGGAGTTTGTAGGGTGGATAATACCTACCCTACAACCCTAATTTTTAGTATTTTTTTCTCCTTTTCAAGGGGATGTTTGAGGGGATATTTTCTAGGTACTTAGCGTTTTACTCCCTCCAACCCCCTTTTCAAAGGGGGGTAAGAAAAAGAGAAACAAGGGGACTAGGTAAGATTCTTCCCAATCCCCAATCCCCACTTTTCTATTACCAATTGAGGAAATTAAGAAATGGCATCAAGTCAAGATATCGTACCCAGTAATCAGCCGGAAGATAGTGGCAGTAGCAATGTGTCAGATGTCGAACGTTGGGGTTCGCTAATTAGCGGCGGCGCAATGGTGCTAATGGGTTTAAGGAAACGTTCTCTGAGGGGAGCCTTGATGGCGATCGCAGGCGGAAGTTTAGTTTATCACGGCGCAAAAGCAGATAAAAGCATTCAAGACACCATACAGGAAAAAGCGGGCATGAGTGACAGCATTAAAGTTGAAAAAACTGTAACCATAAACAAACCAGCAGACGAACTTTATCGCTTTTGGCATAACTTTGAGAACCTGCCAAACTTTATGAAGCATCTCAAGTCTGTGACAGTTTACAATGAGACGCGATCGCACTGGATAGCTAATGCACCCCTCGGCGCAAGTGTGGAGTGGGATGCAGACATAATTAACGAGAAAGAAAACGAGTTTATTGCGTGGGCTTCTGCTGAAGACGCAGATATTGATAACTCTGGGTTTGTTCGTTTTACCCCTGCACCAAACAATCGCGGTACAGAAGTAAAAGTCGTCATTGAGTATAACCCGCCCGGTGGTGCAGTTGGGGCAGCGATCACTAAACTTTTCGGTGAAGCACCACAACAGCAAATCGGAGACGATCTCCACCGCTTCAAAATGCTCATGGAAGCTGGCGAAATTGCCACCACAGAAGGTCAACCTTCCGGAAGAAGTTAAGAATTTTATCCTATGGGATTCTTAAAAAAGGGCAACTGAATTATTGCCTTCAAACTTTAAAACTCGTAATGGAGAAACCAAATGAATCAAACAATTAAGCGACTACAGAATATTGGCTTACGCCTGGTTACAGTTTTTCTGGCAGCGATCGCATTTTTAGTCATTCCGGCTTTTAGCAACAGCGTGTCGGTGCAAGCGCAAGCAGCAGAAACCCGCTTTGATCCCGCCGATCCTTACGCAATCGACAGCGAAACGATTGAGAAAGTCAAAGACATGGCTGAAGACCATGTAGGCGACAGAGGAAGTATTGGCAATACTGGCTTGAAGAACATCAAAAAGCTAGGAGAAAATATTTCCGAAACAACTGACGTTATCCGCAGCCAAAGGTTTGATAACGATCGAGGCGCTGATATGGGCGATCCTCGTGTTGTTGAAGACAAAAATTACGAGGGAATATCCGTAACTAAAGATCGCGCACCCAGGTAATTTGACTTCTACAACACTGGTTGTGAAATTAACTGAGAACTGACCTAATACACTTCATTTAGGGCTAAAAAGCTAAAGCCCTCGTAGGTTGGGTCTTTGGAGTAAACCTCAATCGTGAGCAGCATTTGTTGAGGTTCCCATAGAATTCAACCCAACCTACAATTATCCCTTAAGTGAACTGTATTCAGAGCTGACAGAAGACGCTTCGGTTAGACAATCAGAAGAAAGAAACCGGATTTCAAGGTAATAAATGGGCAACTGAGTTATCAGGAAAACTAAGAAACCGGATTTCTTCCTTAAAAGTGCTGAGTGTTTCGGCTAAGGGTGCTGAGTAGTTAGAAGCAGATCGAAACGTTTGCACAATCCAAAATCTCAAATCCAAATAAGATATGAAAGCTGTTTGTTGGCACGGTGCAAATGATGTGCGGGTCGAAAACGTACCCGATCCGAAAATTCTCAACCCACGCGATGCCATCCTCAAAATTACATCAGCAACCATCTGCGGTTCTGACTTGCACATTTACGATGGCTACATCCCGACGATGAAACAGGGTGACATTCTAGGTCACGAATTTATGGGGGAAGTCGTCGAAATTGGCAGTCAAGTCAAAACCTTGAAAAAAGGCGATCGCGTAGTCGTCTCTTCCATCATCGGCTGCGGTCAATGCAACTATTGCAATCAGCAAAAGTGGTCATTGTGCGACAACTCTAACCCCAACGCTTGGATGCAAGAGAAAGTATTCGGCTTTGGCACATCCGGAATCTTCGGCTACTCCCACTTATTCGGCGGCTACGCAGGTGCCTTTGCTGAATACGTGCGCGTTCCCTTCGCCGATCATGGCGCAGTCAAAGTTCCTCAAGACATTCCCGATGAAAAAATCCTGCCCATCTCCGACGCTTTTCCCACAGGCTACATGGGTGCAGAATTCTGCAACATTCAGCCCGGAGATATTGTAGCAATCTGGGGTTGCGGCCCGGTTGGATTATTCGCCATGCGAAGCGCCTATATGCTTGGTGCCGAGAGAGTTATCGCCATCGACCGCGTTCCCGAACGCCTCCAAATGGCTAGAGACTTCGGCAAAGCCGAGACTATCAACTACGAGGAAGTTGATGCTGGCGAAGCACTTAAAGAAATGACTGGAGGACGCGGCCCGGACTCCTGTCTTGATGCTGTGGGACTAGAAGCACACGGCATGGGTCTTGAGGGATTCTTCGACGAAGCCAAACAGTCAGTACGCCTGGAAACCGACCGCCCCTCAGTGCTGCGGCAAATGATGGTGGCTTGTCGCAAAGGCGGCACCCTGTCAATTATGGGCGTTTATAGTGGCTTTGTGGACAAAATGCCGATGGGTGCAGCCTTTAACAAAGGCTTGACCTTCAGAATGGGGCAAATGTTCGGTCAGAAGTATATGCCGATGTTGTTGGATCGAGTTATGAATGGCGAAATCGATCCATCTGCCGTATTTACCCATCGCTTACCTCTTGAAGAAACGAAGCAAGGCTTTGAAATTTTCAAGCACAAAAAAGACAACTGTATCAAAGTGCTGCTAAAGCCTTGAAATAGCTAAGAGTAATCCACAATTAGCACTTAGTCATTAGCAGCATTCACATTATCAAATGGAGTTTTTTCGATGAACAAAGTAATTTCTTTTCTGCAAAATGTTCGCCTGCGCCAGATTGTAAGTGCTTTTCTGCTTGCAGTAGCACTTTTGGTTGGCAGCGCTTTCGGCTACGGCAACCAAATTCAAGCGCAAGCTAATTCCACTACATTGACACCAGAGGCTGATTCTTACAAAGTTAAAGGTGCTGATAGTTCGCTACGTACTGACATTGGAAATGCCACCAGCCAGGCTGAAGATACGGGCAACAGCATAGTTGATAAAATTGAAGATGTTGCTGAAAATATCAAAGAGAAACTGAATCTTGACGAACCGCTTCCCCCCAGCACCAAGAAGTTTATCAATCAAGTTGAAGACGCTACCGGAGTAGGTGAAGGCGTACAGGAAGGTATCAATGATGCTGCTAATAACGTTACCAGCAGCCAACCTTATTACAAGTAATTCGCAGTAATTAGCCAGAACTATAGCAATCCTAATCGATTTTTAAAATCTTCTTTTTCTCTTGGCTTGGTGTAATAACTGCTTAGGCGCAAAGGCACGAGAGACAAGAAAGCATTCTAAAAATCATTTAGGGCTGCTATATCTAGCTAATAACTAATAACTAATGATTTAAGGAGAAAAGTTTAATGAAAGCAGTTTGCTGGCATGGTGCAAATGATGTGCGGGTGGATACAGTACCCGATCCAAAAATTCTCAACCCACGTGATGCAATTATTAAAATTACATCTACAGCGATTTGCGGTTCCGATTTACACCTTTACGACGGCTACATCCCTACGATGCAGGCTGGAGATATTCTCGGTCACGAGTTCATGGGGGAAGTCGTTGAACTTGGGAGTGCGGTAAAAAATGTGAAAGTAGGCGATCGCGTAGTCGTCCCCTTCACTATCGCCTGCGGCAGCTGCTTCTTCTGCAACCGGGACTTGTGGTCTTTGTGTGACAACTCTAACCCCAACGCTTGGATGGCAGAACAAATGATGGGTCACTCCCCATCAGGACTCTTCGGCTACTCCCACTTATTCGGCGGCTACGCTGGAGGTCAGGCAGAATATGCGCGGGTGCCATTTGCCGATGTCGGCTTGTTCAAAATTCCCGACGGCTTGACCGACGATCAGGTGCTGTTCCTCACTGACATCTTCCCCACCGGATACATGGCGGCGGAAAATTGCAATATTCAACCCGGTGATACTGTAGCCGTCTGGGGTTGCGGCCCTGTAGGACAGTTTGCCATCAAAAGTGCCTTTATGCTAGGTGCAGAGCGCGTCATCGCTATTGACCGCATTCCCGAACGCCTACAAATGGCGAAAGAGCAATGCGGGGCGGAAGTTCTCAACTATGAAGAAATTGAGGTTGGCGACGCACTTAAAGAAATGACAGGCGGACGCGGGCCAGATTCTTGTCTGGATGCAGTTGGGATGGAGGCTCACGGTACAGGGCCTATGGCATTATACGACCAGGTAAAGCAAGCTGTGCGTCTGGAAACCGACCGACCCACCGCCCTGCGCCAAGTAATGCTTGCTTGCAGCAAAGGCGGCCATGTATCGCTGGCGGGTGTTTACGGTGGCTTCCTTGATAAAATCCCAATGGGTGCAGCTTTTAACAAAGGCTTGACGTTTAAAATGGGGCAAACCCATGTCCATAGATACTTAAAGCCGTTGCTGGAACGTGTGCAGAACGGCGACATTGATCCGTCTTTCGTAATCACACATCGTTTGCCCTTAGATGAAGCAAAGCACGGCTACGAGATTTTTAAGCATAAAAAAGACAATTGCATCAAGGTTGTACTAAAACCGTGAGGTGAGAGGGTGGATATCGACCAAGGCATAAAGCTTGAAAAAAAGGTGATGCTCGAAAAATCGCTCCTTGAAATTTATCGCTTTATCGAAGAACTAGAACAGCAAGCAAAAGCCAATCAGCAAAAGTTTAAAGAAGCGATACAAGCAGCCGAAATTCTCACTACTGGAAGTCAATCAGGGATTAAGTAAGCTGCTAATATCCTTTACTTTGCACGTTGGGGCGGGCATTTTGTCCTCTCCACAATATTTTTTTTATTTGGTTCAGGCTGTAAAGCTGATGGTGGCGATTTACACCGCCCAATTTGGCAAAAAATCAAACTTTAAATAAGGAGCAACGAAACATGAGCGATACAACTGTAATGAAAGTAGACTCTACTAATTCCCCTAAAGGTGAGATGGGACAAAAATATCTCGCATCAGGCAAAACTGTCTCAATGCGCCTTTGGGAAGATGAGCAACCAGATGAACCCAAAGAACCAGCCGCACGCGATTATGAAACTGTCGGCTACGTCATTAAAGGTCGGGCTGAGTTGCACCTTGAGAGTCAGATGGTGTTACTTGAATCGGGCGATTCTTGGGTAGTTCCCAAAGGTACATCCCACACCTACCGGATTCTCGAACCCTTTACAGCAGTTGAAGCAACCAGTCCACCCGCTCAAGTTCACGGACGCGACGAGAATTAAGCCGACGCTTGTATATAAGCTCACTTGAAAAATTAACCATAAAAAACCCGGTTTCTTCCAGAAGACGGGTTTTTTATGGTCATTGAGAATTTAGTCTTTAGTATAGTTAAATATTTAAATAATTCAACAATAAATATATAGATATTGATGAAAAAAATAAAAAAATATTAGTTTAAAGTAGTCTTCCTACAGGCTGATGTACAGCGATAAAATCGATAGTTAACTAAAAGCATAAAGGACACAATTTTTGAGTTTCGAGCGATGACATATCTTGGGAAATGACTAATTTGTAACCTTAGATATTGTCCTAACGCTCAGTTTAACTAGGGAGATTTGAATGTTTTATCACAAGAAGCAACTACAGTATTTCAAACCACCGGAAAAGCCGGATGCACTTTACGCAAAGAAGATCCAAGAACTCATCGGCGGCACCTTTGGCGAGATGACCGTGATGATGCAATATCTGTTTCAGGGTTGGAACTGCCGAGGGCCTGCTAAGTACCGCGATTTGCTGCTTGACACCGGTACCGAGGAAATCGGTCACGTAGAGATGCTAGCTACAATGATCGCCCACCTGTTAGATAAAGCGCCTCTATCAGTCCAAGAAGAAGGTGCCGCAGATCGGTTAGTGGGTGCGGTTATGGGCGGTAGTAACGTCCGCGATGAGATTATGGCGGCGGCGATGAATCCACAACACTCCATTGTTTCCGGTTTAGGTGCATTGCCCTCTGACAGCGTTGGTTTCCCTTGGAACGGTCGCTTTATCGTTTCCAGCGGCAACCTGTTGGCAGATTTCCGCTCAAATCTTCATGCGGAGTCACAGGGACGCTTGCAGGCGGTACGGATGTATGAAATGTCAGACGATCCGGGCGTAAAAGATACGCTCTCGTTTATGATCGCTCGCGATACGATGCACCAAAATCAGTGGATAGCGGCAATTAAGGATCTCGAAGAGTCTGGACTTGAAACTTCACCTGTTCCAAGTTCCTTCCCTCTGGAATTGGAGAAGCGGGAATATGCCTATCAGTTCTGGAGCCACTCTGACGGCACCGAAAGTGCTGAAGGACGCTGGGCGAAGGGTGAATCGATGGACGGCAAAGGGCAGTTTGAGTACATTGCGAATCCGCAACCGTTAGGGCCAGAACCTACACCTCCACCCGCTGAACCTAAGTTGCACGGGACACCAGGTTTTGAAAAGGCAAAACACACATAGATGAGACTTGAGAATTAGCGATTAGCTTGTCAGAGTGTCAGCTAATTCTCAACACAAATCTAACGAATGTTATCGATGCTAAGAGTTCCTAACACACCTGTATTTTTGCAGGTGTGTATTTTTTTTTGTCAGGTGATTTCCTTGCTGAGTTGCTAGGCGATCGCTCTAAACAGAAAAACGAGCAAAAAGCGCGATCGCATTGTGAATACTCTTAGCTGATGGCTTCCTCCCGTGTGGTATAGGATTAGGCGCAAAGACAGCATACTGTCACGGGTGCTACTTAGGATATAAGCAGAGAGGGGGACGTAAGTTTATCCTAAATTTTGCTTTCCTTAAAATGGATGGGTATTTAGGAGAAATTTTTAAATGAAAGAAAATTCGATTACTCGAAAGCATCTTGTTTATAGTCTGCTGACGGGACTGCTGATCGGCGCGATCGCTGGTACACCGATAGGCTGGGTTACTCATCGCGCCTATGCTGAGCAACGTTTCGCTAAGAATTTAATTTGCCGAGAGCAAAATAGAAATCAGCCTGAAGCTGTTGTTCAATCTATCTGCGGCTCAAGATTCTAAAGTTTTCTAATAATCATTGTCCTCGTATGCGATCGCGCCCTTTTTAATTGCAGCCGATAAGGATGCGATCGCCGTACAGGTTATTTTGGCAGAATTGGATTTTTCGAGAGGATGCGATCGCTCCCAGTATCGACGACTTGCACTCTTCAAACTTACCATTCCGCTGTCACTAAGAATTCATATAATTCTTTTTTTGAATTTCTTTTTCTTAAGACTTCACTTTCCACGTTTTTAAAACCGCATTGCCTCATTATGCTCATGTAAATCTCTTCTACTGGAACAAGAGTATCGTAAAACTTAGAATTGCCAACAATATAGAAAATTTTTGCCCCTTTAACAAGAACATAGCTTAGGCTCTCTATGTGGGTTACTATATCCACAAAATATTTATGAACGTAGTTAGCCAGGATAGGGCTTTGCTTATTAATATCTTGAATTACACCTTTGAAGTTTTCATGTTGAATTTGTGTATCTCCAGGTTCCCATTGGGCTAGACGGCTAGTTGCTATTCCCCAAGTTCCGCCAATTGCTTGCCAATCTAAATCACCTGCCTCACGCGCATTCTTAAGAAAACCTAGCCAATACATATAAGGCCTTACTTCACGTATATAACTCATCCGGTTTGGATAGGGAGGTGAGGTAATCACGCAATCATAATTTCTACAATTGTTTATGTGAATGTAACGAGAGTCACTATTTTGTACAGAAACACTTCCTAAAAGATGTTGCTTTGCAGAATTAATAGTCTGCTCACAGTAACTTACGAAACTATTAATAATTACGAACTTTTCATTTATTTTGTTAAAATTGACATTTTCTTTTTTGAAAGACATAGATTGATGATTAAAGGCAGCATTTGACCACTCTATCGTTGTTCTACAAAAAGCAATAAGCAGTAGATTTAAAGCTAAACTATCTCCTACATCCTTACGCTGACTTTGTAACGCCTCAAAAAGACTTGCTAGTATCTTTAGCCTTTCTGATGACCACCAACGTTCAATATAATTAATGGGTGGAATCCAGAGATTATCAGATTGCTCATTTTGGGATGCTTGTTCCGCTACAGCATCAGCTATTTCAATAGCTGCGTTTAATTCAGATGGGCTGTAATGATGTACTTTTGATTGTGATAGCCAAGCTAGAAATGGGTTAATTTCTATTAGATTGCAATTAATTCCCCTCTCAGCACAGACTAACCCTGTTGTTCCACTACCAGAAAAAGGATCGAGGACAAGTTGTGGTTTTCCAACATATTCGAGGACATTTTGAACTACCTTGACTGAATAGGCTGGAGTTAAACGTATCCAACCGTGTCGCCCTTGCTTAAGATTGTCCTTGAAAGTTAGATCAGCCCTTTGAGAAATCATTCAATTTATTGCAGTAAAGCCGTTAGAACTGATTCTACCTCTTGCTTCAACCTAACGGAATGGCGTTGGAAGAAATTTGCTAAGTCATAACCTAGCACTTGGTGACAAAACTCGTATGTAGAGCTGGTTGTTGAACCATTAGTTGTACCCCGAAGTACTAACCAGCGCGATTTTATATAACGATCGGCAACGCTACTATCTATCTGGTTTGAAAGAAGTAGTATTACTGGCAAATATCCTTCAGAGTAAGCTGCTGCTGCATTGGCAATATCAGCATTCTGTCGCTTTGAGTCTTTACTTTTATACCCTTGTCGGATTTCAAAAACAGCTCCTTTGAAGACTGGTATCATATCTTCTGATATGTTGACTGCTCTACAGGCATTGCGAACCCAATTAGTAACTATTGGACGGCGATCAAGCTGCGTTTCAGCTATTGGGATGCAGCAGTCGAGAGATAAAGTTTGTGTCTTTCCCTCTATTTTTTTGATTTCATAAGACCAGATTGATTGCTCTGCTGTCAGATTAAGACTATCCATGACAATGCGTTGAATCAGTCTTTGACAACCTATCCCAACTTGTCGGTACACTGATGTCATGCCGCCAGCAGCTTTATGAGCAGTGAACATTAGAGGAGAATCTAAGCCTAACCATGAATAAAAGGGATCAGCTTGGTATAAGCTTTGAAATTCAGATAATGTTAATCCTGCACTACCCCCAAATTTTGGTATGTAATTTTTACAAGCCGAAATTGGATCTATAACAATTCTGATGTATTCTTCGTCTTGCGCTTGCTCTGAAACAGAGGTCATATATCTGTGTCTCCAACTCTGTTTGTAGTAGCTATATAATTCAGCTTTTCAACTTCCAAATTCCTTGTTTCTCAACAACGTGTAGTGATTATGCCATGAAACTTTATATATACCATCAGTTGCGATCGCGCCCTTTTTTCTTACACTAAACAACAAAGCGATCGCATTCTCCCTTTCACCACTACAATTCGATCGCCTAATCCTCTTGTGAGTGCGATCGCTGCGTTATCAACGAGTTAGGCAAATCGTCCAAACTCTTGTTAACTGCGCTACAAAAAGCCTTCATTTGGTAAACCGTCATCGTCGGTTCTGCCAATCCCCGTTCCCAGCGGCGAATGGTTGAAACTGACACACCCATCAGTCTTACCAAGTCCTCTTGAGACAGTCCAGCGGCCAAACGCAGTTTTTTAAACGGAGAATCAGTCTCCTCTGGTTGACTTTTCTTTGGTCTTGCCATTACCATGATAAAACCGCCTAAATTAAGCGGTTTATTTAAGCGCCAGTTTAAACAGAACAACAGGCAGACAGCCTAAAAAGGCATCGTTTGGCTAGTTAGCTGCCCGGAATAGTTGTTTCTCAGAACAAAAAGTGTAACAGCCTATGCGACCAAATCGTTCGCCTTGGCAATCTTTGTTGTGTCCATAAAAGATTTATGACCTACTTTAACCAGCTGCATCCCTGGTGCATCATCCGCCCAATGTCTAACTTACAGTCAGTTGTCGTTGCCCGTTTTCGTCGTCGCAGCGACGCGCAAGCACATCTGCAAATCCTCCAGCGCATGGTTGCAGGCGCGACCTACGAAATCATCTTCGACGTGACACCAGAACCCGCCGACCAGACTAACGAGATGGAGTTAGCCCAACCCAATTCTCACCTCAACTGAAGCGATTATGACCATTTTGTTTCGCCGGATTAAACCTTTCAAGTTTCGGATTACTTTTGACCTAATTGCCAAATTTTTAGGCATTCCTCAATCCCAGATTGTACGTGCTGAATGCTGGCGTTATATTCTATTTGTTCATCGTAGCGATCGCGGCGGGCAATTCATCAGTTACCGCAAACTTGTTTTGTGGATACAAGCGATCGCGTCTTTAATTCAAACTTGCACAACCTTGGAAGACTTGTGGCAAATGGGCTTGTGGGTTCGGCAGGAGTGTCAGAAATTTGATTATGACCAGCGTATCATTGATTACCTGCGCCGAATCTGGATTAAACGCAGAGACGCGCTTACAAGCCCTGAACTAAAGCCCTGAACTAAAGTTCGAGGCTCAAAGCTCAAGTCCGTTTCAACGGACTGAAATGCTTGCTGTATATGAAATTCAACCTGTTTTAACAGGTTTTAGCTTCCTCACCGTGAAACTTATTTCACCGATGAAACGGGCTCAAATGCTTGCTGTATATGAAATTTAACCTGTTTTAACAGGTTTTAGCTTTGAGTCCGAACTTTAGTTCAGGACTCCTTGCGCCAGCGCCATTCCACCGTAGCCAACTTTCTCAAAATCAAGAAAATCCGGCGTTTTACCGTATATAACCCTACAATCAGAGCTTCAACCTCCAGGCAGACGAATGATGGCGTTTTTACCTTTAAAGTGCGTACTGGTGACTGCTATCTGTGAGGCATCATGCGATCGCGCCCAATTCTTCTACTTGGTTTAGTTCTTCTGGTCATAGGCTTCTTTACTTATCAACTTGAGATAGGCATTCCTGCCACACCCAGCGTCTACAACACTTTTACACCCCTCACGAAGCCTGCACCGCAACAGATTGGGTCGTATGATGTCTTGGGGTATGTAATTGACAAAGAAGAGGCAGATAAGCTGCTGGAGACGGAGGAAGGGCGCAAGCAACTTTCACCGGAAAATGGGGCTGTTGCTGTCACCGAAGACTTAATTAGCCTGGGACGCAAAGCTTTTTACGCAGAAACTTTTAAAGATCAAATCTTTCAGACGGATGTTGTCGGGGCGCTGAATGGGCCAATCAACCTCGTGACGATGACGAAAGCGATTCTCCGGCTGGGAATAACATGAGGCGATCGCGGCTCGCCTCATATTATTCCACACTTTGACCGAAGAGAGAGCCTCCGCGAATGCGTTCCCAAACAGAGTTTTAAATAGGAGTTTTTACCATGAAATTGCAAGGCGTAATTCTAGATGTTGATGGTACGTTGGTTCTGAGCAATGATGCCCACGCCCAAGCTTGGGTAGAGGGATTTGCCGCGTATGGTTATGAAGTACCATTTGAGAAAGTTCGACCCCTTATTGGTATGGGTGGCGATAAAGTCATACCGCAAATGGTGCCAGAACTTAATGACGAAGAAGGCGATGGGAAAGCCATTTCTCAGAAGCGAAAAGAACTGATTATCGAAAAATTTGCACCAACTTTATCTCCAACACAAGGCGCAAGAGAACTGCTGTTAAAGATGCAGCAGGAAGGGTTGCAGCTAATTATCGCTACCTCGGCTACAAGTCAAGAACTTTCCCATCTGTTAAAAGCTGCACAAGTTGATGACTTGCTTGATCAGGCGACAACATCCAGCGATGCACAAGCTTCTAAACCAGCGCCAGATATTGTGGAAGCAGCATTAAAGAAAATCCAGATGGAACCAACTCAGATGGTGATGATTGCGGATACGCCCTACGATATTGAATCCGCAAATAAAGCTGGTGTGGATGTAATTGCGTTGCGCTGTGGTGGCTTTGCTGATGAGCAATTCAAGAATGCGATCGCTATCTACGATCACCCAGCCGATTTGTTGGCAAATTATGACACTTCTCCCTTAAGCCAAACTGCTTAAAGCCTATTTTCTTCTCAAAGGTTCCCATGAAAAAAGGCAGTAACGCGATCGCGTTACTGCCTTTTTTTACCTACACTGCCTCATCAAAACCAACGTTTCAAATAGCGGCAAAGCTTTATCATCCGGTGTATTCTTGGTCAGCCGGATCGCCATAGGGATCTTCGCTGGCGGGGCGAATATTGCCAAACTGCCCGTAGGGATCTTGATCCGCCGGATCGCCATAAGGATCTTGGCTGGCTGGGATAACATTGCCAAACTGTCCGTAGGGATCTTGATCCGCCGGATCGCCATAAGGATCTTGGCTGGCTGGGATAACATTGCCAAACTGTCCGTAGGGATCTTGATCCGCTGGATCGCCATAAGGATCTTGGCTGGCTGGGATAACATTGCCAAACTGATCTTGATAACTATCCTGATATGCCGGATCGCCGTAGGGATCTTCGCTAGCTGGACGTACCCGTTGATCGTAGTTTTCTACGTTTTGCTCATCGTTAGAGTCAGTAAAGACCTCGGTCAGCTTTCGGAAAAATCCATCTACCATGATCTATCTCCTTTCTCAAGTTGTGGAACGGGTGTGTAGAGGATATAAACCTATTCCACAACGCCGTTATGTTTCTGAATGTTTCTCGTTACCTTTCGGACATTAGGCGCGATGCGATCGCACTTTCCAATCCCAAAGTATTAGGGTTTACTGTGCTGGGGCTGGAATTGGTGGGGCTGAAGCTGCACCCGCCAGATCCCTGAGATCCCGGCCTGTGGCGCTACCGTTATAGCCTTGGAAGTCACGGTACTGTCGCGCCTCCGCCTCCGGAACTTGAATCCCTTCAGGTGGCGGTGTTACCCAGTGAGCGCGCTTTTGGGCATCGCGGTAGTAAATGCGCCCGTTTTTGGAAAGGTAATATTGCCCCTCGGGCCCTTGCTCTTGCTTGTTCTTATGCTTGTTGTAGAGATAGTAGAGTGCAGCTGCTCCCGCCAAAATCGCCACTTTCTGACCCGTTGACAATCCCTTTTTCTTCGCTTGGGGTTGGTTTGCAGGAGGAGGATTGTTAACAGTGCCAACACGGGTATCGTCAATAGGTGGAGGTGGGGCAGAACTCTGCGATTGTCCGCAGGCACCTATAAACGGAACCATGAGCAGCACTGAAAGCACCAGCGCCATTGAGCGGGAAAATCTTTTACGCTGTCGGTCAATTTTATTCATTGAATTTCCTGTCCTCCCTCTGTTACAGCACGTTTTTTCCTAAAGTGATTTACGAACCTGCGCTGTTGTCAAAGCACTTTGTTATTTAATTAATTTCCACAAGCGCCTTGGAAACAATGGTTTTGTAAATGATGTAGAACACCACAATTACACCCTTATTGTTTTCATTTAATAATGAGCAAATTTCTAAATAATTTCCTACAGCTTCAGATAGAAGTTTTATAAGTTACTTCATTCCAGAGGAATACTCACAAAGATAACTCATAAATCATGGAAATATTTAATAGGTAGCAATACAAATAAAAGGCTTAGCTTATCTTCGAGGTGAAAGCTGAGTTCAAAAGATGCGATCGCTGTCTATAAGACAATACAGGTCAATTAAGAATAGTTACAAGCTTTAGATTTTTAACTTGTTCGTGAACCGTATTAATATATAGCGTTTCTCTGTGACCTTCAGACAACCGTGCTAGGGACATGGCAATGCCATGTCCCTACAGATGTATTCCCACCCAATAGAGAATTGCTATAACAACCCTAAATGATCCGTGAAGGCGAGATCCCCGACTTCTTAAAAAGGCTGGCATCTCGTCTGTTGTTAACTAACCGCCCAGACACAGAGCAAGAAGGAGAATCCCTCTGTGTCCTCTGTGGTTCATTTCTAGGGCGACAGGCGCTCAATTACCCAGCTACCATCATCGCAAAGCTGGTAAAACAAGCGATCGTGCAGGCGGCTCGGACGACCCTGCCAAAATTCGATCCCAGTTGGGATAACTCGATAGCCTCCCCAGTGCTGCGGTCTGGGAATCTCCTGGTTTTCAAATTTCCCTTTCAATTCCTCTAACCGTTGCTCAAGCACCTCGCGGCTGTCGATGACTTGACTTTGGTGCGAAGCCCAAGCACCCAGCTGACTTAAGAGCGGACGGCTGTGAAAATAGGTATCTGACTCTTCATCTGAAACCTTCTCCACCCGCCCTTCAATCCGCACCTGGCGTTCCAGTTCCGCCCACCAAAAAACTAACGATGCCCACGGATTTTCCTGAAGTTGCTGTGCTTTGTGACTCTCGTAATTACTGTAAAAGACGAAGCCTCGTTCGTCGAAGTCCTTGAGTAACACCATTCTGGCGCTTGGGTTGCCAAGGGACGTAGCAGTGGCAAGAGTCATCGCATTGGGTTCAGGAAGTTGGGCTTCTCGTGCCTGGTCAAACCACTTGCGAAATTGTTTGAAGGGATTGGGGTCAGCATCAGCTCGCTCAAGCCCGGATCTTTTGTAATCTTTACGCAGATCGGCTACACTTATATCCATTTTGGTTTCTCAATTAACTTCTTTTCCTAATAGGTATTTTCTCGCAGCCCTTGACTCCAATTTTTTACCTTTTAAAAAAAATACCAATTTGCCGATATGTCTATAGACTATAAGCTTTAGACTGTCATAGTTGAGAGTCTAATATTTAGGCAGCTCTGGTGATAAAAGTGCCTCAGTGTGCAAATGCTACAGGTTTTTCACGATGCGCCGTTCAGCCAATCTTCAACGCCTCCTAATTTTGGGTCTGAGCGGCCCAATCATCGCCCTAAATATCTGGGTTCTGTCCCAGCTATTTCGCTATTTTGAGCATTTATTCGCGGTGCTAACCATCGCGGCGATTTTAGCGTTTTTACTCAACTATGCAGTCCGGATTTTCGAGCGGTTTCGGCTCAGTCGCGCTCAATCCGTCATAGTCGTTTTGCTTTTGACTTTAACATTTTTGGCTGTTGTGGGCGTAACGCTGGTGCCAATTTTGGTTGATCAAAGCGTCCAACTGTTAAAAAATATACCAGATTGGTTACAGGAAAGTAATCAGAATCTAGATTATTTGGACATATGGGCAAAAAATCGGCGTTTGCCACTGGATCTCAAGGGATTTAGCCATCGCGTCAGCGTTCGCGTTGAAAATCAAGTGCAAGCATTAGCTGGTCAGGCGTTTGGAGTTGCCTTGGGAACGGTGTCGGGATTAATAGATGTGGTGTTCGTAGTGGTTCTGGCATTTTATATGCTGCTTTATGGCGATCGCTTATGGTTCGGTCTGATTAATCTATTACCATCTCAAATCGGGCTACCCTTAAGCGAATCTCTGCGGCTGAATTTTCAGAACTATTTTCTTACCCAACTCATTCTGGGGTTATTCATGGTGGCAACACTGACTCCAATTTTTTTGATTTTGAAGATACCATATGCCCTATTGTTTGGCTTGCTAATTGGCGTTACCGAATTGATTCCTTTTATCGGTGCTACTTTAGGAATTGGTTTAGTAACAATTTTGGTGATGCTGCAAGATTTTTGGTTAGCCATTCGCGTATTGAGCGCAGCTATCTTCATGCAGCAGATAAAAGATAATTTCTTGGCTCCTAAATTAATGGGCGATTTTACCGGACTTAATCCAATTTGGATTTTCATTGCTTTATTAATGGGAGGTCAAATAGCTGGACTATTAGGTGTAATTTTATCAATACCTCTTGCTGGAACTATTAAAGATACTATTGATACTATTCGCAGATTGCGTCAGCCCCCAGTTGTAACGACCGAGGTATACCGCGAACCCCAAGATACTTAAATTATGGGGAAGGAGATAAAAAATGATTCAAATATAGCAATCTTAATCCATTTATAAAACTGTCTTTCTTCTTGTTCTGTGTGTCTGGGCGGTTCCTTTCAAAAAAGGTAAATAGCAATTCTATTTGATTTGTGAGATGCCCGCCCTTCAGATACCCGACTTCTTAAAGAAGTCGGGTATCTCGCCTTCACGAATCATTTAGGAATTTCACAAAACGTTGTGTTTCGTTACCGCAAACTCCACGCCCCTCAACCTAAATTTGGAGACTTCATATTTTCAGGCTCCAAAAGCACGTAAAACTCGAAAAATATTTGAAAAATCATCTGTCCACACAGGTACTGGTTTTGTTTGTGGAATCGATTGCCAGCGCGAATCATTAATCAGGTTGCCAAAATCTCTTTCATTACGGGCAAATAGCACCCAATGAGAAGGTGATTTACCGATTTCTCGCTCATATTCAGAAATATTCACTTCCCTCTGCCTCAGAGTGGATAATCCTAAATCTTGCGCTAAAGCACCTAAAACAGGCTCTAAGTTCAAAAATCTGTTAGAAATATTAATGACAATTAAACCGTCTTTTGTTAATTTGCTCAAGTAAAGCTGAATAGCTTCCCGCGTTATTAAGTGAATTGGGACTGAATCAGAGCTAAAAGCATCCATGAAAATTAAATCATAGGTATTATCTGAAGCTTCCGAAAATCGCGAACGAGCATCGCCTAAGACAACAGATAATGGAGCTTTTGAATCTTGCAAGAATGTGAAATAACGAGTGTCGCGAGCCAGTTTTTCAACAGTCGGATCTATTTCGTAGAATGTCCATTGTTGTCCTGGTTCTGAGTAAGCAGCAAGCGTCCCAACGCCTAATCCTAAAACGGCAACGCGAGAGGGATGTTTATTAGTATTAAAAGACTTAAATAATTGTCCAATTGGCCCGGTGGGATGAAAATAAGTTAAGGGTTCGTGGCGGCGTTCTGGAGTTAAACTTTGTTTTCCGTGCAAAATCGTGCCATGCAGCAGACTATGATAGTCTCCGCGTCTATCATTTAAGACGCGGTAAACACCAAAAAAACTGCGTTCTGTGTCGAGTATACCGCCCAGACTTCCTATGGAAAATTGACTGATAAGGAAAATTAAAAATAAACCGATTATAAGACGAATGGGGTGTAAATTGAAGGAGTAAAATATAATAATAAGTAGGCTAAACGCCAGAAAATTTCCTAGCAAATTGCTAGTTACATGATTTCCCGAAAAACCCACAAGTAAAGTGCCGATTAAAAGACCAAGGCTAATCGGGAAGGTGAAGCGCCGCTGTAAGCTGGATAAAGAATCGTCTGCGTCTTTTTGAGTTTGCCATAGTAGCAAACTGAGGATCATAATTAGAGGGTACTCTAGGACAGATTGAAACAGCAACGGGGCTGCGATCGCGTTGAACAATCCGCCAAGCACGCCCCCAACAGAAATCCATAAATAAAAATTAGTTAAATACTTCGTAGTAGGGCGACTTCTAGCCAATTCTCCATGAAGAACACAAGCAGCCACAAAAAATCCCAGCAAATGCAAGGGAAATAAAACCCAAATCGGCTGCATCACTTGAATTAAAAATAAAATAGTTAGTATAGCTAAAAATACAGGCAGAATTGCCCCAAAAAGATTGTGCGGTAGTGTTGGGTTTCGGGCGAAAGTCAAAATAAAGGTTAACAGATAAATTGCTAAGGGAATAGCCCACAAAAGCGGAATTGCGGCAATGTCTGTCGTTAGATAGGTGGTGACTCCTAAAAGTAAGCTGGAAGGCAGAAAAGAAAGTAATACCCACTGAGTTTGCTGTTGAATAGTGGGAGGTAGGAAAGAGTTAGGAGTTATGAATTTTGAGTTTTGAGCTAAATTATTTAACTCTTCCTCTTCACTTTTACCTTTGTCTGCTCCCCACCCCCTCCAGCCTGGGAAAGATAAGGGTATTTTATTGCTGATGGGTTGGGGGAATGACTTGTCACCTTCTTCAGGCGATCGCCATAAAAATACTGCACAAACCAGCGTCGATAAAGCCAGTAATCCGTAAGCGATCGCCCATAACCAACTCTGCTGTGTTAAAGAAAAATTTGGCTCAATTAAGATAGGGTAACTTAGAACTCCTAACATACTGCCAAGGTTACTGGCAGTATATAGAAAATAAGGATCGGAACTGGCTGGATGTCCTGTATCAGCAAACCATTTTTGCACTAGAGGTGCAGAAGTAGCAACAACAAAAAATGGTAATCCGACCGAGAAAAGCAGCAAAGCTAATAACCAAGGAATAGGATTAGCCTCTTGAGGAGGAACCCAACTCTTAGCCACAGAAATCGGTAAAAATCCGAGCGGAACTAAGAGTAAAATACTATGAATGATGGCTTGGCGACGAACGCTAAACCAACTTGTCGTTAAATGGGAGTATCCATAACCAAGCAATAAAGCGGCTTGGAAAAAAAATAAACAAGTGTTCCATACTGAGGGTGCGCCGCCTAATAAAGGTAGAATCATTTTTGCTACCATCAACTGCACCCAGAAAAGTAGAAAAGCACTGATAAAAAGTGTAAAAGAAAAAAGAAATATCATATCTCCAAACGAAATATTTAAAAGTGTTTCAGACGCGATCAAGTACGTTTATATAAGAAAAGTCCGCGGCCCAAGGAAATAGCTCGGTCTTATCGCTTGTCTTCAATATAAATAATTCTCAGATACTTTGCATCCGCATCTTGTTTCTTTTTTCCAAGGAGTCCAATGATAAAATCACTAGGTTCGTCCTCTTCAAATTCGTCGGGACTCACATAGCTAAGCATATCAGGATGATCGCCTGTAACAACCCAGCCTGGACAATTTAGGAGGTTGATAACTATAAAATTTCCACTACAACTGCCATAATAAACTGGCCCCCACTCTGACATAATGGCTTTTGCCTGAGTTGCTAGATTCTGTTGGGGTTCCGTGAGAATCAGACAAGTTCCATTTTCAAACAGAACCCAGGTTTTTTGTTCGCATTGAATAATAGTTTGCCACGTATTGATCAGAGACGCTATGTTTTTTGGCTCACTCATGGTATGCACTCTCTTGCAGTGAAATTGTCAGCATCTCTTCATTTGAGTGCGATCGCGTCCTCGCTACTCCTTATTCCCGACATCCCACATAACCCAAGAACGCAGTTCTCGCGTGTCTAGTTGAGGTGTTACGCGAGTACCACCGCTTCTTTCATCAATGTAACGCAGCTTATGCTAGCAACCGATAAAAGCCACCAATCCGTTCATTACATCAGTTTCCTCAATCTGGCCTGATGCCAAATGTGCCTTTAGCAAAGCATCGTTTTTCTAATCTTCAACAAAGGTAAAATCGGTCACATCGTTACGATTTTGTAATTCGTAATTGATGCAACCATTTTCTTTTCGCTTCGGTTCAATTTACTCCAGAAGCGCCAATTTCACTTCTTCATTGTGTTGAGAAGTGCGACAACACGAGGCACTAGGCGAACGGTTGTTTTAGATGCTAACTTTTTTATTCTCCTGTTTAAAGAAAACTTTTTCAAGTTTTCCCCAGACTCAGAATTCGCGGCTTAGACAAGGCAATGATTTTGGATTACTTAAGCGTACAATTCTGGCGGTTATCGCGTCTCTAGTTGATAACTAAGTATTGCACCTTAAAGTGCATTTTTAGCCAAAAGTCTACAAATCTATTAATTATTTTATAAATTGTAAAACGGGTTCTGGTTTCATATCAAAACCTTCCAGAAATCCTCGTCGGGCGTGCGATCGCATATTATTATCGCACAATTCCATCAAACAAACCAATTCATCCCCTTTATAATATTCTGGATTGCGCTGTAAAAAGTAATTTATATCCGGTTTATTGGCAAATCCATCCTTAATCTCAGCCCAGGTTCCTCGCAAATGTCCCTGCGACGTGGGAAATCGAATTAATCCAGTTTGGGGATTGTAGTAGTTGCCGAATTTTCTCTTAGCTAGGTAATCCATCAACGCCTGATATTTTTCTGGCGTGGGATATCGCCAAGTCGGATAAAAAGTTTTGGCAAATACTGGCAGGTAGCGATAAGTACGATAGCCTTTGACTATCAGAAACCAGTATAAAGGTTGTTCTGGGGCTTCGGCCTTAATCTGCCCAGCCAGACGACACCATGCCAAAGATAGGGTTTGCTCTCCCCAATACTCATGATTAATAATTGTATCCCCGGAAAAAATAGCTTGTTGTGGTTCCTCAAATTCAAATTTAAGAACAGCTACTGTAGAAAAACCCTGGATTTTTTCAGTGTCATCTTTCAGGAGAATTACATAATCTTTTTGAGTTAAATCTTCGTAAAACATATCCTGATTTGTACTATCATAATACTGATAATACAAATCATACATAGAATTAATTAACTTTTCTGGGAGTCGGTTGAGGCGGACAACTTCAGATTTTAGCCGATTCATAAATCTATTTTTGAGTTAATAACAACTACTTAATAAGTAGACCGCTTTCAATAGCCCAAGTTCCTAGCGGAATCTCGAAAGGCGCAATTTAGGCGATCGCGTATATGCAATAATCTGCCTGTAGCTACATGAAAATGCTGCCACATACGAGGTAAGCACGACAGCAGCATTGCTTTAACAACAGAAAGATTTCATCTGAGTGCAACACCAATGTCACAAGTACGTCATATCAGGTGTCTACAGTGAGAAGAGTAGAGAGGTGAAGGTTCTCTTCTCTATAGGTGAATCTAGATAGCGTCTTTACGCGGACGCAGTTGGGTAACAAGCGTACTAAGTTTTAACTTCCTTGTGACAGGTGTTTCAAATGCAAAGCAGACAGCAAGATAGAGATAAAAATTCCGGGCGATTTGACGCTTCAGCTTCCAAACCCTGGCAAAAGACAGCAACCTATCTGTCGCTGGTGCTGTTGGGAGCAGGTGTCACTTTTTCAGGCAACTATCTAGTAACTAAGGGCGTGGGAACCGAACCCCTACAAGCATCTCCCCTTCCAGAGACTCTCACAGCTCAGGCATTACCAGGAAATACAGATACAAACTTTGTTACAGATGTTGTTGAAAGGGTGGGGCCAGCCGTAGTGCGGATTAATTCTTCCCGTACAGTAAGCAGACAGATTCCCGATGCCTTCAACGATCCTACCTTCCGGCGATTCTTTGGTGGGCAATTACCCACTGGCCCCCAAGAGAGAGTAGAACGGGGTACTGGCTCTGGATTTATTATCAACACTGATGGTCAAATTCTCACTAATGCCCATGTAGTCGATGGTGCTGACACTGTAAACGTTATCCTCAAGGATGGGCGCACCTTTAAAGGTAAGGTGATGGGAACTGACCCAGTAACAGATGTGGCTGTGGTTAAGATTCAGGCTGATAATTTGCCGACAGTGCGTTTAGGTAATTCCGAGCAGTTGCGACCTGGGGAATGGGCGATCGCTATCGGTAATCCCCTTGGTCTTGATAATACCGTTACTACGGGCATCATTAGCGCCACCGGACGTTCTAGCTCTCAAGTTGGCGTTCCCGATAAGCGGGTAAACTTCATTCAAACTGATGCGGCGATTAATCCTGGTAACTCTGGCGGGCCATTGCTGAACGCTAGAGGGGAGGTAATTGGGATGAATACAGCCATTATCCAGGGCGCTCAAGGACTTGGTTTCTCAATTCCCATCAACACCGCTCAACGCATTGCTAACCAGCTGGTGACTACAGGTAAGGTGGAACATCCTTATTTAGGCGTTCAGATGACGACGCTTACCCCTGACGTGAGACAGCAAATTAATGAAGATGCCAATAGTGGCTTGAGCGTAGATGCAGATCGAGGTGTCCTCGTTCTTAGAGTTATGCGAAATTCCCCAGCTGCTAAGGCGGGATTACGCCCTGGAGATGTGATTCAAAAAATCAATGGGCAAGCGATCGCAAACTCGGAAAGCGTACAACAGCAAGTAGAAAAGACTCAAGTAGGTAGCAATTTACAGCTAGAGTTACGTCGGAATGGGCAGAATATCAACGTACCTATCCAAACCGCTGCGCTTCCGGTTGAGCGTTAGTAGGCTGTAGCGTTCCATAAGGTGAGTAAGACAGATTACAAGGGATGGGTTAAGAAACCCATCCTTTTTTTTTGCTTGGTGGCTAAACCCAACTTACAATTATTCTTGAGCGAACGGCATGGCACTCTGAATGACTTTCAAGAATCAAACGAAACTGAATTAATTACACGTCAGAGGTAAAGTGATGAAAGTAGTTATTTTTGAAGTCGAAGATTGGGAAAAAGAGGCGTTCAATGATTTGAGTAAGGAACATGAACTTAAGTTCGTGGACGAGCAACTAAAAAGCACAAATGCTGGACAATATGCCGATGCCGATGTTGTCTCCACCTTCATCGATTCCCAGCTTAATGCGGAAGTTCTCCAACACTTATCGCAGCTCAAATTAATTGCCACCCGTTCAACTGGTTTTGACCACATCGACTCAGAATATTGTCGAACTCAGAATGTGACAATCTGCAACGTTCCCAATTACGGGGAAAATACTATTGCTGAACACGTTTTTGGATTATTGCTGGCAATCAGCCACAATATTATTGAGGCAGTCCATAACACTCGTCAAGGTTATTTCTCCTTCAAAGGGCTACAAGGTTTTGACCTACGCGGTAAAACGTTGGGTGTAGTTGGTACGGGGATCATCGGGCAATATGTAATTCAGATTGCCACGGGATTTCAGATGGAAGTTGTTGCCTTTGATGTGCATCCAAAGCAGGAATTAGCCGATAGATTGAAATTTGAATATGCTGATTTAGAAAAGTTATTGGCAACTTCTGATATTATCACACTGCACGTTCCAGCTAACAAGAATACCCATCACCTAATTGCCGCTGAGCAATTTGCAATAATGAAAGATGGGGCAATTTTAATTAATACAGCCCGTGGAAGTGTAGTAGATATTCAAGCTTTGCTGCACGCACTTATAGAAGGTAAGTTGGCTGCTGCGGGTTTGGATGTATTACCACAAGAATTGGTTTTGCGGAAAGATTCTGAATTGCTACAGGCTGTTGACCGCAAGCAAGAGGACTTGCAAACGCTATTAGCAGACTTAATTTTGATGCGTCTGCCTAATGTAATTGTCACGCCTCATAGTGCTTTCAATACCCGCGAAGCGAGAGAAAGAATTATCAAGACAACTGTGGAAAACATTTTGGCGTTTACTCAAAATAAACCTCAAAATGTTGTTAACAATAAGTAAGACGGCAGAAATTTCACCTTACCCTTAACCCCTTTCCGCAGGCGGAGAGGGGAGCCGGAGAAAATTTCGGTTGTTTTTATTTTTGGAAGTTGGCATGAAGTGATGAAAAATGCGATCGCATCCCGGCACAATCTACCGCCCTTGCCGTAAAACCTTGATTTTTTGGTAGCTAATATTACTTGAACTTTTGAAAGATTTGTTCTGAATTGGCTGATTCAAATATTCTGGTTGAGGTATATCAGTGGCCATTCTCTTAGCTTTATCTTTAATAGACTTGAGTACCAGACGAACCACCCATGAAGAAAGGTGCGGGTTTTCATCAATTTCTGTGATCAGAGCATCTAAATCGTTAACAATAGCCACCATTGGGAAGTTCATATCTTTTTGCATTAGTTTGATGCCCTATTATTCAAAACTTGTTGACACGAAAGACTGTTTATGCGGGTTTGATACCGATTTATCGTTCTGGATTTACATTAAAAAACTCTAGAGAATCTTTGGGATGCTTCTGTGTCACTTTTAGAGGTTGAGACAAAGGCGATCGCGTCTTTACAAGGCTGACTTTTTACGGCTGAACGCGCTAAAGCCTTACAGGTCAAAGCTTGTAGCCTCCAAAGCTCAAAAGCGATCGCTTTAGCAAATCTAGATAGCGTCACTTCTAAAGGCAGACAGTTATCTAACTGTCACAACTGCTGGCGAAGTTAAAAAAACCAATTTCCCGACACTATAGCGTTTCTCAGATGGGTGGAAGGGACATGGCATTGCCATGTCCCTTCAGATGTATCGCACCCAACCCTTGAATTGCTATATTTGCTTACCGAAAGTCCTACACTGCATTCATCAGCTTCCTGCGGAGGGAGTAATATTTGCTTTTAGACAGATAGATCGTGAAAGATTCAGAACAAGAAAAAATCTGGTATGACAAAGACTTGCAGCAAAGAAAAACTTGGTATAGGGAGGTGGCAAATGCCTACAACAAAGCAAGACCGCGCTATCCTAAAGAACTAATTCGTCGTGCTGTAGAGTTAGCTCAACTTGATAAAGACGCGATCGCTCTTGAGATAGGATGCGGCCCTGGGACTGCAACTGTAGAATTTGCCAAATTGGGCTTCTCAATGGTATGCCTGGAACCAAGCCAGGAGGCTTGCCAACTAGCGCGACAGAACTGTGCAACCTATCCGGCTGTAGAGATTAGAAATACCACCTTTGAAGAGTGGGAGCTAGAGCCTCAGAGATTTAATGCCGTTCTTGCAGCCAATTCGTTTCACTGGGTTTCATCAGAAATTAGGTGTCCAAAAGCTGCTGCTGCGCTACAAGACAACGGTTCTCTGATTTTGCTGTGGAACAAAGAACCTCAACCCCCGTATGAAGTTTACCAAGCGTTGAATGAAGTCTATCAGGCTCAGGCTCCGGAGCTTGCACGTTATGAAGACAGGGAAACTCAGGGAGAAATTCTCAGAGGGCTGGGGCAGAATTTCATTGACTCAGGTCTGTTTAAGAACGTAGTGTACGAACAGATGGCGTGTGAAGTCACCTATAGTATTGATGATTATTTGATGCTTTTAAGTACGTTATCGCCGTACATTGCGCTCTTACCGCACAAGAGAGATTCTTTGTTTAAAGGTTTGAGGGAAACGCTAGAAAGGCGCACAGGGAGTATTCAGGCATTCTATATTTCAGCTTTTCACGTTGCCCAAAAAATATAAGAGTTTATTTCTCTAGGCGCTATTGAAAGACAATGCCTGGAGGTGGCAAACTAACGGGGTTGTTACCCCGTCAGCTTTTTAACAAAATTGCGATCGCTTACTTTGAGTAGTTGTCAGTTTTGAGTGCAAACTGTCCCAATCTTCTTGCTCAATTTGGGAAATAATTTCGTCGAGACAGTGACGATATTGTTGGAGACTTTGCAACAACTCAAGACGATTGTACTGCGCCATCATCAAGCCTAACTCTGGATTTCCGCCGCCAACGCGACTGGTATCCCGAAAACCAGAACTAGCCAACTGTTGCGCTAATTCCAGCACAACCCGATCGGTTTCGCTGATACACGCATCAATTAAAGTAGCACTCACCATCACTGGCAAATGAGAAATCCAAGCCACAGCTTTATCGTGGTTCTCTGGAGAACAATGATAAATTTTAGCTTCCAGACTTCGCACAATTTCCTCAACCGTTTTTACAGCAGCTGGTGGTGTCGTCGCCACTGGTGTAAGCACATAAGCCTTACCAACAAACAAATTTTGCACCGCTGCTTCTAAACCACTTTCCGCAGTACCAGCCATCGGGTGTCCCCCGACAAAATTAGCCCAAAGTGGTGTAATTGCCTCAACCACCGACTTTTTCACCGAACCAACATCAGTGATGATGGCATCAGCAGACAAATGGGGAATTAGCTGCTGTACCGTGGATGCGATCGCGCTAATGGGCGTACAAACAAAAACTACATCTGCTGCTGCCAATAGCGCCATATCCACAGCCGCATCATCCACAACGCCACGCGCGATCGCATCCCGACAAACCTTGTCTCGACGACTCACCCCCAAAACCTGATAGCCAGCCGCTCGTAAATCTAAGCCCAGCGATCCGCCAATCAGTCCCAGCCCTACAATACCAATATTCATCGCCCTTCCCGCCGCTATTGTGACGCGGCATAATGGATTTCTTTATTCATCCTTCATCATGCGGAGGATACTCACACCAAACTTCTAACTAAGATTTACAGATAGACACGCTAGATTAAGGCTTGTACAACTTTGGATAAATGCTAGAACAAGCCAGAATAATAGAAGCAAAGCGAGGGTTCATCTGCTGCACACCAATCCAGCTACTCAAAATGGAAAATGACCCGCAAGGCTTGGCTTTAGCACACTACTCCTAACCATAAAATGAGAATGCTGGCGAGGTGGCTCCAATGAATGTCGATGAATTGATAGTAAAATATGCAGCCGGGGTCAGAAACTTTGTGGCGGCTAACTTGACCGAGGCTAACTTGAGTGGCATCAACCTCAGTGGTGTTAACTTGAGTAACGCTAACTTAAGTGTTGCCAACCTCAGTGGTGCCAATTTGAGTGGTGCCAACCTGAGTCACGCGAAACTCAATGTCGCCAGACTCAGTGGTGCCAATCTCAGCAAAGCCATCTTAAACCAGGCAAACTTTAACGTAGCTAACCTGATTCGGGCAGATATGGGGGGAGCCGAACTGGTTCAGGCGGCACTAATTCGCGCCGAACTAATTCGCGCCGAACTCAGTGGATGCAATCTCAGATCGGCTAACCTCAGCGGTGCCGATTTGAGAGAAGCAACCCTCAGACAAGCCAACCTCTCGCGTGCCAGTTTGAATGAAGCCAATCTCCGGGGAGCCTTCCTGACTGGTGCTAACTTGGAACAGGCTAACTTGAATGGAACCGACTTAAGCCGAACCGATTTGAGTGGGGCAAATCTCCGAGAAGCTGAACTCAGACAAGCTAATCTTTCTCGCGCCAACTTGAGCGGCGCAGATATGAGCGGAGCGAATTTGCGCTGGGCGGACTTAAGCGGGGCGAATTTGCGCTGGGCAGACTTAAGCGGCGCTAAATTAAGTGGAGCCAACTTAATTGGGGCAGACTTAAGCAACGCTAATTTACTTAATGCCAGCTTAGTTCATGCGGATCTCACTCAAGCTAGATTGATTAAAGCTGATTGGATTGGAGCCGACTTGACAGGTGCTATCTTGACAGGAGCTAAACTTTATGCTGTGTCGCGCTTCGGGCTAAAAACAGAAGGAATGACTTGCGAGTGGGTTGATTTGAGTCCAGATGGCGATCGCACTGAAATTTTCCGCCTCACCACCGAAGAATCAAAAAAGTTCTTTAATGAAACCCTCCCCACCGTCCGGATTATCGTTGACGCACCATTAGATATGGAGGCAAATTTAGCTTTAGCCACCACTTATCATCACATCGCTAAGCACTATCCCGGTATCGGCAATCCCCCCAGTTTGGAGGTAAGCTCAAGAAAAACCATTCTCACCTTCCGAATGGACAGCAACGATCAATTATTTCCCCTCGCTTACGTTGCGATTCTTCCCTTTTACGATGCAGCAGCTACTCACAAAAATATCATCGCCCTATTGCACATCCTCCAATCCCAAAATATAGACACCCTTGGCCTTAAAGATAATTATCGAATCAAGCAATTAACCGCAGCACTGAGTAAAACCATTAACCAGGTTAGCGCTATAGATATTTTCCAAGCTCTACCAGGACTCAAAGACAAAGTACACTTCTTTCAAGCTCCTACCCAAACTGTTTTAAACAACTCTACCGATCAAACCTTAAATGTTTATCATCACCCGGTTTTTGGCAAACGGTTTATGAATTTGTCTAACTTAGGCAGCCCTCCGAAAAATCCCTCCGTAGAACCACAAAACTCCACTTTGCCTCCTGTAGGTACGGTAATTGAATTTATCAAAGAATTTAATTATTTGGAAAAATCTCAGCAGAGCTAATATAAGTAGATTGGCTAGTTGCTAAGGGCGGCAATTAGTAATCCTTCAATTAGCAATTAGTAATCCTTCAATTAGCATCTAACTAAAGTGATAGAGGTAGAAGTTCATTCCTCACTACGTGCATTCCTACGCGAGCAGGGAAACCGAGCTTGGCCCCATCATCTAACAATGGCGAGGCTGGTGGCGCGGGCTTTGCGATTGGGGCGTTCTGCCCTGATACAAACTGGATCGCCCCAGAGTATGGGAAGTTACCGTCTGAGTTACCTCAGCCCTGCTTTGCTGTGGCAGGGCCCAGTAATTGTGGTAGCTCCAGAATCGGTACAACAGCGCTTGATAGAAGTGCAAATTCCCCAGTTACAACAATGGATGAAAACGGATAAGGCGATAATTACAGATTACGCTTTGCCTGAGAACTTCCAAGGGTTGCTGCTGACATCGCCCGAAATTTGGTTAAGCGATCGCTTAAAAAATTTGGGAAGCATACCAACTGGCATCCCTACTATCTTTGATGGTGCTGATGAGTTGGAAGAATTGGCGCGGGAGCAGTTAACAGTTTGCTTACAACCCAAAGACTGGGACGATTTGATGCGGGCTTTTCCTCACCAGACAGGGCCGATTCTGGATGCGCGAGTACAACTGACAAAGGAACTCTTCCAGCATCCAGTAAATCCCTATGAATGCTATCTGATTTCTCGATCAGAGCAAGGAATTTTGCAGCATCTCTACGAGTCATTAACAATGCCTCCTAGTAACGGTTTAGTAGACCGAAATGCGGATTTTATCACTTCAGTGCTAGGCGCGATCGCTACTGACAACGGACAGCAGACAGCGGAAGACAAACTACCCCCCGCATGGCAGAATTTCTGGGAGCGATCGCGATCCTCAAACCAACTGATGTGGGCCCAAATGAAGAGATCCAAAGGGCAGTTTTCTCTGTCTTGTGGCCCGGTTGAAGTAGCAACCGCCTTAGAAAAAATTTGGCATCAAGATCCGGTAGTGTTAATTGGTGCAGCACTTGATTTGGAGACGGAAGCTAAAGTCTATCGTCAGCGCGTAGGGATAAAAGATTTAACTTGTATAAAATTTTCTCCAGACAGGCAAAATGAATTAATTCATCTGTACCTCCCCGATCGCCTCCCTTTCCCCAATACGCCCCAATTTCAGGGGTTTTTGATTCAAGAAGTCCGGAGGTTAATCGAAGAAATTGATAAATTGCCCGTAAATAATCCGGACATCCACAAACTAGCTGTGATTTTAGTCGAGGATACACCACTCCGGGCGCAGGTAGCAGCTGCTCTGGCTGGTGAGTTTGGCTCCCGCGTACAAGTAGAAAAAGCCCGCGTGTCAAACAATGGCATTTTAGTAACAGGCTGGGAATTCTGGCGACATCATCAGGAGACGTTACCTGCTCCCCAGTTGCTAGTAATTGCGACTTTGCCCATACCTTCTCTAGAAAATCCTTTGGTAGCTGGTCGGGTAATTTATTATAAACAGCAGCGTCAAGACTGGTTTCGTCTGTATCTGTTGCCCGTGGCGTTGAGTGAATTACAGCGAGCGATCGCGCCCGTGCGAGAATCTCAAGGTGTTGTTGCTCTACTCGATAGCCGCGTAAATCACCGCAGCTATGGTTCTCAGGTACTGGAAGCGCTTAGTCCTCTAGCACGAATCAACTATTTGGACACCAACTGGTTTACAGGCGATCGCTAGGGGCTGGGGACTGGGGGCTGGGGACTGGGGACTGGGAATTGGGAATTGGGAATTGGGAATTGGGAAGAATCTTACCCAGTCCCCAGCCCCTAATCCCTAGTCCCCAGTCCCTAATCCCCAGTCCCCAGCCCCCCATTTCGTAATTTCTATAAACAATTCCGGCAACGGGCCTAACCCCAGGGTTATTATTAACAAGTATCTAAAACTATCAATTATGGGTGATTCCAAGCGTCGTAAAGAAGCACTCGGAGAGAAATACGGTCAACAGGCTTACATTCTTCCCTGGCTACCGATTACTAAAACTCAAGCACAACAGTTCGTCAAATGGAGCAACCGGGGGGCCTGGATTGGGATCAGCTTCCTGATAGGTACCTGGGTGACTATTCGCTTCATCGGCCCTTCCTTTGGTTGGTGGCAAGTCAACTAGGGTCTGGCAACAGTTTACTTGGGTGAAGTTTCTAGCGGTGAAGCATTTGCCAGACTTGCCTTAATGCTTCCACCTACATAAACTCAGCTTATATAAGCTGAGTTTATAAATGTGATTTTTAATTCTTATTCGGCGCGAACCTCGCTAAAAGGTTCGTCGTTTTGAAACATCGCACCACTTCAGCCCCAAGTCATCCTTTAGGTAGAACTAAGCTTTCTCTATGTTGTTTAGGATGCTCTTGAGTGAAGCTCATTGTTACCGAGCCAGAGGCAGATACTTTAATCGTCACTCAGGGTGTTTACAATGCTCTTGAGTGAAGCTCATTGTTACTGTTGATACTTTGCATTCCTAGATACTTAAGCTAACTTGGTGCAAAGCTGGTATTATTCAGTTTCTTGATAGACTCAATTCTCTTAACCTAACATAGCGCATAGGTTGAGGGTAAAAATCTTAAGAAAGTATAAAACGTTTACACTTAGGTGTGGTGGTTGGAGGACAACCGTGTTTCTACGACTTGCAGAGCAACACCGTCAATTTGTACATGATCTAGTGATGAACCTCCAAGCTATGGCAACTGTGCTAGAGCAACGGGGATATTTGGCTTCTTGCTATACCTGCGGAGGTCAAATGAATAGCGCATCATTTATGGTCAGTCTGGGGGAGAATCATCTGATTCGCTTTTTGGTGTCAGATTATGGCATCACCTGGACAGAAATGCGGGATGACCGCGAACTTATGAAGCTAGAGGGCGCTGAAGCCATTTCTCAGCTGCAAGACCTAGCCAATCTAGTCAAATATAAAATCAACCCCTCGGAGTATCGTCCCGTTGTACCGCAGCGGAGATAAACTCGTTGCCAAGGTTTCGCTACTATCTTTAGACAGATTGGCTCTTGGGACTGCTAATCTGAAAAAGGGGAAACCTATGTCCTATCCGCAGGCGAGGGACGGCTGCTACTGTTTATGACTGCTGTCAATTTTGAATGGCAACACCAGTTTATTGAGACGAACGACATTCACTTACACTACGTGACCCAAGGACAGGGGGAGCTGGTGATACTGCTGCACGGATTTCCCGAGTTTTGGTACTCCTGGCGGCATCAAATACCAGCACTAGCCCGTCATTTTAAAGTAGTGGTTCCCGATTTGCGGGGATACAACGATTCGGATAAGCCCCTAAGCGGTTATGACCTGGATACCCTGAGTGCTGATATTCGGGGATTGATTAAAAATCTAGGCTATGTCCGGGCGCATATTGTAGGTCACGACTGGGGTGGATTAATCGCGTGGAATCTTGCCCAGAAGTTTCCCCAAGTTCTGAATAGACTGGCAATTTTGAATGCGCCGCACCCGTATAGGTTTTGGCAGGAACTTGCTGGAAACTTGGATCAACTGCGTCGCAGCTGGTATGTGCTGGCGTTTCAGATTCCTGGTTTACCAGAGTGGCTGATTCGACAAAATTTAAAAGATTTTGTAAACAACGTATTTCGGGAACAAGCGGTTCGCAAAGGAGCGTTTACCGCAGAAGATACCCAGCGGTATCAAGAAGCATTGGCAAAACCTGGGGTGCTGGCGGCGGCGATGAACTATTATCGCTCCTCCCTGTCGCCGCAGAGTTGGTTGCACCATTGGGGGCGATCGCCCGAACCGATCACCGTACCCACCTTAATGCTGTGGAGCGAAGAAGATGCCTTTTTTGGACACAAACTCACCGAAGGCATGGAACGCTTGATAAATGCGCCTTTCAAGCTCAAATTCGTTAGTCACTGCGGTCACTGGATGCAGCAGGAAGTTCCCCAAACTGTCAACCGAGAACTATTAAACTTTTTGCGCCCCCCTATTCTAAAAGGATGAGGTAGGAATCGAAGAATCTAGATTCCCACCTCATCTGTGAGCCTTTCAAAACCAAAGCTTGCGGTTGTGATGAGAAACACAAAGCACCATGACAGTTGACAACACCAACCGCCCAAATTTAGTGCATCCTGAAGGTGTAGGGGGTGTATCTATTCCGTAAGACAGAGACAAATGCTTTATTCTCAGATGCGCTGTATTCTTAGCCTAGTGCCAAGTTAAAAGCGATCGCGTCTTTTGTAAAGTTAGAGTCTCGCAGCTCAATTATTCCTAGATTTCAGTATCTCCCCTCTCACGGCACTGAGAAAAGCGCGAGTACCCAGAATGTTTAACGCAACAGAAATTTTAATTGACAGTTTTGTTCAAAGCATTCGTGAAGGCTATCGTCGCACCTACGGCGGCTATAAGCCCGACTACGAAGACATCATCGCCTGGGCGGGGTCTATGGCTCTGGAAAACATTGCTAACAGCGATGCCCTCTATCACAACGTAGAACACTCGATCTTAGTAGCTCTGGTGGGACAGGAAATCTTACGCGGGAGACACATTCGTGAGGGTGGAGTGTCCTGTGAAGACTGGTTACACTTCATCATCTCCGTAGTTTGCCATGACATCGGCTACGTTAAGGGAGTGTGTCGCCAAGATAGAGACGAAGAACGACTTTACTCCACCGGGAAAGATGGAGAAATGGTTTCTGTGCCTCGCGGATCGAGCGATGCTTCTTTGACACCTTACCATGTAGATCGAGCAAAACAATTTATTGAGGAACGCTTTGGCGGTCATAAACTGATTGACGCTGAGGTGATAAAGCACAATATCGAATTAACCCGTTTCCCGGTGCCAACAGCAGAGGATCATCAAGATACCGTCAATTATCCAGGCTTGGTTCGTGCCTCTGACTTGATTGGTCAGCTCAGCGATCCCCGCTATCTGAAGAAAATTGGGGCGCTGTATTATGAGTTTGAAGAAACGGGCGTGAATAAAGCCCTGAATTATAAGCATCCGGGAGATTTGCGGCGGAACTATCCCAAGTTTTACTGGCATGGAGTATTCCCGTATATTCAGGATGCGCTCCGTTACTTACAGCTAACACAGCAAGGTAAACAAATCATTGCTAACCTCTACTCGAATGTGTTTGTTGTTGAACACGAAAGTGCTGAAGATGAGCGGAGACAACTGGAGGGGCAGCTTAGGTAAGAGTTTTAAGTTTTGAATTTTGAGTTAGAAGCAAATATAACGGTTCTCATTGGTATGCGGTATAGTTTAGAACTCTCTAAACCTCTTTCCAATTCCGGAGAGAGGCTTTCAAATTAGCCCCCTTCCAAGAACAAAATTTTCCTTTCTCCTCCCCTTGAAGGGGAGGGCTAGGGAAAGGTGGGAAGGGCGTTGGGCGTTAGGTTCCGACTGTATTTGACTCAACCGAGAACGGCTATAAGTTAGGAATCAGAATAAACTATGAAATTCTAGATACTGGCTTATCATTTAATTCAGAACTCATAATTTATAACTCATAACTTTATGAACTGGTGGCAAAAATTAAAAAATAATCCCTTGGCACGATCAGGGGCTGTATTGCTGATAGTTTTCTATTTGGCAGTAATTTTCGCTGATTTTGTGGCTCCTTACCGTCCCTGTGACACTTATGACCTGTCTAATGGCCTGTGTGACGTGCAGCCAAATACCTCCTTGTTGGAACCTACCAAGATATACTGGCGCAACCAAGCAGGAGAGTTTATTGGGCCTCACGTTTATCCTACGACTCAGGGGCCAACAGATATCGAGACAGGCGATCGCAAATTAACTGTAAACTTCCAAAAACCGTCACCAGTACGCTTTTTTGTCCGGGGAGCAAAATACCCACTGTTTCAGTTGCGCCTGCCATTGCCACCCAAATTTGATGAGGTAGAAATATTTCCTGGTATCCCCTTGGATTGGCACCTCTTCGGCGCTGTTGGAGAAGGGAAACTGAATTTATTAGGCACCGATGAACAGGGGCGCGATCAGTTCAGCCGCCTGCTGCATGGTGGCAGAATAAGCCTCAGCATCGGCTTAGTGGGAATTATCATTTCCTTTCCACTGGGTATGTTAGCGGGGGGGATTTCTGGCTACGTCGGTGGCTGGGTTGACGGCATTTTAATGCGTGCCGTGGAAGTGCTGATGACCATTCCCAGCCTGTATCTGCTAGTTTCCCTTGCCGCAGTGCTGCCACTTGGCCTTAGCAGCGCCCAGCGGTTTTTGTTGATTGTGCTGATTACCTCGTTCATCGGCTGGGCTGGGTTAGCGCGGGTGATTCGGGGACAGGTGCTGTCAATTAAAGAGCGAGAATTTGTGCAAGCGGCGCGAGCAATGGGCGCGAAACCGCTTTACATTATTGTGCGTCACGTTTTGCCGCAGACAGCCACTTACATAATTATCTCAGCAACGCTGGCGGTGCCTGGGTTTATCGTGGCAGAATCGGTGCTGAGTTTGATTGGGCTTGGCATTCAGCAGCCCGATCCTTCTTGGGGAAATATGCTGTCGTTGGCGACTAATGCTTCAATTTTAGTGTTGCAGCCTTGGTTGATCTGGCCTCCGGCGCTGTTGATTATCCTCACGGTGTTGGCGTTTAATTTGCTGGGAGATGGCTTGCGGGATGCCCTCGATCCCCGGAGTTTGCGCCGGTAGTTTAAGTATTCAAGCAAGTTGCTTGAGACATCTTTATCAGAGTTGGTGATTATTTTGGTTGGGGTTGTTAGACCTACCCAGCTGGTTTATCTTCAACTGGATGTTGACCATAAAACGGTAGCGCTTCCGACCAGTGGGGGCGCTTTTCTTTTTGCCAATCTAGATAGGCAAGTTCTAATACACTGGAAACTGAGGCACCCAGTCCAGCGCCCGCGGGGATGTCAATTAGCTGATAGGAGGTATCAGGCTGCGTTTCTAGGGTTTGGTGCCATGCTGTCGGTGTTAGCACCGTATCTGGCAACAATCGGGTAAGTCCTGAACCGGATGGGGAAACTTGATAAATGGCGGCAAATAATTGACCGCGTTGGGCTGGCATTTGGATAGCGATCGCATTTTTTCCGTTGTCCTTTGCCAATCCCAAATGCGACCAAGCAACAGCTGCCAAGGTGGAGATGGCAAACACGGGAATATTCAACTGTTGCCCTAGTGTACGGGCGGTGACGACACCGATGCGAGTGCTGGTGAAACTACCGGGGCCAATTGCTACGGCAATAAACGCCAAATCTGCCCAGGTTTGCGGCTGGATGAACTCAGCTAGATGTTGATGTAAATGACTTGATAAATCGCGCCCTAAATCCCAGGTAGAAGAACGCGAATTCAGAGCAAAATTGCTTAAGGCTAAACCTAGTTCGGGGCTGCTGGTGTGGAGTGCTAAGCCGTATTTATTAGAATTAAACTGCACGGAATCCATACTTAGTAGCCTACAAGGAGCGATCGCTCGACATTTTTATAATTTTGAAGCGATAATTTCTAGGTCATAAATTGGCTGCCTAGCCAAGCAGCGCCAGTGACAAGCGAATAAATTTGGCTTTTGGATGCCGATGCTGGCGATCGCGCTTTCGGCTGGAAACGGCAAAAGTCGGTCAAAAACCAGATTTTTATCGCTAAACCCGAACTGTAATAAATAAACGCTTGGTGGAGCTGATAAATATTGCAGCAGCTTGTACCCTAGCTGGTAAAGTGGCTGACGTTGTGAGTCGGATAGATGCACAGGCATCCGGTATTTTAAGCCTTCACTCGCCTCATCTTTACCAATTACCTCGCCGTAGAGCGGCCCTTTAGCGGTGAGAACCACTGCTAACCAGAAATTTCCGACACCTGTGGCGTATCCTAATTGCTCAACCAGCTGGCGCAAACCTGTTACATCGCGGCAAGCATTGTAGACGCTCTGAGCTGGAAAATCCAAATTTTCCGGCAAATTCAACGTCAAAGGACACCAAATTAGTTTGTTGTCACTGGTCAGTTGTTTGTTGATAATTAACCACTGAGTGCTAACTACTTGGACATTTACTGCTGCTGGTAGCGCTTCTCCTTGGTTTTGTAAGCCCGCAAAGGCGGGCTTAGTTTGTGCGACTGCGCCTATCTTCGGGCTATTCGCCTTAAGCGCGGACACCATCTGGGCTGTTGTGGGCGATGCTGCGATTATTTCCCCAGTTTCATCAACCTCCGCATCGACCACAATCAGAACTTTACGCATGACCAAAGGTAGGAATAGGGCCAGGAGCATTACCCATGCGCGGGAAACTAGGCAAATCAATGCCCGTTGTTGTCGTGCGGCGGGTTCTTATCGCTAGACGATAGCTGACACTTTGTAACTCTGCGTGGAGTTGACGGTTTTCCCGTTGTAGCATCGCCACTTTCTCGCGGACTGGTGCCATGCGTTCGGCAAATTTCTGTTTATAAATTTGCGGTAACTCCTGTACCACCTGCTCTAACATCCGGCTGCGGTCAGTTAATTCCTGTACCGACTGCCGCAATTGATAAATTTCCGTGTCACGGGAAGTAATCTGCTCTTGATAGAAAGTCACCTGCTGTTCAACTTCTTGCAGTTGTTCTCGCAGCGCTCTCATCTGAGCCATGTGACGCTCAGAAACTTCCGGCTTGGGCATAAAGTTGGCATTGCCCTTAACCAGCCGGAATAGTTCTTGAGACAGCTGCTGAACCAATTGGTCTCGCATTTGCAACTCTTCGCGCAGGCGAGTTACGTCAGATTGAAGTGTTTGTAGGGTGGGGGTGTCAGTCTGGCTCACAATGGCTTAGAACTCCTCTTGAGATGATTTTCCCCATACGAGGAAGCGATGCGATCGCATATTACTCATATTGCTGTTGCAGCTAATTTACCATTTGCTAGGGCAATTGACACCTTATTGCTACTCTTGTTTGAAATTAAGGGTAGATTCTATCGTATTCTCAGATCCATCTGGATTTTCTACCGTCAAATTCAAATAACTTGTGTAAACACGGCTATTTGTGATTGGCGGCGACATCTCAAAGCGGTGGGTGTCTTGTAGTATTTAGGTGGAATAAAGAGGAAGTGGTCAAGATGAGTGTAGCCAGCAGTTCCAATAAAATAAAGTTTGGCACGGATGGATGGCGGGGAATTATTGCTTCGGACTTTACCTTCTCCAATGTGTGTAAGGTAACGCGGGCGATCGCTAGTTATCTCGAAACCGCCTATTCTCAAGACCGACCAGTTTTAATTGCTTACGATACCCGTTTTCTAGCTGACCAGTTTGCCCGTACTGCTGCTGAAGTTCTTGTAGACTTAGGCTGGACAGTAAAAATTGTCGATCGGGATTGCCCGACTCCGGTAATTGCTTACAACGCCAAAATTCTCAACTCAGCAGGGGCGCTGATGTTCACTGCTTCTCACAACCCTGCACCCTATTGCGGCATTAAGTATATCCCCGACTATGCTGGGCCAGCTACTCCGGAAATTACAGACACGATTGTAGCCAATATTGAAGAGGCATCAGATGAGCCGGCTTCGGGCAAAAATACCGATAAGATTTCTACCTTTGACCCGAAGCCAGATTATCTCCAGTTTATTTACACGCTGCTGGATGTAGAGCGAATCAAGAGCGCCGGACTGAAGGTGAAGTACGATGCTCTGTACTCCACCTCTCGCGGATATTTGGATACCGTGTTAGAACACTGCGGTTGCGAAACTGAGTCATTCCACACACACCGCGATGTACTATTTGGCGGCGGAATGCCAGAACCGAAGGGAGAACAGCTGGAGGAACTGGTCGAAGCGGTACGCCGCGATCAAGCGGATTTGGGTTTGGCGACGGATGGAGATAGCGATCGCTTCGGTATTGTAGACGAACAAGGCAACGTACTGACACCCAACACGGTGCTGCTATTGCTGGCGCGTCACCTGATCAAAAATAAAGGCAAAACTGGGGCAATTGTCCGTACAGTTGCTACTACCCACCTGCTAGATAACTTTGCTGCAAAATACGGTTTGGAAATCTACGAAACTGCTGTAGGTTTCAAATACATCGGCGAGAAAATGCGCGAGACGCAGGTGCTGATTGGCGGTGAAGAATCAGGCGGACTGAGCATTGTCGGACATATTCCCGAAAAAGATGGAATTTTAGCAGATATGCTAGTGGCAGAAGCGATCGCCTACGAAGGCAAACCACTGTCGCAACTGGTAGAAGAAGCGATCGCTGAAGCTGATGGCCCTCTGTACAACCAACGCCTAGACTTGCACTTAGAGGATGCCCACAAAGCCGCTGTCATCGATTCTTTCACCAAAAATCCCCCAACAGAAGTTGCGGGAATTAAAGTCAAAGAAGTAGGACGTAAAGACGGCATCAAACTTTACCTGGAAGATGGCAGTTGGGTACTCCTGCGTCCGTCTGGTACAGAACCACTGATGCGCGTTTATCTGGAAACAAACTCTCCCGAAAAACAAAGCCAAATCGCTCAACAAATGGAACAAACGATTAACAAGTTGGAACCAGCAAAAGTTTAGGCGCTAGGAAGAGTTAGGAGTGTCCGCGATGTGGGACTTTTCTTAATATCCGTAGAACAGGTGTCTTGCCTTTATTAATATTGATAAAACAGGTTTCTCGCCTGTTTTATAATGGCAGGCGAGACGCCCTACCTACGGTGAATCAAGGTTTAACAAAATAAATGAAAACCTTTACCAATTTACTCACATCCATAATTTTAGCGATTTGGGCAGGCGCGATCGCCATCCTTGCCGTACAGAACGCCACATCAGTGTCGCTGAAATTTTTCACATTTGAGTCAATTCAGATGCCAGTGGGCGTTGTGCTGGCTTTTAGCGCTGGTGTGGGAGCAATTGGCGGTGCGATCGCGCCTCTTTTCTGGTCGCGTGGCAACAGGCAGCTGCAATCTGAGTACGCCGAAGAAGATTTTGAATAGCTATTGCCCCGACGACTGTAGGCGCGGCTATTCAAACAAAATCTGCCGGGTGTAGGTTTCAAAATGCTTCATTTTTCTCTTAGTACGCGCAGGCGAACGCAAGTTTGTGTAGCCTCACCCTTCAGGGTGTAGGCATATTGCGCTACTTACTTGCACTCCGCCAGTCCCAAGGTTCCACAAATTTTGTATCTCGCCAGACACCGCGTCTCGCCTTTTTTGCCTCAGCTTCTGCTTGCTCAACAATAGCCGCGCTGGGACAATCTTTTATGTATTCGCGATAAACCAGCACCAGCCCTTCTTTGACCAAAACTTCTTGAACAAAAGTCCCATCAGGCAGGCGCACCTCACTTACTTTGCGCCCATACTGGTCAGTATCGGTGATAGTCAAGCGGACGCGATCGCCACCTTGTTTCACCAGTTCTTGCAAACGCTGCTGCGCTTTAAATCCCCACTGAAATTGGTTTTTGTCCGCTGTTTTTTTGCTTTGCTTTTCCTTGTTGGTGTGAGGAATTTCTGGAGCATCCACGCAAGCAAAGCGCACGCTGATGTTTTTCCCCCCGTCATCCTTCACATTAATAGTATCCCCATCGCTAACGTTGTTAACTGGGTACGTGGGAGGGCCAAAAATAGCTTCACAGCCCACCAAGCTAAGGATAAGGACAGCAGCACCAGTCAATTTGAGGGAGTTCTGAAATAATGTTCGCGTGCGAGTCATCGTCAAGTATTTATAAATAATGAAGCTTTCAGCAGCACAGATGTTTTCCATCTTGGCATAGTTACATCAGCGCGATCGCGTGCAGCTACTCTCGTGTTAAAAAGGGTTATTGAGGAAGCGATCGCGCTTCTAACCAACTCTTTGACCGCGCTGATTTACTCATCAGAACATCTTTAACCCATACCCAGCAACCTCCCACGCTTCATTGCCCCTCATTAGACTCAGTTGAAACACGCTGCAACCAATCCTCTAAATCTGCCGTTGAGGAGAAATCTAAAAGCGCCTCTGCTAAATCTTCTAACTGATCCTGAGATAGCTGCTGAATGGGCTGTTGTAACTCAAGAGCAACTGCACCGATTCGCCGAGGCAGTAGGCGCATAACCAGCGATAGTGCCTCTTCCTGTTTTCCTTGTTGCTTTCCCTGTTCAATGCCTTCTTCCATCCAGCTAGTGACGATTTGCATAACTACCTCCTGTTCGGCTGGCTCCATCGTAGCAATATCACCTTGAAAAAGCCTTTCTTCTTCCGCATTTAAACGTAGGTAAGTGTCAATAAAACCGGAAATTAATTGCATTTTAGCGGGGTCTAGCCTCAAAGTAGCCAAAAGACGCAAGCATTCAAATTTTACCAGACGGCGGTCTTTAGGAGCGATGTTCATTTTCGCCATTAACGCACTAGCAACTGGATTGGGTTGCTGCACAAAATCTCGCCAATTAAGCTGATTTAGCTGAATGACATCATAGTTAAACTGCAAAACAACTTTATTAGGAAAAGTAACCAAATAAACGTTAGGCTCTGGAGTTTTGGGACTGTTATAAGAAAACACCACCACAGGATACACAGGCAGGTCGAATTTTTCAGACAAGCGAGAGAAATAGCGAAACATCCGCTTGCCAAAGTCAGTTTGATGTTGTGCTTGGTTCTCTACATGAATTAGGAAAAAAGATTCCTCACCTCGAAATTCAGCCTTGACGATTAAATCAGCTTCATAACGTTCGCCAGCAGTAACATCTGTAAAGACTTCCTTATCTAAAAACTCTATGGAGTTGCTTTCCAGATAAGCCGCTACCTCTGGCAAAAATAACTCTATGAACTCCACAAAGAAAGTTGTGAGTAGTTCTTTAAATAAGCGATCGTGGTCAATCATCCTTTCTTTAGGAGTTGGAGCGTTCACTTATTTTGTTTCCATCCAGTTTTGTCCAGCACGAACATCAACTAATAGAGGAACGCTCAAAGAAACAGCATTTTCCATTGTGGAACGAATCTTCATCTGTAATTCTTCCCACTCCGAGGGAGGAACTTCAAATACTAATTCATCGTGAACTTGCAACAGCAAACGCGCCTGATAATTCTGCAAAACTTCGTGCAATTGCGCCATCGCAATTTTGATGATATCGGCGCTAGAACCCTGAATCGGTGCGTTAGCAGCTGCTCGCAAAAGTTGGGCATCAGATTGTCCTAACCGCCGGAATTCATCAAGTTTGATATCATCCGGGTTGCTACCTTTGAGCTTGCGGAGGCTGCCGCCCTCGAAATTAAAGTAGCGACGACGACCTAAAATAGTTTCAACGTAGCCGTGCGCGATCGCTTCCCTCTTGACTTGCTCCAAATAATCAAAAACTTTGCGATAACGCTCGTTGAAGCGATCGATAAACAGTCTACCCTCTGTCGCCTTTACTCCAGCTTCCCGCGCAAACCGCGCCGCACCCATCCCGTAAATCACTCCGAAGTTGATAATCTTCCCTAAGCGGCGTTCCTCGGATGTTATTGTGTCCTTCTCAAATAACAGCCGAGCAGTAACGCTGTGGATATCCTCATTTTGCCGATATGCTTCAACTAACACTGGCTCTTTGCTCAGGTGAGCCAAAATTCGCAACTCGATTTGCGAATAGTCCGCAGCAACCAGTAACCAACCAGTTTCTGGCACAAATCCCTTGCGAATCAACCGACTAAACGCCGTGCGGATAGGAATATTCTGCAAATTCGGGTTAGAAGAAGACAATCGTCCCGTTGTCGTACCCGTCTGATTGAAATTCGTATGCACCCGCTCAGTTTCTTTCCCCATCAGTAGCGGTAGCGCGTCCACGTAAGTAGACTTTAACTTCGAGAGGGTGCGGTACTCTAAGATGGCATCAACAACTGGATGGTCGCCTTGCAACTTTTCCAATGTCGCTGCATCAGTAGAATAACCCGTGGCGATTTTACGAGATTTCTTGGTGTCTAATTTGAGCTTGTCAAATAGCAGCTGACTCAGTTGCTTCGGCGAACCTAAATTGAATTTTTCCCCAGCTGCTTCATAAGCTTGTTGCTCAATCGCTGCTAAATCTGTTTCCAGCTGTTGCGATAATGTCTGGAGATAAACTGGATCAATGCGGATACCCGTGTATTCCATCTGGGCTAAGACTGGTTCTAGAGGTTGTTCTACTTCCAGCAGCAGCTTGTGGAGAGCTTCAACTTGCTTCAGTTTTTCTCTTAGTTTTGGCACCAACTGGAATGTTGCATAAACCTGCATCCCGCAGTAGTAGGCTACAGTCTGAATATCGAGATCGGCAATATTCTTGCCTTTTGGCACTACATCCGTATAATTACTTATTTGTAGCCCCAAGTAGCGCAGAACTAAATCGCCGAGGTTGTGGCTATCTTCTGGATTTAGTACGTAACTAGCAAGCATCGTGTCAAAGATGACTCCGGAAAGCTTAATTCCCTGAAAGCGTAATACCAAGCGGTCAAACTTGGCATTTTGCAACGTTTTGGGATAATCATTACTTTCCAAAATTGGACGCAAAGCTTCTAAAACAGTTGTTTTATCCAGGTTTGAGCCTGATTTATGTGCAGTAGGGATGTAGGCAATTTCCGATTGTTCGGTTCCCCAACAGCAGCCAATCCCCACTAAAGAAGCATCTCGCGGCTCTAGGGAATCAGTTTCCGTATCCCAAGCCACAGGCGAAGCTGAGTCAGTACAAGTTTTCAGCTGGTTTACCAGTTGAGTTAGTTTTTCTGGAGTATCAATAATTTGGGGTGTAATCGTGCTAGCAGCATTTTTGTCTGTCTTTGCAGCCGCTTCGGTGTCAGCTGCACTGAAAAACCACAGGTCGCCGTCTTCATCTTCCAGTTGAGCATCCTCTGGTTTCTGCCCACCCTTTTCCTCTAGCAAGCTAGAAACCTGCTCTACATTAGGTTCCTCATCTGTACCACCAAACGCTAGCTGGATTTCGCTGATTTTGCTTAAAAATTTGTTTAACTCTAGCTTTTCCAGCTGCTGCTTCAAGACAGGGGCATCAAATCCCTTCAAATGGGAGTCTTCTAAACTAAAATCCAGAGGAACATCAAGAACTATTTTCGCCAAGTGCTGGGAGCGATATGCCTCTTGTTTTCCAGTTTCCAGTTTCTGCTTGACTGCTCCTTTAATCTCATCTAAGGAAGCATAAATCCCGTCTAGAGAGCCATAATCTGTAAGCAACTTCACCGCCGTCTTGTCGCCAATTCCCTTAACGCCGGGGATGTTATCGGAGCTATCTCCGCAGAGAGCTTTGTAATCGACAACCTGCTCTGGTAGTATTCCTAGCTTCTGTTTTACTTCCTCTGGGCCAAATTCTACTGGCCCTGCGGTGCTGGTGCGTTGCCAGAAGGTTTGACCGAGATATAAAACGTTAATTTCCTTTGCGGTGTCAACCAGTTGAAATAAATCTCTATCACCTGTAACGATTTTGACACTGTAACCCGCAGCACTTGCCCGATCTGCCAAAGTCCCCAAGACATCATCTGCCTCATAACCAGGAGAGGTGAGAATTGGTAGATTCAAGGCATCCAAAAGTTCGTGGAGATTTTTTAGGTCGGTGATAAAATCTTCTGGTGTCTCCGCTCGGTCGGCTTTGTATGTGTCGTCGGCTTCGTGGCGGAAAGTGGGTAAGCCGAGGTCAAATGCGATCGCGATCGCTTGCGGATGCTGAGATGCTATCACCTCCAGCAAGGACTTGAGGAAGCCAAAGCAGACACTCGTAGGAACACCTGTTTTTGTTTTTAAACCCCCATCTCGACTTTTGGCAAACGCAAAGTAGGAGCGGAAGGCTAACGAGTGACCATCTACTAGGATGAGTAGAGGTCGGTTTTGGGATGAGGCAGAGGTGGATTGAGACATAGCCTTATTTTATCTAGCCGCTTGCAAACTGATTTGGGTTTTTCTATGGTTCAGATTGATAATTCACAGCAAAAAGCCGTTGAGCGGTATATTCAACGGCTTTTTGACTATAGATCCTTCAGGAACGCTCCAACAACCAATTAATCAATTTGCTTGCGGTGACTGCGATTGCTGGCAACCCTACCTACTGCGGCTGCAAATATTACCTCTAATGGAAAAAGCCCGCAACAGCAGGCTAGAAAAAATGGGTGTTGACTAATCAAACTTAGATAAACAGGACTTACGCAGTTGTCGTGAACTAAAGTTCCGGCTCAAAGCTCAAACCCATTGAAATGGGTTGGTTTGAGGTTTTTTAGTCAGTTTCAACTGACTTGGGCTTTAAGCCAGGAAATTGATTTCCTGGTTCTCAGTGCGTAAGTCCTAATAAACATCAGCGATGTGTCAGCAGATTAGCCGTTGATTTGGCTGTTGCGGCGGCGACGCACCCCAAACATACCAACAAGGCTCATTCCCGCTAGCGCTAAGGTTGCAGAAGGCTCAGGTACGCTTGCAAAACCGCCTTCACCCAAATCGACGATGAACACAGTGTCGTTGAAGTCGCGGTCAGATGCTGGAGTTACGCCAGTCCAGCTGCCATCTCCATACAAATCCTCGAAACCAACTACTAGGTAACGAGAGTCAAACATATAGCCTTTGGCGTGCTGTAGTCCATCTGGGTTAGCAGCACTAGAAACAGAATTGTAGATACCGTATGAGTTTTGTGTGCCGTATAAGCTATTGGCATTCAACTGGAAATTCAGAGTCGTACCTTTGCTGAAGCTGCCTAAGCTTACCCAGTCTCCTTGCTTGAGATTGGTATAACTAATGTCGTTTTCTCTAATGCTATCGGTGCTGTTGAGTTCCCAAAAAGCCAGCCCTTCTTTGGCAACGTTGCCGTTAGTGTCAAGCGCTTGATAACCCAACTGATTGTTATAATCCGCGCCTTCATTGACAAAGTAAGCGCGAATATCAGTGTTATTTTTCACTGTTAGCTTGCTCAGATCAAACGATTTACCTCCTAGAAGGCTTAAGTCAGGGAATGCGTTTTTCTCTTGAGTCTTGTTGAGCTGAGTGTTTAAGCCCTTCAAAAGATTTTGAATGTTCAAAGCATCAGAAGATTGACTCAATGTCTTCTTTGTAGGCGCGCTATCTAAAGAATTAGGACCCCAGTTAATTTGAGCGGATGCAGGAGCAGTTGCAGAGATGACGCCGGTCAGGGCAGCAGCAGCGGCAAACAGTGTAGTAAATAGTTTGGTTTTCATTTAAGTACCTCTACCAAGGCGATGAACGACTTCACCTCATTTAATCGGCATATAACCTAAAAAAAAATTGAGTTATTTTTTTTTAGAGAACCGATGTTGAAGTGATTTGCTTTTCTTCTCTATTAATATCTGACTTTGCAGTTGAATGTCTACAAGTCTTGCAAGTCTTGTTTAACTCTTCATACTCTTTCGACATTTACGCAAAGCCCGAATCTACTTACTAATTTACTGATTATTATTGATTTTTCCAGCAGTAATTTCCTCAGTTTAAAGAAAGGCGCTATTTTAAAAATTTCGGTAATTTCGCTGACTACAGTAAAAGTAATTCATATTTATTTTTTAGCAGGATGCGGTTTTCTTAAAAAAGAGTTTTTATCTAATAAATATCAGTAAATTTGCTGAGGACTTGTAAGAGCTTTTGCGGATAATACTTTTTGTTCAACAAGTGTCAAAGACCAGAAATCGGTGTTATCGAGACTGCAATAATTGCTTCTGCTGAGCTGAAAACGCAAGCAGAAATTGGCGATACGCACGAGGCAGAGCTTGCTGCGCTTATCGCGTAGCAATGCAGTCCTGACTCGAATCAGTAATAATTCGGTTTTTTAGTTGAACTGATGCTCAATTAATTTTGGCTGTGTGTCTCATCGTGGCGATCGCTTCTACCATTGACCTCTGAGGGCTGATTTGGCAGACTGGTGCCGGGAGGCTCTCGCAGATAGTCATCGATGTAGAAGATGGCTTGAATGGGGCCGTAGCGTTCTCTAATCGCCAATTCGATGCGTTCGGCAATCTGGGACGCAACTTCCACAAAATCTGGATGCAGAATCAGGTGCATCTGTACAAATACTAAGCGCCCCACAATTCCCCGCGACTCAATGTGGTAACAGTGGGTGACACCGCCAACCTGACGGGCAATTTGAGCCAGAACTTCAGGAGCGATCGCGCTTTGTTGCACCATCAGTGGTAACTGCCAGTTCACCATGTACCAACAACTTCTCACTGTCTGGATTACCAATAAAACTGCCAGCAGCAGATCCAGCCAGAACACACCCCACAAAACTCCTACTAAACACAGCACCACGGCGAGTGTCAGCAACACATCCTTGAGCAGCTGGTTAGCATTGAAACGTAGGGTAGGGCTATTCAACACTTTGGCTTGGTGGATGTTTAAGAAAGCCAAGAGGATAGTAACGCCTGCTAGCGCGGATAGGATTTGAATCAGGGGTAGACTTACCTGGGTGGGAAATGGTAGATCGGCTGCATTAGTGACAGCTATCAGTTGCTGGGCGGACATTCCCAATAAATTTGTACAGGCAAAGCCCAAAAATGCCACCAGTATTAGTGTTGCTGAACTTTCCAGTTTGCTATGACCATAGATTTCGCGTCCTGCCAGACGGTTAGGTGCAGCAACGGCGAGCAAACTCAGTAGGGTACTGAAACTGGTAATCAGGGTATGCAGCGCCTCTGCTAAGAGACTGAGACTTTGCGTCACCCATGCGGCTGAAACTTTTACTGACAAAATGAACAATGTAAGCCAAAGGGTGACATATAAAACCCGACGACTGGCACGAAAGCGATTTTTTGCCTCGGTCATGGCCTTTAAGGAGTTATTAGTTTTTAGTTGTTAGTTTTCAGAGGTTTGGTTACTCTAACAACGAACAAGGAATAATTAACAACTTATGCCAAAACCTTCTTCTGCTAACCAGGTAAGTGCGGGAAGCTTGCCCCGTGTAACCTCTGATGCTATTCGATTACTGGTGCTAGACATCGATGGCACCATTGCTGGTGTATCCAACGATATCCGGGAACCTGTACTCCAGGCGATTCGTGCCGCCCAGGCGAAGGGCATTCAGATAGCGATCGCGACTGGGAGGATGTATCGTTCTACTTTGCGCTTCCATCAGCAAGTCGGCTCGACGCTGCCTGTGATGGCGTATCAAGGGGCATGGATTCAAGATCCTGCACAAAACCAAGTTCTCAGGCATTGTCCTGTCTCTAAACCATTAGTGTTGCAGTTGTTGGATTACTTTGAGGAACCAGAGTTGCGATCGCTACTTTCTATCCACTTCTATATCAACGACCAGCTTTATGTCCGGGAAATTACGCCAGCTACACAAGCTTACTCAGAGCGTTCTGGTATCCAGCCTATCGCTGTAGGCGACCTGCGTAACGTTTTAAATACTGAACCGACGAAAGTTTTGGCTCTGTGTGAGGATACTGCCGTAATTGACAACCTGATGGGTACGTTGCGATCGCGTTATACCCCGGCTGAACTGTACTTAACTACATCGGTGGCGACTTTCTTTGAAGCAACTCACCCCAGCGTTAATAAAGGAACAGCGGTGCGCTACTTAGCTGAAGAGATACTGGGACTGGAAGCCAGTAATGTGATGGCTATTGGGGATAATTTTAATGATTTCGAGATGCTGGAATACGCTGGAATTGGTGTAGCGATGGGTAATGCACCCGCAGACGTTCAAGCGATCGCTACTTGGGTAGCTCCCAGTGTTGAGCAAGACGGTGCCGCTGCCGCAATTGAAAAATTCCTACTTTAAAAATATCCTTGGATTTTGGTCGGGTGGGCATCTTGCCCGCCCATCCTTTAAATTCTCTTCAATTTTTATAGCGTTTCTCAGCTGGGTGGAATATATTGCGGTTCTTACCTTCGGTAGGGGCATGGCATTTCCATGCCTCTACTATGTATGTCACCCAGCCCTTGAATTGCTTTATTTTTAATTCTTACCTTACAAATCAGAAAGGGAACCGACGACTGGCCGTGTTTCGTCTCGGTTCCCCTATCTGGTTCGCTCCTCACACAAGAGCAATAGTATTCGACTTAATTTAATTTGTCACTCCCTTTGAGCAAATTTTCTACCTTTAGGTATACTTCTTTCCGATCAAAGTTCTACCGGTGCTAGGATGAATAACCGATTTTGCAGAAGCGATCGCAAAATGGAGCGAGTAGCCGCCACTAAACCCAATCTGGCTTGAGCCAGATGCGGAGTCTGGGTCTTCACCTCCCCAAAAATGCGACACTCGCTGTAGAAGCTTTCCCAAGTTTGACTCAAAGCGATCGCCAGTTTCACCCAGTCGGGTTGACCCCATCCGTCCAATTCATCTAACAACCCCAGCACCTGAGCAATCAAAGCGCGTTCTGCTGGATAAACTAAGCGGATGGAATCTTCATTCAGCCAAGGAATCACGTCTGGCTCGACAACCGTCAGAGCCGGAACACCCAGCCGGATTAAACCTTCCCGTTCTCCTAAGCGCAGTAGAGAGCAGCAACGAGCATGGGCGTACTGTATGGGGAAACTTGATAAGGATTGGGGATTGGGGATTGGGGATTGGGGATTGGGGATTGGGGATTGCCCACTCTGTCTGTTCACCAAGAACTGCAACCAAAGTGCCATCCCCCAATCGGTTAGTTGGAATTCAATTAAACCGGGAGGAGTAACTTGAATTGTAAAACTTTGTAAAGTTATATTTTCCTGATTTGTATCGGCAGTAGCACAGAGATATCTAGCCAAGCCAGCGGCAATTTCCATAGCAGGCAGGTTCCACAGAGGCGCAAGTTTTAGCGCTACGCTCGACCTGTATAGAATGCCCGTACTTTGCCAAAATCGCTTTAAAGGAATTGCCTCCTCAGCCATCAACCCAACACTCAAAGGCAAATTTTCCTCGGCTGTAGACAATTGTTGTGCTTGTGTATACAAAGTTTCTCTTTCTCTGTACAAACCGATAGCTGCCTGTAGCTGAATAATCAGCAGATGCTTAAGACTAGCGCAATCAATGTTTGATAAATTCACCTTGATACTTGAAGGTTTGTAATAGCGTAATTTAATTATCAGTATCGTTTTTACGTCTATCTAATGGAAGAGTTATTCGAGAAAAATTTCTAATTTTAGCTGAAGCCGCAGCAAGTATTTTTTGCTACATTGAAATCTTGGTAGAATCTATAAAAGATTATCGCTGCGTTATATGCATTCACCATCCTCCACATCAGAGGTATCTCGCCCCTTTTTAACCTGGCAAAGAATTCTTGACTGGGCGCAGGAACATTATCGTTATCGAACTTTCACCAAAGACGAACGGATTCCAGCCAGACCAGGACTGTTGTATCTAGTGCAGAGGGGTGCTATCCGCTTGGTAGGTACAGCTCAAATTACTGCTACCACCAGTAATGCTGCTGCTAAAGCCATGCGTTTGACTCCAGAAGAAGCTTTTTTAGGTTTTGTTGGTGCCGGACAGCCATTTGAAATTGTGGCGCAGTCACCATTTACACTCCAGGCTTACGCCCACGTCGATCAAACTTCTGTGGTGTGGATGTACTGGCATGACCTGGACAACTGGCCGCATTTTCGCCGAGAGGTATTTGATGCCTTTCGCTATCAGCACCAGCGCAAGCTGCTGTGGCTGAGTACGCTAGGACAAAGGCGGACAATTGACCGACTTTTGGGATTTTTGACGCTGTTAATTGAAGAATTCGGCGAACCATATGAAAACGGTTACTGTCTGCCATTTCCTCTGACTCATGCCCAAATTGGCAGTGCTATTGGTTCCACTCGCGTAACCGTGACTCGGTTAATGGGCAAGTTACGCCAAAAGGGATTAATCCGAACACAAGGAGATAATTTGCTGTGTTTACCGATATCTACTTTGGGTTCCAATAATAACAACTAGCTAATAGCTAAGTTGGAGAACCAAACTAACCCATGTCATCGTGTATGTTGGGGAGCCACGCCCGTACTGCTTTGTTTCCCGGTCTTTTGAGGCGTGGCATTTGAGGCAGGAAATCAAACCTTTACTAATGTTTGATAGGTTTCGCGATCGCTCTACCCATCCTACAACTAATTAAGTGACGCTACTTAACAGCTATTAGCTACTTTTAGCTCCTAGCCTTTAGTTGTTGTGCTATGACGAATCATAAATAATAGCTAATAGCTATTATTTAGCGGATGCGAACAAACCCAATCTCACTAATCAGTTCCTGACCCTTCTGTGTCTGTAAAAAGTTAGAATAAGCTTCCCCTGCTTGTTGCTCTCGTTGACCATTCTGTTTAACTACGACAAACAGCTTTCGAGTAATCGGGTATTGCCCGTTTTGGAAAGCCGCAATATTGAGCTGATTGCGTTTGGGGGGACACTCTTGAGGAGACACCAAAGGCTCTTGATAGGGTGCCACAAATTCACCAGTTTTACTACCCAGTGGTAAAGGTTTAATGCTACACTGCGGCACTACCTCTGGCGCAGAAGCAAAATAAATTCCGCCAGTGTTAGCAGCGAGTTTTCGCAGTGCGGTAGTAGTATCAGGCACAAACTCAACATTTGTACCAAACTTTTCATTGCCCAAAACTTCTTCGATAAATAGTTCCACTGTGCCGCCGTCGTTTGGGCGGGTATAGGGTTTTATTGCCACATTCGGGCCGCCCACTTGTTGCCAGTTGGTAATCTTGCCAGTGTAGATAGATTTCAACTGGTCTAAAGTCAAACCTGGAATATTCAGATTTGGGTTAACAGCTACTGCTAATCCATCAATGGCAATGGCAACTTCTTTCAGACCAAAACCGCGTTGCTGTGCTTGTTGATATTCCTGTGAAAGAATTGGTCGGGAGGATTGGGCAAAATCAAGTTTCCCATCTAGTAACATCTTGATGCCCGTACCAGATCCAGCGGAACCGCTGGTTGGATTAATATAGCGCAATTTAAACTCAGGTCGCGCCGCTTGTATAGCTGAGTCTACTGAAAGGCGAATCGGTGCAAACGAGGTGCTACCACCATAGCTAAATAGTCCGGTGGGGACATTCTGCACTTGGGCAAAGCCTTCACCCGCCGATTGTGCTGTTTGATTGGTTTGATTGACTGGGGGACTGGAAGCAGAGTCATCTGGTGGCGCGGGTTGACTTGCCGATGGGGTGGGTTTGGACAAATTACCCACGTCAACGCCAGAACGTTTGCTAAACCACCAGAAGCCGCCGCCTAATAATGCACCTGTAATCAAAAGAGCCAATATCAGAACAGGTGTTTCGTTTTTCTGAGACATGAGCTGATTTTTAAATTAACTATTGGCGTATGGGGCTTTGTATTGATATTCTCTTCAAAATCTGCCTTAGCGGATTCTGACAAATCCAGCTTCTTCCAGCAGTTGTTGACCTTGCTGTGTAAGCAATAAATTGGCGTATGCTTCTCCTGCCTGCTGGTCTACTTGACCATTTAGTTTAACAATGACAAATAAATTGCGAGTAATTGGGTATTTACCACTTTGAAAGGCACTGGAGTTTAAGTCGTTGCGCTGAGTTGGGCATTGTTCAAGGGGTACGAAAGGCTCTTGATAAGGAGGAACCAGTTGATCGGGTGTCCGACCAAGCGGCAGGGGTTTAACGGTACACTGACCGACTACTTCCGGGGCCGAGGCGTAGTAGATGCTGCCTGGATTAGTTGCTACTTCTCTCAAGGCTTCGGTTGTCGTGCCGATAAACTGAACATTGGCACCAAAGTTCTGTCCTTGTAAGACGTTTTCTGCAAAGAATTCGATTGTGCCTCCTTCTTCAATGCGACGAGAGTAAGGTTTAATGGGAAGATTGGGGCCACCGACTTCTTGCCAGTTGGTTATTTTGCCTGTGTAAATGTCTTTGAGTTGGGCGATAGTAAGACCGGGGATGTTGAGATTTGGATTCACCGCGATCGCAATTCCATCAATCGCTACTGGTATTTCTTTGAGAGTAAAACCCCGTTGTTGCGCCTGCTGATATTCCTCATCTTTAATTGATCGCGAAGATTGTGCAAAGGCGAGTTGATTATTTAATAGCATTTTGATGCCAGCACCAGATCCAGGCGCACCGCTGGTAGGATCGGTGTAGCGCAGGACAAACTTAGGCCAAACAGTTTGGATTCCCCGGTCTACTTCTTTACGAATTGGGGCCCAAGTCGTGCTACCACCGTAACTAAATAGCCCCGATGGAACGCCTTGAACCTGAGCAAAAGTTTCAACTGTAGATTGTGCAGATTGGTTGGTTGCATTAATGCGCTTACCACCCAAATTTACACCCGACCGATTGGTAAACCACCAGAACCCGCCGCCTAATAACCCAGCCGTTATCAGGAGGGCTAAGACTAGAACTGTCGTTTCGTTTTTCTGCGACATGGGCAGATTTTAGTTTAGGGCTGTTGCAACCTTAGTTTAATCTTTGTTGCTCTATCATCGCGGTACTGGTACAAAGTCATAGGTAGTTGGTGAGCGCTTATCGGCAACGATTTTCACCAGTTGAATTGTCCCATTGCGATCGCCCGACGGCAAAAAACCAATTGTGCCAGAGGCTCCCTTTGTCGCAAAGTCTGGTGATGCGAGTGCTTGTTGCACCCCGGTTCGGGTGGGGTTGCGCTGAATCGCAGCAATCAAAGCCCTCGTAGCATCATAGGCGAGGGCGGTACGCCAGTTCACATCAGATCCAAAAACCTCTCTGGCTTGGCGGGGAAAGGTTGAAGTTGGGTCGCCGTCAATGTCCCAAGGAACAGCCACCACCATTCCTAGTGCCGCATCTGCACCAATTTCCAAAGTTTTGATCGCGTAAACATCATCTCCCGCCAGCATACTTAACCGTTTCCGGTTTACCTGAACTACCTGAAGTGCCTTGTCTAGTTCACCCGTGTTTGAGGCTAACATCAGTACCTCTGCCCCTTGCTCAATTGCCTGTTCTACGCTCCCAGCAGCACTAAAAGCAGAATCAGATAGGTCATACTCATTTGTCACCTGTCCGCCTGCCAGGCCAACAGCCGTGACAAACTCAGACTTGAGGGACTGACTATAGGTACTTTTGGAATTAAAGAAAACAGCTACCTTTCTCCGTTGCAATTTGGTGAGCATATAATCAGCTAACGCCCTAGCCGCCATATAATCGCTGGGGACGGTGCGAAAAATATAGGGACTTTTGCCGGAAAGACTAACGGCGGTACTGATAGGGGAAATCGCTACAAGTTTAGAGTCGTAGATGGGAGCCACTGCTAAAGTAACTTGACTTGCCCAATGACCGACAACTCCTAAAACGTCTTTATTGTCAACTAAGGCGCTGGCAATTTTTTTTGCTTGTTCTTCTTGATTATTGTCGTTGGCGATCGCTACTTTCAGCAGTACCCCATTAATTCCCCCAGCCTGATTAATTTCATTTTGGGCAAGAGCCACCCCGCGCAATACCTCTAAAGAACCATTGGGGTCATTGCCAATCGGTGCAGCTACGGCAATCGTGTAAGACTTTTGCTGATTAAGATTAATTTGGGCATTGTTTAAATAAATTAACGTTTCGGGAGCGTTACGGTTTTCCCTTAGTGCTGCTGATAGTTGGGAAACTGCTTCATTATATTTTCCGGCTGCAATGTCATTTACTCCCGCTCTTTTTAAAGTTTTGAAGGCCGGACTCCCACCTCTAACCTCCTCTGGCACTAAAATTTTTTCCCCAAAACTGATAGACTTGAGCGGATTTTCTGCCGTTGTATCTAGTAAAGAGTCATTTGGTTTTGGTACAACCGCAGTTTTGTCTTGCGGTTTTGTAACCCACCAAGCAACAGCCGCTATGAAGATAGCAGTGAGAAATAAAGATGTTACCAGAACCGCAGTTTCATTTTTGTGAGACATAAAGCGGTCAATTATACAAGAGATTTAAAACATACTAGAAAGCAATTTGTAGATGAGGCGAAACAGAGCTGTAATTGCGATCGCGCCCGCCGCAGCTACAATCGCCACAAATAATACACCCGCGATCGCAGGATTTCCAGGTATCAAGCTGGCAATGAAGGGTTTCACTCCGGGGAGGAACATCACAACTAGCAGGGTAATGCCAGCGATAATTGGCAAATCCTTGCCTTCAATTATGCGGCGATATTGGACAAAAATCAGACCTCCGATAACCATCCCTAATAATCCAATGCTAATCCCTGGTGATGGCAAAAGACTGCTCAAGGCTATCAACAATAAGCCACCCTCAAACCCAGTGAAAGCTGCCCCTGCCAAGATTTCTATTAGAGAAAATCTCCGTTTAGAGGGAAGTGGGACGGGGGCTGGCGGTTGAGTCGGTGCGGGTGTTGGGAGGCTAACAGGCGCTACTGGGGCTACTGGGCGGGTTGAGGGAACCTGAGTCGGTGCTACTGGTTGCGGCGATGGCGTTGTTTGGTTGATGGCATTGATGGCGTTGAGAACTTCCTGGGCAGACTGAAAGCGTTGATTGGGTGCAGACAATAGCATTCGGTCGAGGATTTGGGCAAAGCGATCGCTTACTTGTGCCTGACTTCTCCAGTTCCACTGGTTGTTGAAAGTATCAAATAGCTCGTTTGACTGTTTGCCAGTCAGCAAGGTAATGCAAGTCACAGCCAAAGCATACAAATCTGTTGACGGGTAGATTTGTCCCCTACTCATTTGCTCTGGTGGCGCGAATCCCATCGAATAAATCCCAGTTGACGATCCACCTGGCGTTCCCTTCGTCACCTGCTTGACGGCACCAAAATCTAACAGATAAATCAAACCGTCTTTACGACGCATGATGTTAGAAAGCTTAATATCTCGGTGGATCGAGTTATTCTCATGGACAAACTTCAGCACCGGGAGGATTTCCTGCAACAGTTGCAACACCTCGGCTTGTGAGAACTGTCCCTTAGCCGCTAGTTCCTCCTCCAAGTTTTGTCCATCGATAAATTCCTGTACCAGATAGAAAAACTGATCTTGTTTTCCCGTTTGCATACTGGGCAGTGTTATTTCAAAGAAAGCAAACAAGTCTGGAATTTGCGGGTGTCTGCCCAAGTCTTCTAAAACTTCGCCTTCCCGTTCAAATAAATTTTGGGCGATTTGTAGCTGTTCCGGGTTTAAGTCGCCCACAGGCTGAAACTGTTTTACCACGCAGTAGCGCATACCAGGAGTGCGGCGATCGCGTGCGAGAAACGCCGCCCCAAATCCCCCACGCCCCAACAGCTTCGTTGGCACATAGCGCCCATCTAAAATTAGGGGCATTCCACAAGTAGTGCAATACTTTTGTTGCACCGTCTTGAGAATAGTGTTGTTATCGAGATCGGAAAAAAAGTTTTGGGGTCGGGGGCAGCCTGGACGGGTGCAATAAATTTCCATGAGTCATGAGTCATTAGTCCTTGCCGTTAGTCATTAGCCATTGGTCATACACTAAGGACTAAGGGCTAATGACTAACCTAAGCTTAACTTCCTGCTGGGTTAGGAGCAGCTGCTTTAAAAGCATCTGCTTCAAGGACAGATGACTCCTCCAGCACCTTTCCCCATCCAGGTGAGGCAAATTCTGGCAAAATTTCTTTAGTAAAAGCTTCTGCTGCCTTAGAGCGGTAGCGATTCGGGTTAACAATCACCCACAGCGTCCGTTTAACCACTACATCGTCAATGTGAGCCCTGTGGAGAACGCCCATCTGCAACTCTTTTTCTATCGCCGAAACTGAAACAAAAGCTGCTCCTAATCCTGCTTGCACAGCATTTTTTATCGCTTCAATCGAGTTTAGTTCCATCTCGATTTTGAGGCGGCGAGTATCAATGTCACTGCGGGTTAGCACTTGGTCAATCACCTTACGAATGGTTGATTGAGAGTCTAAGGCAATAAACTGCAATTTATACAAATCTTCTCTGTGGATGGTTTCCAGTTTGGCGAAGGGATGAAAGACTGGCAAGATCAGCGCCAACTCATCTTCGGCGTAGGGAATAATATCTAAGGAGTCATGTAGCTCAGAAGGAACTTCTCCGCCGATAATTGCCAGGTCAACTTGCCCATTAGCGACACTCCAAGCAGTGCGGCGCGTCGAGTGAACGTGTAATTGCACTGCTACATCCGGATATTGTTGCCGAAACATCCCAATCATCCGGGGCAACAAATACGTTCCTGTCGTCTGAGAAGCACCGATAATCAGTGTACCGCCTTGGAGATTTTGCAAATCTTCAATCGCGCGGCAAGTTTCCTGGCAAAGTGTCAGGATTTTTTCCCCATAGCTGAGGAGGAGATGCCCTGCTTCCGTTAGCTGGGCGCGGCGTCCACCCCGGTCGAACAACGGCACATCTAACTGTCGCTCTAAGTTTTGCACTTGGAGGCTGACAGCGGGTTGCGAGACATACAGGCTATCGGCGGCACGCTTGAAGCTCCCCTCAGCGGCGATCGCTTTAAGAATGCGGAGTTGGTCTAAAGTGAAAGGAAGGTCAGACATACAGGCTTTACCTGAAACAGGGGAAGGAGCGACTGAGGCAACTAACAATTTTGGAGATCGCGCTTCCTTTGAGCGTGATTTATTGCCCACGACCTTGTCAAGCCTCTCAGTCATCGACAGTAACACAACACGAGATCAAGTCCCGCGCTTAATATTTGGGGGTATGGTTTTTGCTTAGAGAATGGGTAATCGGTAATGGCGAAAAAGAAAATTGGCACCTACCTATATAAACCTATTACCTTTTTCGCCATTACCCAGTCCAAAAGTCCCTATTGTGTAATCGAAGTTTATGTTATTTGAGGTTCTTACTCCTAGCCACTGGGTAATGCTGGCGCTACTTTTAGGGTTTGCGATCGCTCACAGTGGGTTAGCGGCGCTAAGACCGTGGGGCGAAAAACGCATCGGCCCCCGACTCTACCGCATCCTGTTTGCCCTCGTCAGTCTTCCCTTGGCGGTGGTGTTGATAATTTACTTTTTCAATCATCGCTATGATGGTGTCCAACTGTGGCAAGTTCAAGGTGTAACAGGCGTGCAAACGCTGGTATGGGTACTCTCAGCCATCTCCTTTTTGTTTCTCTATCCTGCCACCTTCAATTTGCTGGAAATTGCCGCCATCGAAAAGCCCCAAGTCCATCTGTACGAAACTGGGATTATCCGCATCACCAGGCACCCCCAAATGGTAGGACAGGTAATTTGGTGTATTGCCCACACGCTTTGGATTGGCACCAGCTTCACCCTATTGACATCAGTAGGATTAGTGCTACACCATTTATTCGCAGTATGGCATGGCGATCGCCGTCTTTTAGCTCGCTATGGAGAAGCCTTTGTTGCTGCCAAATCTCGCACCTCCGTCATCCCCTTCTTGGCGCTTCTGCAAGGTCGTCAAACCCTTAAGTTGCAAGAATTTCTCCGTCCCTCCTATGCGGGAGTCGTCGGTTTCATCCTGCTGCTGTGGTGGGCGCACCCCTTGTTGATTGGATCAACAGCAAAACTCAATTGGTAGTTTAGTGATCAAAAAGATCAAAAAGCGTCACGCGATCCCAATTGGATGTAGCATGATCCCAAATAGCCATATGCAATTAGGAATAGTTAACAGGTAACAGGTGATATCGAGTAAGTAGTTTTACTCATTTATTGACCAAGTTTCCTATAGCCTACAACCTAATAACGCAGGCTATTAATAGTAAAAAACCATAAAATCTAGAGGGATCATGGTGCTTTCTGTAAGCGAACGGACGTTTACACAAGAAGTTTTAGAATCTTCGACCCCTGTTTTAGTTCATTTTTCCGCACCTTGGTGTGGAGTGTGTCGGTTGATCAACCCTCTCCTGACGCGATTTCAAGCGGAATGGGGCGGACAAGTTAAATTAGTTGGAATTAACGCCGATCAAAATTTGAAGCTGGCGAATACTTATCGCCTGAAAACTCTGCCAACGCTAATCTTGTTTGAAGGTGGCAAAGCGGTACACCGCATCGATGGCTTCCAAGGACGGGATGATTTACGGCTAGGGCTGGAGAAAATTATGGTTAGCTGTCTGCCGAATTCGGCTTAAAAAGGGGCTGGGGACTAGGACTAGGGGCTGGGGACTAGGGAGTAAGTAAGACTTTTCCCCAATCCCCAATCCCCAATCCCCAATCCCCAATTCCCCAAAAACAAACCCATTGGTTATCTCTACCGATGGGTTTATTTTTTTCTATTGCTTTGTCGCTTCCCAACCGGTTAGTTATAAATACTTTAGAGGACTGTATATGTCACAATGTAAACGGTCTTGCCAAATTAGTGAAGAAATATAAAGTAGGCGTTAGTGATGGAACCACTCTATCAGTATGCCTGGATCATCCCGGTGCTGCCACTAGCTGGGGCGATGCTGGTCGGTCTGGGACTAATTTCGATTAACCAACTTACTAACCGTCTGCGGCAGTTAAACGCCGTAGTTATAGTTTCCCTGTTGGGGGCGGCGATGGGTTACTCCTTAGCTTTGCTTTGGAGTCAATTTCACGGACACCCCCCCTACACCCGCGCCCTAGAATGGGCAGCAGCAGGAAATTTTCACCTGAATATGGGCTACACGATTGACCACTTAACAGCCTTGATGCTGGTCATCGTGACGACAGTAGCCTTCCTGGTGATGATTTACACCGATGGCTACATGGCTCACGATCCGGGGTATGTGCGATTTTACGCCTACCTGAGCCTATTTAGCTCCTCAATGTTGGGTCTAGTGGTCAGCCCGAACCTGGTACAGGTTTATATTTTCTGGGAACTGGTCGGTATGTGTTCGTACCTACTGATCGGGTTCTGGTATGACCGCAAAGGGGCAGCTGATGCCTGTCAAAAAGCTTTTGTAACCAACCGCGTTGGCGATTTTGGTCTGCTGTTGGGGATGCTGGGGCTTTACTGGGCAACTAGCAGCTTTGAGTTCGACGTGATGGGCGATCGCTTGCACACATTGGTCGAATCTGGCTACCTCAGCGCTGGTCTTGCCGCCCTGTTCGCAGTTTTAGTATTTATGGGGCCTGTGGCAAAATCTGCCCAGGTTCCCCTACACGTCTGGCTACCAGACGCGATGGAAGGCCCTACGCCCATCTCGGCGCTGATTCACGCAGCAACGATGGTGGCGGCTGGTGTTTTCCTAATTGCCCGGATGTATCCGGTGTTTGAAGGCATCCCAGTGGCAATGGATGTGATTGCCTGGACGGGAGCCGTTACCGCCTTTACAGGTGCCACAATCGCTATTACCCAAAACGATATCAAGAAGGGTCTAGCCTATTCCACTATGTCCCAACTGGGCTACATGGTGATGGCGATGGGAGTAGGGGCATACACTGCTGGTTTGTTTCACCTGATGACTCACGCCTACTTCAAGGCGATGCTGTTTTTGGGTTCTGGTTCTGTAATTCACGGCATGGAAGATGTTGTGGGTCACGATACCGCCCTAAATCAGGATATGCGGCTGATGGGGGGATTGCGAAAGTATATGCCGATAACCGCCATGACGTTTTTGGTGGGAACTTTGGCGATTAGTGGGATTCCGCCTTTTGCTGGCTTCTGGTCGAAAGATGAAATATTGGGTTCTGCCTTTGGCGCTAATCCGTTGCTGTGGGGTATCGGTTGGCTGACGGCTGGGATGACCGCTTTTTATATGTTCCGGATGTACTTCCGGACGTTTGAGGGCGAATTCCGGGGCAATGAGATGGATATTCGCAAGCAACTTCTAGCAGGCGCTAAATCTAGCTTAGAACTGAGTTCTGAGTCCGCAACCCTTAGTCCTAATTTTGGACCTGGGGCAATGGATACCAGAGAGTTGAAGGCTAAAGCACATGATAGCCACGACGGCCACAGCCACAGCGAGTATCCCCACGAGTCACCAATTTCTATGACGCTGCCACTACTAATTTTGGCAGTGCCTTCGGCGCTAATTGGTTTGGTGGGAACGCCATTCCACAACTACTTTGAAGAGTTCATTCACGCGCCAAGCGAGTCCGTTGAGGAAGTTTTGGAAAAAGCAACCGAGTTCAACTTGACGGAATTTCTAATCATGGGTGGTAATTCGGTAGGAATTGCCTTGATCGGAATTACTTTGGCTTCTCTGATGTACTTGCATGGCAAAATCGATCCGGCAGCGATCGCATCCAGAATCCCCTTCCTGTACAAGCTGTCTCTCAACAAGTGGTACTTTGACGAAATTTATGACAACCTTTTCGTTCAGGGATGCCGCCGCATAGCACGACAAGTTATGGAAGTGGACTTTCGAGTTGTCGATGGTGCAGTCAACCTCACCGGATTAGCTACCCTCTTAAGTGGTGAAAGCCTGAAATACTTTGAAACTGGTCGCGTCCAATTCTATGCGCTGATTGTGTTTGCTGCGGTGCTGGTAGGCGTGATTGTCTTTGGTGTCACTTGATATTGGGGAATGGGGACTGGGGACTGGGGACTGGGGACTAGCGGCTAGAGACTGGGTAAGACTTTTCACCAATTCCCAATAACCCAATCCCCAATCACCCTTTCCCCAATTGCCAATTAGCAAATAGCAATTAGCAATTACCAATGAATGCAAACTTTCCTTGGCTGACTTTCATCATTTTGTTTCCCGTCGCTGCCTCTCTGCTGGTGCCGCTGGTGCCGGATAAAGATGGCAAAACAGTGCGTTGGTACGCCCTGATTGTCGGGCTGATTGATTTCGCGGTCATAGTATACACCTTCTATACCCAGTACGACTTTTCTAACCCCGGTTTGCAACTGGTAGAGAGTTATTCTTGGGTGCCGCAGCTGGATTTAAAATGGTCGGTGGGCGTAGATGGCTTGTCAATGCCCCTGGTGTTGCTTACTGGCTTCATCACCACACTGGCAACTTTGGCAGCTTGGCCTGTAACTTTTAAGCCGAAGCTGTTTTACTTTTTGCTTCTGGCAATGTACGGCGGTCAAATTGCCGTGTTTGCTGTCCAAGATATGCTGTTGTTTTTCCTAGTGTGGGAACTGGAACTGATTCCGGTATACCTGCTACTGGCAATCTGGGGCGGTAAAAAGCGTCTTTACGCGGCGACCAAGTTTATCCTCTACACCGCAGGCGCTTCGCTGTTCATTTTAGTGGCAGCGCTGGCGATGGCATTCTACGGCGATACGGTAACGTTCGATATGAGCGCGCTGGCTGCCAAAGATTACGCCCTGAATTTCCAACTCTGGATTTACGCCGGATTCCTAATAGCCTACGGCGTTAAGCTGCCCATCATTCCCCTACATACCTGGCTTCCTGATGCCCACGGCGAAGCTACCGCGCCCGTGCATATGTTGCTGGCGGGAATTTTGCTGAAGATGGGCGGCTACGCGCTGATTCGGATGAACGCCCAGATCCTCCCTGACGCTCATGCGCTGTTTGCGCCAGCGTTGGTGATTCTGGGTGTTACTAACATCATCTACGCTGCTCTCACCTCTTTTGCCCAGCGCAACCTGAAGCGCAAAATCGCCTATTCCTCAATCTCTCACATGGGATTTGTGCTGATTGGGATTGCCTCATTCACCGATTTAGGTTTGAGTGGTGCGGTACTGCAAATGGTTTCCCACGGCTTAATTGGGGCGAGTTTGTTCTTCCTGGTGGGAGCGACTTACGATCGCACTCACACGCTGATGCTGGATGAAATGGGCGGTGTTGGGCAGAAAATGCGGAAAATTTTCGCCATGTTCACCACCTGTTCTATGGCATCTTTGGCATTGCCTGGGATGAGCGGCTTTGTGGCGGAATTGATGGTGTTTGTCGGCTTTGCTACCAGCGATGCTTATAACCCGACTTTTAAGGTGATAGTCGTCTTCCTAGCGGCTGTTGGTGTGATTTTGACACCAATATACCTACTCTCGATGCTGCGGGAAATTTTCTACGGTTCGGAGAACAAGGAATTAGTTGAACACGAAGCCTTGATCGATGCTGAACCACGAGAGGTGTTTATTATTGCCTGTCTGTTGGTGCCAATTATTGGCATTGGTTTTTATCCGAAGTTGTTGACGCAGATTTATGATGCGACAACGATACAGCTGACGGCAAGATTGCGAGATTCTGTACCGTCTTTGGCGCAACAGCGACAGAGTACGGAAACCGTGTCTTTGCGTGCGCCGGAAATTGGTGCTAATTAAAATGCCGAATGCCGGAAGGCGCAGCTACGCAAAAAGCCCCCGTGTGGGGGCTTTTTGTTTTGGGGATGCGATCGCGGTGAAGAATTACTTACCAAGCCAAAAGATATATTTATTCTCAGGTTGCTAATAATTTTGGTTCGTTTATCCAAAAGCTCTAAATTATCTTCACCCCAGAGCAACACACCTTGTTAACCGTGGGGAATAGTTAACACAACTAGCGTTCTGTTAATCCCGACTAAAATAGTCGGATATGTTTGACGGGTATTTTTACCTGTGCTAGTATCAACCGAACTGATGACGGAAGTTCAGTAGAGTGTAAATACCCATGACCCAGGCAACCCAGTCAACGACGGCAACCTTTAAAGCGCTTAAGTGTAAAGAGTGCGGCACCGAGTACGAACCCAAGGCAACTCATGTATGTGAGTTTTGTTTTGGCCCTTTGGAAGTAACCTATGACTACGATGCGCTGCGCCGCACCGTTACTCGTGAAAGTATTCAGAAAGGGCCGAACTCAATTTGGCGCTATCGTCCATTTTTGCCAGTTGTCACCGAAACACCGATTGATGTAGGAACTGGCATGACACCGCTAGTTAAAGCAAATCGCTTGGCACGTCGCCTGGGTATTAAAAATCTTTATATAAAAAACGATGCCGTCAATATGCCCACCCTGAGCTTTAAAGATCGGGTGGTGTCGGTGGCTTTAACAAGAGCGCAGGAGTTAGGTTTCACTACGGTGTCCTGCGCCAGTACAGGAAATTTGGCTAATTCTACAGCTGCGATCGCTGCCCACGCCGGACTAGACTGCTGCGTTTTCATTCCCGCTGACCTCGAAGCTGGCAAAGTCCTGGGTACGCTCATCTACGGCCCTACCGTTATGGCAGTTCAAGGTAACTACGACCAAGTAAACCGCCTCTGCTGCGAAGTTGCCAATACACAAGGATGGGGATTTGTCAATATCAACTTGCGCCCCTACTACTCGGAAGGTTCCAAAACCCTCGGCTATGAAGTTGCAGAACAGCTAGGCTGGCAGTTGCCGGATCATATCGTCGCCCCTCTTGCCTCCGGCTCTCTGTTCACCAAAATCTACAAAGGCTTCCAAGAATTTATCAAAGTCGGTCTAGTTGACGAAAAGAGCGTCCGTTTCAGTGGCGCACAGGCAGAAGGTTGTTCCCCCATTGCCCAAGCTTATCGGGATGGACGCGACTTTGTGACCCCAGTCAAGCCGAATACGATTGCTAAATCCATCGCTATCGGCAACCCTGCTGATGGAGTCTATGCGCTGGAAATAGCCAAGAAAACAAACGGCAGCATCGAATCAGTCAACGATGCGGAAATTGTTGACGGCATGAAGTTGTTGGCTGAAACTGAAGGCATCTTCACCGAAACTGCTGGCGGCACAACTGTGGCTGTGCTGAAAAAGCTGGTGGAAGCTGGTAAGATTGATCCTTCGGAAACCACTGTTGTATATATCACGGGCAACGGGCTGAAAACGCAGGAAGCCGTGCAAGGATACATTGGTGAACCGCTGACAATTGAGGCGAAGTTGGATAGTTTCGAGCGTGCCTTGGAGCGATCGCGTACACTGGAGCGTCTCGACTGGCAGCAAGTGCTGGTCTAATTTTCTTAGCACCGAGGTAGAGCCTCCTCCCGTCTCGTTCCCAGTCAGATGCTGGGAACGAGAAATTGACAATTACCAATTACTGATTACTATGTCCGTCAAAGTATTAATTCCCACTCCTCTACAAAAGCTGACAAACAATCAAGCCGCTGTCGAAGGTAATGGCAGTACGATTAGTGAATTGCTCGAATCCCTAGAGCAAAGCTTCCCTGGCATCAAAATGCGTCTTTGCGACGAACAAGGGGAGGTACGCAGATTTGTAAACTTCTACGTTAACAGCGAAGACATCCGCTTTTTGGAAGGAGCCAAAACACCTCTCAAAGAAGGCGATGAAGTAAGCATTGTGGCAGCGCAGGCTGGAGGCTGATTCAAGTTAGGATTGGCAATAAAGGAACCGTCAAGCCTTGGAGTAGAAGAATGCCAGAAGAAATTAATCATAATGATGCTGAAGAGATAGCTCCCAGCACTGTTGATAAACAAGCTCCCGATGTTTCTGAGGACAATGCTCCCAGTACCGACTCGGATGTAGCAACCAACATTCCTACAGCAAACGCCCCCGACCCCGCATCCACCAATCCAGAAGTCAACCCTAATGCTGCTGGGGAGAAATCTTCTACCGCGGCATCAACCCCAGATGACTCGGCTCAAGTGCAGCCAAATCCTAAAAAAACTGCACAAGTACCGAAAGAGGACAAGCCAGCAGCCAAAGCCGCAGCAGCAAAAAAAGAAAAAGCTCCGGCGGTTGAAGATAAGCCATTTATGGAATTTATCCAGCAAGACTACTTGCCAGCTTTAAAAACAGCACTTGAGAAAACGGGTGTTCAAGATTTAGAGTTGAAGTTGGAAAAGCGATCGCTTCAAGAAGTCTCGGACTGCTGGCAAGTCTACGGTAGTTGGCAAGGCGGTAAACGTCAATTTAACGTTTATTTCCCTGAACAAGACATCCAAAAACAAAGAGCTTTTTCCTGTTATGAAGGTTCTAAACCTAGCACGATTGAGCCTTTTTTGTGTGATGAGCGTAAAATAACGCTAGATTTGCTGGTGTTTGGGGTTACGCAGCGGTTGAATGCTCAAAAGTGGCTGACTAGAAATTAGTGAAAATGCCTGACGAATGTAGAGATGTCATATATAACGTCTCTACATTCGGCTTTAGCCCCAGATAACACCTGTAGGGGGTATTGCAAGTATTGGATAAACCCCTTTACAACTCGATGAACTCGTAAATAACAATGCCTGTTTCGGGATGATTGTCAATCATAACGTAGCCACTTTTAACCATGTCTTTCAACGTGGCTTCTACCTGGGTAAAGTTAAGCCCAGTTTCCATCACTGCTTGGGTGACGGAAAGTTTGCCCCCTCTAACAGCGGCGGCTTTCAGAAGTTTGAGCATCATTTCGTCACGAGTTAGCTCTTGCTTGGTGAGAGCGATCGCAGGCTGCGATAAAGGCACACCATTGGCAGATACCCCCAATTTGGCTTGAGACAGGGCGTTATGCTCTTCTACCATTCGGGGAATCAAAAATAAATCCACTACCTGCCCAACACCAAATAAACCAAAAGTAAACAGCCACAGCAGACCAGTCCCGATTTTTCCATTGTAAAGGCGATGCAGCCCCGCTATGGGCGGGGAAAATAAACAGCCGAGCCAAAGAAAATAGGCAGTGGAGACATTGTTCATAAAATTCCCGCTTTGCTTCAGGTATCCTGGTTTCAATGATAGATATTTTGTTTTGGGAATTGGGAGTTGGGGAATTGGGAATTGGGAATTGGGGATTGGGAATTGGGAAAAATCTTACCCAGTCTCCAGTCCCCAGTCCTCAGTCCCCAGTCCCAGCCCCCAGCAAATGTGACAAAAGTTGAAACTGCTTAGCAAGTCTTAACCGAACAGGTAAGCGATCGCTACCCTGGAGATTGGTAGACTGGAACGCAGGCGAAGAGTGAGAGCGACAGAATTTATAACAAGAGAGAAAGAGAATATGGTGGATTCCCTCAAAAAACCCAGCTTTGAAGAATTAAGACCAGGGGTGAAAGTACCAGCAAAAGAAACTTTGCTGACACCCAGGTTCTATACCACCGACTTTGATGAAATGGCGAAGATGGATCTCTCGCCGAATGAAGAAGAACTTAAAGCGCTGCTGGAAGAGTTTCGCGCTGACTACAACCGTCACCACTTTGTCAGAGATGCAGAATTTGAACAATCCTGGGATAGCATCGACGGGGAAACTCGCAAATTATTTATCGAATTCCTAGAACGTTCCTGCACAGCAGAATTCTCTGGTTTCCTGCTATACAAAGAACTGGGACGCAGATTGAAAGACAAAAATCCACTGTTGGCGGAAGGCTTTAACCTGATGTCGCGGGATGAAGCACGTCACGCAGGTTTCTTAAATAAGGCGCTGTCAGACTTCAACCTGTCGCTAGACTTGGGATTTTTGACCAAGACTCATAAATACACCTTCTTTAAGCCAAAGTTCATCTTCTACGCTACCTATCTGTCTGAGAAAATTGGCTACTGGCGCTATATCACAATTTATCGTCATTTGGAAGCACATCCCGAAAACCGGATTTATCCAATTTTCCGGTTCTTTGAAAACTGGTGTCAGGATGAAAACCGCCACGGTGACTTTTTCGATGCGGTAATGCGAGCGCAACCCCAGTTCTTGAACGATTGGAGAGCAAAGCTGTGGTGTCGGTTCTTCCTGCTGTCAGTGTTTGCAACAATGTACCTTAACGATATTCAGCGTTCCGGCTTCTACGCCTCACTGGGATTGGATGCACGGGACTATGATATCAAAGTGATTGAAAAGACCAATGAAACAGCAGGACGTGTTTTTCCAGTAATTCTGGATGTGTCGAAGCCGGAATTTTATCAGCGGCTGGATGTTTGCATCAACAATAACGAAAAACTGGGCGCGATCGCTAACTCCACCACCCCCAAATTCCTGCAATTCTTCCAGAAGCTACCGTTCTACGTTTCCAATGCTTGGCAATTGCTGCGGTTATACCTGATGAAGCCGATTGACATGACATCAGTACACGGCACAGTACGCTAACTTTAGGCTTCTTCAACTGAAGTGGTTTTGCACAAAGCAAAGCCACTTTTTTTGACGCAAAGGTACGGTTGACGCAAAGGTATGCAAAGAGGTTAATCTGGCTCTGCGTACCTTTGCGATTCCCTGCGCTACCTAAAGCGTTTAAACCTCAAAATTTTTGCATGAGATTAAATTATTGGTGGCTGTTAACATTCGGTATAAGCTTGATCGGGATACCGCCTGCATCAAGTCAAACCCAACCACAAGCGACACCGGAAAAAAGTGAAAATAGTCCAGCCTTGCAGCGGTGGCGGGAAAAAGTACCGAATGTTTTAGAAGAAATTCGTAATGACCCCAGCTTCCGTACCAGGGTACGCCTGGGTTACTCTCAGTTTCCCTCATCTGGGCAAGCGGGAGGACTAAATGTTGGTGTGGAAGATTTGTTTATTGGTCGCACTGGTTTAACGGTTAGTGGCGGCTATCAGGGAACCTTTGAAGGGGACAGGAGTGCCTACGGGGTAGACTTGCGATATTACGTGCGTCCCTTGGGCAGTTACGTCAACTTTGCGCCCGTCGTAGGCTATCGTCATTTGGAAACTGACAAATATTCGACGGATGGCGTTAATGTCGGTGCAAGAGTGTTGCTAGTTTTGTCTCGCACTGGTGCCGCAGATATCTCTTTAACTCAGAGTTGGGTTGCTCCAGCCACCAGTGAAGAAGTCGGCATCACAACGCTTTCTGTTGGGTATGCCTTCACCCGCAATTTCCGCTTATCGACTGACATCCAGAAACAAAACGCCCGACAACAAAAAGATAGTCGCGTTGGCATTGTTTTGGAATGGATGCCTTAATTTAGGGTTGAAATAAGCCGAAGGAAGGGAAGCGATCGCTTTGCCCCTGACTTCGGCCCGGACTGTAAAGATTTTTTCAATTAAATTTCAGCTTTTTCCCGAAACCCAGCCAACACTTGTGAAGAAAAATAATGTGCTAGTTGACAGCGCTAACAAATTGTGCTGATAGACAGCATTACTGAAAGGATGATGGTTCTACTCCATAAAAGAGCAAAAACAAGCTGCATCGCGCATCGACGATAACAACCTCTTGAGAGTGCGTTAAGCAATAGCGTTAGGTTTCCAGCTTGCAATTCCCATCTACCTTCGGCAATTACTTTGGAGGTGTTCGCTCTCATGCCATGTTCTTGCAGATCCGACTCTTTCTCTCAACAGTCATGCTGCTGCTGCAATCAGCGCCGTGAGCCTGCCTTTGGCGGGTTTGGTTTTGGAATAATGATCGTTATCGCCGTCCTGCTGGGTAATGCGATTATAGCCGAGCAGCCTCAGCTTTCGGAAACGACCACTCCCATCAATACAACTGTTGTTAACTGATATAGCAATCCTAAATGATTCGTGAAATCCTGTAAGGACACGGCACTGCCGTGTCCCTACACCAGAGCAAATACTCATTCACAACTTAAATAGGATTGCTATACGTTGCCTAAAAGCCAACACTTAGTGACCTAACCTAATCTATCAAGCTCAGACAATGCGAGGCTAAACGAAAAGACGCGAGAAACATCGCGTCTTTTCGTTTGATTAATCCAAAATCCTTGCATGGGGTCAGCCGCCGCTGACAGGTGGAATCAGCACAACTTCATCACCATCTTGGATAATGGTATCTGGCTCAACGAATTGGAGATTTACACCGAAGCGGGTAAATTCGCGCCATTTGTTGAGTTCTGGATGCTCAGTCATGAAACTATCTAGCACTGCTTTGACGGGTGTATTTGGCGGAAATTCTCGCGACAGTTCCGAAACTCCATAGGCTTCTTGATAGGCGGCGAATAATTTGACGGTAATAGCGATCGCTTGTTGGGACATAGGAACTGATGCTCTTCGATTGTCATTAGATTAGCGCGATCGCGCTAATTTTAGCTTACGCGATCGCGCCTTAGTAACCACTGGGTAGTAGTTGGTATATTATGGACTGCCAGCGAGGGAGCATCTACTACAACCTTCATCAAGAATGCGATCGCTGGGATTTTTGCAATAGTGTAGGGAGATCTACAGGTTCGTCCTTTTCTCTTAGACCAATCTAAATCATACAGAAGCTTGGCAAATATTTAAAACAAAATTATTGTCAGACGAATTCAATATCTCAAGTAAAGGATAATTTTTAACTATAATTTTCCACCAACATAAGCTCAGCCATCCAACCATTAGGACGTTATTCCCTGATCTAAAAGCTCTCCCGAAAGCAACGGAGTTATTTTCACACTCCCATCAGTTGGGAAAAGTTTGTTATAAGAAACTTTAATTAAACGATTATTTAAGAAATTAACTTACTTTGTGCCAGCAACTATAATACTATAACATTCCCACTTTAATCGGGATGGTGTATTCGTCGTGAGTTATTGCATCAATCCCACCTGCCTTCATTTCGATAACCCTGCCAATCAACTCGCTTGTCCTAGCTGTGGGCCAGAAATCTTAGTTACAGGACGGTATCGAGTAATTAAACGTCTGGACAAAGGAGGCTTTGCTCACACCTTTGAGGTGGAGGATACGTGTCGCGGAGGTACGCGAAAAGTCCTGAAAGTTTTGCACATTGACTGCGATAAGGCAATCTGCCTGTTTCAGCGGGAAGCAGAGGTACTAAAGCAGCTGAATTATCAAGGTATTCCCAGAGTCGAGTCAGATGGATACTTCAAAATCGATCTTGTAAATAGCAACAAGCCATTGCATTGTCTGGTAATGGAGAAAATTGAAGGAAGCAATTTGAGAGACTGGTTAAATCAAAACAATAAACCCATTACCCAACAGCAAGCTTGCAAATGGTTAAAACAAATAACAGAAATTTTAGACAAGATACATCAACACAATTATTTCCATCGAGATATTAAGCCGTCTAATATTATGCTGCAACCTGATAATCAATTGGTATTGATTGATTTTGGTGCAGTACGAGAAGCTACAGAAACCTACTTACATAACTTACAAGGAAAAGGTGGCACAGTAATTTTTTCCCGTGGGTACACGCCTCCAGAACAAGTAAGTGGCAGAGCAGTTCTTGCATCTGATTTTTATGCTTTGGGGCGAACTTTTGTTCACTTGCTCACAGGAATATCTCCCGATTTGCTGCCTGAAGACAGCGAGACAGGTCGCTTAATTTGGCGAAACAAAGCGCCGCAAGTTTCGCCAAACTTAGCCGATTTGATTGATGACATGATGGCTCCCTTACCGCCATATTCAACAAAGCGTCCGAGGAATGCACACGAAATTTTGCAACGGTTAAAACAAATTGAGACACGAACCAGTAGAAGCTTTCAGCTTATGCAACCTTCCCCAAAACCCCCAATTCCTCCTAGCAGTAATAATATAAACGAGGAAACTACAACGCTTGTCAAACCACAAAATAAAAAACTTACACTAGCAATTTTAGCTGGTGCAATTTTACTGTCGGCAATAGCAGCAATAATCTATATAATAAACCTGCCCAAGGCTTGCGATAAAATTATTGGGGACAATTTAAGTTGTGGAGAAGAAGTTTTAGTTCCTGACTCTGAAGTATCTTTTAAACAACAGGGAGTGGAAAAAATCAAAGAAGGTAAATATGCTGAAGCTGTCAGCTTATTAAAAAAGGCACGGGAAGAACAACCGAGCGATCCTGAAACTTTGATTTATCTGAATAATGCCCAACTTGGAAACCAAAAAGCTTACACTATTGCGGTTGTTGCTCCCATAGGCAAGAGTTCAGACACAGCAATGGAAATGATGCGAGGAGTCGCCCAATCCCAAAATGAAATAAATCAAGGAAAAAAGATTAATGGTATTGGTCTTAAAGTATTAATTGCCGATGATGCAAATAACCCTAAACAAGCTCAAGAAGTTGCCAATAAACTGGTGAAAAGAAGGGATCTTTTAGCAGTTGTCGGCCACTATGCCAGTGAAGTGACGTTGGCAGCTGTGCCTGTTTATCAAGAACATAAATTGGTAGTAATTTCCCCTGGTAGCACATCAGAAGAACTTTCGCGCTGGGGCGATATTCCCAATCACGTTTTCTTTCGTACCGTACCGAATACGCGAGTGGCTGCCCAATATTTAGCAAGCTACTTACTAGCTCAATCTCGTGACCAACAAGCAGCAGTTTTTTACGCTCCTGGGAGTAATTTTAGCCGTTCTTTACGAGAGCAATTTCTCATTAGCTTTACTGCTAGCGGTGGAAAGGTGGTAGCGGAAGTTGATTTGTCTAAACAACAGTTTAATGCAAGTGCAGCGATCGCGCAAGCACACAGGCAAAAAGCTACAGCCCTGGGCGTATTTCCAGATGGTGGAACCACTGCTTTTGGTATTAGTAATACTTTAAGATTAATCAGAGCTAATCGGGGCGATTATTGGATAGTGGGAGGTAGTACCCTCTACAGTCCTGATACTTTACTGCTGTTAGGAAAAGATGCTTTAAACCGCTTTGTGGTGGTTGTAACATGGCATCATTTAGAAAGCCATGACAACCCAGAATTTCCCCAAGCGGCTAGGAATTTATGGGGAGGTGATGTAAGTTGGCGCACAGCTACGGCTTATGATGCTACTCGTGCGCTGATAATAGCTTTAGAAAAACAATCATCACCGAGCCGTGTTAGTTTGCAACAAGCCTTAGCAGACAAAAACTTTAAAGCCCAAGGAGCTACAGGGACGATTAGTTTTCGAGGTGGCGATCGCAATGAGCCTATTTCTACTTTGGTTAAAGTAGTTCGAGCTAATTGCTCAACCGATAGTTACATTTTTGTACCTGTGAACTATCCCCCAACTAAAGCTAACAGCTTAGAGAATTGCAGAAAATAAATAAAGATTCAGAACAGCTGCTCTAGGCGGCGAAAATCTCGCTCAACCTCAGCCCAGAGGGAACGGTTGTGGGGATCAGTTTTCAAGGCTTTTTTTAGATAAATTCTTGCCTTGTCAAGTTGCTTTTCAGCGATTAGTTGACGACCCCACTGTTGATATGCGATCGCTTGCCACTGACGAACTTCTGGATCTTGTGGTAGACGTTGAGCAAGTCCTTCAATCAGAGCGATCGCTCGCGCAAAACGGCGATATTTCAGCAACTGTTGCAACTGCTGATACGAACTCCACTTCAGTTGTTGATCCATTTGCGACAACTGGGGAGTCTTTGGCAGTTGTGTCTCCTTGCGAGTAATCTTGGTGACGGTTTGTTGAGGTGGCGTTTCTCCGACTGTCTCTTGTTGGCTTAATTCCTCCTCTTGGGTTTCCGACGTTTGCACCACGCCGAGAAGGAACTTGTAAGCCTCAGTCAACTCAATAAACTTATCTTGAGCTTGGCGATTGCCAGGATTTGCATCAGGATGATACTTTCGTGCCAAACGCCGATAAGACGCTTTAATTTCTGCAAAAGATGCCCCTGAGCCTAACCCCAACAATCGGTAACAATCTGCGAGGTTCATCAGAGGTATCTTTAACTATCTTCTTCCAATTTTTGTTTATAGTTTCCATTGCCATTGTAGAGACGCGAGGAGCATCGCGTCTCTACTTATTACAGACGTTCTTCGATCACGCGGTCAATCAAACCGTATTCCTTAGCTTCTTGAGCAGATAGGAAAAAGTCACGATCCATGTCTTTCTCGATTTTTTCGATGGATTGACCTGTTCTGTCAGCATAAATCTGGTTCAGTTGGTGACGAATCCGCAGAATTTCCTTAGCCTCGATTTGAATATCTGTGGCTTGTCCCCGCGTACCGCCGGAGGGTTGGTGGATCATAATCCGCGAGTGAGGCAGAGCAAGGCGTTTGCCTTTTGTGCCAGCTGCCAACAGAAAAGAACCCATCGACGCAGCTAAGCCCACACAAATTGTCACCACATCAGATTTAATGTGCTGCATGGTGTCATAAATAGCCATGCCAGATGTGATCACACCACCAGGAGAATTGATATAGAGGTAGATGTCTTTACCTGGATCTTCCGAATCCAGATAGAGCATCACAGCAACAATCTGGTTAGCCAGTTCATCGTCCACATCTTCACCCAGGAAAATAATCCGTTCCCGGTAAAGACGATCGTAGATGTTAATCCAATCAGTATATTGTCCCCCTGGCATCCGGTAGGGAACTCTAGGGTAGCCAATAGGCATGGTACAAAACTCCGTTTTTGAATCTTTGAAATTGGTCTCTAAAGAATTAAAAATTAAAAATGAAGCATTTCCTTTTTAATTTTTAATTCTTTAGATCACGCCTGCGGGAAGCGGTGTTGGTAAGTCTGCTTTACTCTCCAGAACCCGGTCAATCAAGCCATATTCAACAGCTTGATGGGGTGTCAGGTAGTAGAGCCGATCCATATCCTTAGAGATTTTTTGTTTCGACTGACCCGTATGGCGCGATAGGATATCAAGCATCGTTTCCTTATTAGCCAACACTTCTTTAGCGCGAATTTGAATATCCGTCGCTTGACCGCGAGCGTAGCTCTTGGTCTGGTGCAGGATAATCGTGGCATGGGGGAGACTAGCTCTAAAGCCTTTGGTTCCAGCTGACAGTAGCATCGCCGCCATCCCCATCGCCGAACCGATGCAGATGGTGTGGATGGGCGGCTTAATGTAGTTCATCGTGTCACAGATGGCGAAGGCTTCAGTTTCAAAGCCAACGGGTTCACCGTCATAACGCGAAGTGCCAGTGGAATTGATGTAGATTTTGATCGGTTTTTCGGGGTCTTCGTACTGCAAAAACAGTAGCTGAGCGATAATTAGTTTCGTTACCTCTGGCACCAAGGGCGTTCCCAGATAGACAATCCGCTCCTTCAATATCATGGAGGGTAAATCTGGTGGCGGTGTACGGTAGAAGTTATCGCCGTAGTAAGGAGCTTGAACAGCCTTCATGGGTGAGTTCATGGCGTTGTATGGGCGGTCAATAATGGCGCTATCTTTAATTTGACATTAAATTCCGGTGTACCTCACCGTACTGCTTGGATTCTAGCAGTTTTGCTTTCATTACCGCTTACGGTTAAGGTTCGGTCTTAGGATACAAGGAATTGGAATCTAAGGATGCAAGGATAGGGGATTAGTAATGGATAATCGGTAATTACCACTGTCCCACTTCTCCGTGTTATTTAGCGTTTCTACCAAGAGTGGTAATTTTCGTGGTGGGTGCTTCCCCAGGGTTAGGCTGCAAGCTATTGTGGAAAATAAGTTCTGTAACTATTTGCGGTTCATTTTCCGTAGCGGCGGTATTTTGCGTTGTGGTTAGTCAGATCGTGTCTTCTCCTGCCAGGATTCAAGTGCTATGAGAGTTGGTTTACAGCCTGCCCTGAATGATACCAATATTGACGCAACTCAAGGGAGTAGCCAGCGTCAACTAGAGATTTCAATTTCTGCGATCGCCAGCGAGTTTGAAGGTCGCGCTCCCTTAAACTTATGTTTGGTTCTTGACCACAGTGGCTCGATGAACGGACGCCCTTTGGAAACGGTGAAACAGGCAGCTGTACGGCTGGTGGAGCGTCTCGTACCAGGCGATCGCATTTCTGTGGTTGCTTTCGATCACAGAGCCAAAGTCCTCGTCCCTAACCAAGTCATAGATAACCCAGAAAACATCAAAAAGCAGATTAATCGGCTCACTGCTGATGGGGGTACTGCCATTGATGAGGGTCTAAAACTCGGAATTGAAGAACTGGCAAAGGGGAAAAAGGAAACCGTTTCCCAGGTTTTCCTGTTAACCGATGGCGAAAATGAGCATGGCGACAACAACCGCTGTCTGAAATTTGCCCAAGTAGCTACTGGCTACAATCTGACGTTGAACACTTTGGGGTTTGGCGCTCACTGGAACCAGGACATATTGGAGAAAATTGCCGACGCAGGCGGGGGTATGCTGTCTTATATTGAGCGTCCAGAGCAGGCGGTGGATGAGTTTGGGCGCTTGTTTAATCGCATCTCTTCGGTGGGACTAACTAATGCTTACCTGCTACTGTCTCTGATGCCGAAGGTACGGCTTGCCGAACTCAAACCGATTGCCCAAGTTGCTCCAGATACAATTGAGTTGCCAGTGCAACAAGAAGGCAACTCCTTAGTGGTGCGTCTGGGAGACTTGATGAAGAATGTGCCGCGAGTCATCTTAGCTAACCTTTACGTTAGCCAGTTGTCCGAAGGCAGTCAAAATATTGCGAGTGTACAAATCCGCTACGACGATCCCACCCAGAATCAAACTGGGTTACTTTCCCAAACGATCCCAGTCGAGGCGAATGTTGTCCGGAGTTACCAACCCGCACCCAACCAGCAAGTGCAACAGTCTATTTTGGCGTTGGCGAAATATAGGCAAACCCAACTGGCAGAAGCGAAATTGCAACAAGGCGATCGCGTTGGTGCTGCGACAATGTTACAAACTGCCGCCAAAACTGCCCTACAAATGGGAGACAATAGCGCCGCGACCGTCCTGCAAACCAGTGCGACTCGCCTGCAATCAGGAGAAGAACTCTCAGAAGCCGATAGGAAAAAGACGCGGATCGTGTCTAAAACCATTTTGCAAGAATAACCCCCTCGACCCTCGTTCCCAAGCTCCGCTTGGCAATGCTTTCTACACAGACCCTCTTATTCTTAGGCAGCAACCACTCCCACCAGAGACAGCAGCCCATTGAATTGCTTTTGTTTAAATGAGTTGTATGGATTGCATTGAGGCAACACGAACCTATCTTCAAATGTTGTCACTTAATGAGTTGAAGCCAGCAACGCTTACAAATGATCACGTACAAGTTGAGCCGGTTGTCGAGTGTCCGCCTTCCTTCTTTCGTTATCTGTACTCCGAAGTTGGGCGCAACTATCACTGGGTGGACAGACTAGGCTGGACGGACAAGCGGATTCACGCACACCTAAGCCAACCGAGTATCTCATTATGGATACTTTATGGTGCAGGCGCACTAGGCGGTTATTACGAGTTGTGCCAACATGAGGATGGCTCGGTTGAAATTGCCTATTTCGGGTTGCTTAAAGAATTCATAGGACGTGGACTTGGCAAATATCTGCTCACAATTGCAGTCCAGCAGGCTTGGAAGGAAGGCGCTAATCGCGTTTGGGTGCATACCTGTACGCTCGACCACCCAGCAGCGTTATCCAACTATCTTAAACGAGGATTTAAACCGTTTCGCCAGGAAACGTACATCGCGACCATATGACAGAATGGGCAGCGATTTCAGCATTTGCTCTTGGAGGAAGCAAAGCTTTATGCGATCGCTTGCATCTGGAGGAGTATGCTTGAAAACGATAAAGCCCCCGCTCCCTATCCCTTTTTCCTGGCTTTCCAAGTACCGCCGTAAACGTAGAATGGATTATTTTGGCTGATAGAAGGCCAACACTGCTGGCACACAAAAATCCATTGCTCAGACTCATCATAACGAACTCGAAAAAGAACCGATGCAGGTTCGCTGCATCGGTCGCATGATTTGATTCGTATGGCTCTCGACATCTGTCTAGACAGGAACAGAAGCCTGGGGTCTGGCAAAAATCATCCGTCCCGCCGAGGTTTGCAAGGCACTTGTCACCACCACTCGGACTTCACCACCCACGTAGTCGCGACCATCTTCCACAACTACCATAGTGCCATCGTCCAAATAGCCGACACCCTGCGCGGGTTCCTTGCCACCTTTGAGAATTTTCAGCTCAAGAGTGTCACCAGGCAGATAAATTGCTCTAATTGCCTGAGCCAAGTCGTTAATATTCAGTACAGGCACCTTCTGCAAGGTGGCAACTTTACTGAGATTGTAGTCATTGGTTAACAGCGTGCCATTAATTTCTTGCGTCAAACGCACTAACTTAGCATCTACCGTAGCGATTTCATCATAGTCCGCTGGGTGGATGACAATGCGTTCTTGGTAAGCTGTTTTCATCCGGTTCAGGATATCTAACCCTCGCCGTCCCCGGATGCGCTTCATATCGTTGGAACCATCTGCCAGTTGTTGCAGTTCCTGCAAGACAAACTGCGGCACTAAAAGTTGACCTTCGATAAAGCCAGTGTTCAGCAGTTCTTCAATGCGACCATCAATGATGCTGCTGGTATCCAAAACTTTTGTAGAGGCAGGCTTGAGGGTTCCTTCTGATACCAACATCGTTTCTACTGAGTGGGGACTGATCAGCCTCAGGAAGGAACGACCGTGGGTATCTGCTAAGGTGACACCCAAGAAGGAAAACATTACGCTGCCTAAAATGGCAACCAAAGGCTTAATAAAAGCAAAATCGAAGGGCATTGGTAACAGGAAAACTGGTGCCAGCATCAAATTTGCTATTAATAAGCCAAGCACCAAGCCAACTGCTCTAGTCAGGATAACCTCTATCGGCATTTCGCGGACTTTCTTTTCTAGGCGGCGATAGGTTGTCTGCACCAGCAGCCCAGATGCACCCCCAATTATGGCGGCAAACCCAGCGAATACCCAGCGTAAAGCGTCCTGATTGCTGACTTGATCCAGCATACCAGTGGGTAGCAATTCTATAGCGTCGAAACCGACTCCCGCCGCTGCTAGGATGAATAAAAGAATTATGAGTGCGTCAAGCATTGTTTCAAGTTGATTGGGATGAATGCTTCAATTTCTGGGAGCGGATCTCAAAAACTGATGCTTGTTTAGATTTACCGTTATATTATATCTTTTGTGTTATGACATTCACTTTTTGGATGAGGTTCAGTTAATATCAGCATCTCTATACAATTTGATTTTTTTTAATGAAGTCAATTGTCTTTTATTAGAGATAGGGAAGCGAAAAATTTATCGGACTTCTTAATCTGCTAAAGGCTGGACTAGACTGGTGTCTGGGCTTAGGGCGGTGTGAGGTATAAAATTAAATGGCTGACGATAAATTTATTAAAGTTACAACTATTAATCAAATTTTTGAATATTTCATCGCTATATTGAGTATTGATGCAAACATGGTATTAAATTCTTTAAAGCCAGCTAAGAAATTTATTGATTTTGAGGTTCCCAGGAACGCTTATCTACATATCCCATTTTGTAGAAGGCGATGCTTTTACTGTGATTTTCCAGTGTCAGTGGTTGGGGATCACAAGACTGGCAACAACTCTGGGACAATTGAGCATTATGTTGAGGTGCTATTGCAAGAAATTGAAATAACGCCAGCGCTGGGATTTCCCTTAAAAACAATTTTCTTTGGCGGCGGTACTCCTTCGTTGTTGTCGGTGGAACAACTGGGGCGTATCTTGGATAAGCTAGACGGTTGCTTTGGTATTGCCGCTGACGCTGAAATCTCGATGGAGGTAGATCCAGGGACGTTTGATGGGAAACAACTCCAAGGCTACCGCTCAACGGGTGTGAATCGAATCAGTCTAGGGGTGCAGTCGTTTGAGCAAAAGTTGCTAGAAGTCTGCGGGCGATCGCATACTGTCTCTGACATTTTTGCATCTGTGGAGCTAATCTGTCAGGTGGGGTTTGCCGACTTTAGTTTAGACTTAATTTCTGGATTGCCCCATCAAACCTTAGATCACTGGCAAGAGTCTCTCTTTAAAGCAGTTGCGATCGCTCCTACTCATATTTCAATTTACGATCTGCAAGTAGAACCTGTAACTGCCTTTGGGCGGCAATATCAACCCGGTGCTAAACCCTTACCAGAAGATGAAACCGCCGCCCAGATGTATCGCCAAGCCAGCGAAATCCTTACGGGTGCTGGTTACGAACATTACGAAATTTCTAATTACGCCCAGCCCGGTCATCAATGCCGCCATAATCGTGTTTACTGGGAGAATCGCCCTTACTACGCCTTTGGTATGGGTGCGGCAAGTTACTTACAGGGGTGCCGTTTCACCCGTCCCCGCAAAACACGAGAATATTACGAATGGGTGCAACAGCTCCGTGAAGCTGGTGGGGTGTTGGACTGTCCTCAGATATCAGCCTCTGAGGTATTGTTAGAAACATTGATGTTAGGGTTGCGTTTGGCAGAAGGCTTAAGTTTATCAACCCTGGCTGAACGGTTTGGCGAACAAACGCTCTCAAAAATTGACAAATGTTTGCAACCCTACTATCAACTAGGTTGGGTAGAAGTTGTAACCGACGATGGGGAAGCCATTAGGCAACAAACTCAGAAACTCCCAGCATCAGGGCGGATAAAATTAACCGATCCAGAGGGGTTCTTGTTTTCTAATGTCATTTTGGCGGATTTGTTTAGCCAGTTGGAATAAATTATCTTTTGTTTTAACGCTCCAGATAGCCAAAGTACGCAAAGTAAAATAATTCTTCTGCTTACCTTGGCGTTCAAAACACTAAAATTCATGATTCCTATTGCAGATAATATTGCCAGTCCCCGCAAGCCGATTATTAATTACTTCTTAATTAGTATTAATATTGCTTTGTTCTTGTGGGAGCTAAAGTTAGAAGTTGCGGGTGAACTTACTAATTTTATCCAACACTGGGGTATAGTTCCGGCTCATTTAAGCGCAGTGATGTCAGATGCAGTTAGTGGGAATAATCCTGCTGCGTGGTTTGCTGTTTTGATTGTTTCTAGTTCTCTGTTATCAGCGATATTTCTCCACAGCAGCTTTAGTCAGATTCTAGGCAATCTCTTATTTCTATTTGTTTTTGGAAAGGGTGTGGAGAATATTTTAGGGCATAGGGGATATCTAATATTCTACCTAATTAGCGGTCTTCTTACTGGGATTGTGCAAGTTTTAGTTGAGCCTACTTTAAGTGTGCCATTTATTGGGGCAAATGGCGCGATCGCATCTGTCATCGGTGCCTATCTTTTGAATTTCCCTAAAGCCAAAATTGACACTGTTCTACCCTTGATAGTGGTTTTTATTCCTATCGAACTACCTGCGCTGTTCTTCTTATTTTGGTGGTTTGTACAACAGGTATTTTATGGAATCGGCAGCTTGAAAATTTCTAGCGGTGTTAATCCTGTTAATATTACCTACTGGACGCATGGAATTGGGCTGGCGCTCGGATTAATATTAGCGCGACTGATGGTTAAATATAAACCTTCTACGGCGATTTACTAAGGGATTAGAAAAAGGTTAGGAATGAGTAGTAAATATTTACTGACAATTGTTAGTTGGGTTGAGGCTACATTTCACCCCAACCAATCGCTCTGGCGATTCTAAGTAAGCTCTATGGATATCAGCCAAACCAGTCAGAAGGAACATTACCTGGGTAAGCTTCTTGCGGGATATGGTGCATAACTCAGTCAAAATTAGATTGGAGAATGTATTTAATGCCCTTATGGATTTGATTTTCTATGTGCAGTCGTAGTTCTAAAGAACGATAAGGAAACTTAGGGTAGATTATTCCTGGTTGCGCGTCCTCAACAACTGTATAAGTGCTAGGAATTGTGCTGAGGACATAAGCGATGAGTTTTTCTCGCAACTCAGGAATAGCAAAAGCTTTTTGATAGGGGTCTTCTGGATAAGTATCTAAGGTTGCTTCAATTTCATCTGTTACGATTGGCAAGGTTAGGTTGACAAGTGTTATGCTCATATTTTAAAATCCCCAAAAACGAGTTTTAAACAAGTAAAGATTTTATGTGTATAAATAATTATTCTTTGTATTTTCGTAGTTTATTTCTAATATTTTATTTACCTTCAAAATTTTATTGAACTTCAATTTCAACTTACAGTCAGTTGTTTTTGCTGGCACTTTTAAATCTGGACGGCGATGCCTTTAGTTCCTTCCTTTTCCAGATCCTCAATGTAACCCGCTGGAGTAAATTTAGCTTCTGGCTCGATAATAAAAGGACTAAAATAGTAAATATAGTTAGTAATATTCCTAAAAATTTAGACCCACCAAGCCACTTTTGTTTAAGTAAGACAAAAATATTTTCAATGGGCTTGAGAAATATCAGACGATGTTTTGTTGCTTCTGCAATTTTTGGTCAGACGATTACCTCAGACGAAAATATTCTTTTTATTCTTCCGTCTATTGATGGCAGGGACATTTTAGTGATTTATTCGCATCTAAAATGACATTAAGCTAGCTGTAAAATTGCTGAGTTACAGCGTCAAAAAAGATAAATTCTAGCTTTGCAAATTCTGATTATACGAAGTATTGTTTGTCTACCTCTGGTCTTGGTTCTTCAACTTGCTGCATAGACTCTCCGCCACAGATTGCCTTATAGCATAAAATATTCGTGTATGAAATAAAGTTTAGACAAAAAATCAAATCATGTATGATTTGTACCATTTGTTTTAGAATTATTAATTATTTACAAATATTGCTGTAAAATCGTAGTGGAGCTTAAGATTAATCGCAGTATATTTAAAAAAATAAAGTATGGTAGCCTAAAAAATATATAAAAAATACAGGGGTTGACCTCTGATTTATGGCTAAACGCTCTATTCAAGTTTCTTCACAAGCTCTCAAACACGTAAGGCAAGCCTTTGCCCGCAAGGGCTGGACGCAAGAAGATTTAGCTGTTGAGGTTGGGTTAAGAACTCGCCAGCCAGTGGGAAGATTTTTGGCAGGCAAACCTGTGGAGCGTCGGATCTTTATCGAACTTTGCTTTCAGCTGGATCTCAATTGGGAAGAGATTGCCAATCCGCTCAAAGGTGAAGGAGCTGAGCAAATAGAGAGTGTTCGCAACAATGGCTGGGAGATTGATACTTTGGTGGAGCAGGTGCGATCGCTCTACCGAGACAAAATTCAAGAACAGTGCGGTACGCTGCGCCTGTTGGATATTGCGCGGCGGGTTGGCGTAGACAATATTTATATCGATGTCAATATTCTAGAGGAGATCACCAGCCAACGTTGGTTGGAGATTTCGGACTTGGTGCAAGGCTTCAACCCAGATGCAGACGAGTTCGATCGTTTCGGATTGAGTCGGGTGCGTCAGGCAAGAGTTTTAGGGCTTGAGGCAGTAGAAAGTTATCCTAAGCTGATGGTGCTGGGTAAACCGGGTTCCGGTAAAACCACGTTTTTGAAATATGTGGCTATTCAGTGTAACAAAGGCGAGTTTCAAGGATACCGAATACCAATTTTTATTAGGCTGAAAAATTTTGCTGAGGATGCCAGCGATGAAGGCAGTTTCAGTTTAGTAAACTACATTAGTCAAGAACTTAGTAGCTGCGGAGTTTCGGCGGCTGTTGTGGAAACTTTGCTTTTGCAAGGTAAAGCTTTAATTTTGCTAGATGGTTTGGATGAAGTTCAACACCCAAATAGCGAAGAAGTTCTGAAACAAATTCGCAGATTTTCCCAAAAATATTACAAGAATCAGTTAATTATCTCTTGTCGAGTTGCTGCCCAGTTTCCTCGATTGCCGGGATTCACAGAAGTTGAAATTGCAGATTTGAATCCAGAGCAAATTGAGTCTTTTGCAAAAAAGTGGTTTGTAGAAGTTGGTAGAAGTTCACCCCCAGAAGGTTTAGCTACGGCAAATCGGTTTCTAGAAAAGCTGAAGCGACCAGAAAATAAACAAATTCGAGAACTAGCAGTCACGCCAATTTTACTAAATTTGACTTGTTTAGTTTTTGCGATGAAAGGGGAATTTCCCTCGAAACGCTCCAATCTATACGAGCAAGGATTGGATATCTTGCTTGTTAAACGAGATGAAGCTAAAGGCATTAAACGAAATGAAGTGTATCGAAATTTGTCTTTGCCACACAAGATTAAGCTGCTGACTCAGGTTGCAGCTATCACTTTTGAGCAAGGTTATTACTTCTTTGAACAAAGTAAAATCCAGCAACTGATCGCAGACTATTTGAGAACTTTACCCGATTCCCAGTCCGATCCAGAGACGTTGCGCCTGGATAGTGAAGCGGTGCTGAAATCTATTGAGTCTCAATATGGTTTATTAGTAGAGAGAGCGCGGCAAATTTACTCGTTTTCTCATTTAACTTTTCAAGAGTATTTGACTGCAAGACAATTTGTTACCAGTTCTAATCCACAAGCTCTGGAACATTTCGTTAATCATGTTGGCGAAAAACGTTGGCGGGAAGTGTTTTTGCTGGCAGCGGGAATGTTACGGAATGCTGACGATTTGCTGCAATTGATGAAGCAAAAAATCGATGCGATCGCAGCTTCTGATGGAAAATTACAGGAATTACTCATATCTATCAATAAGAAAACTCTTTCAGTCGAATATATCCAACAACCTGCGGCTATTCGAGCATTTTACTTTTCCCTTGCTTGCGCCTTTGACCATTCTCTGGCTTCTACCCTAAGCATTGGCCCTGTTAGCTTTTCTTTTCCTACCGTTCCTTTCTTTCCCTTACCGCTTTACCTTTGTCTTGCTCAGGCTATTGACGGTGACGTTGGTATGGATGATGACTTTGCTTATGCTTTAGACTTTTTTCTGAATCGTGATGCTTCTGGTTTGAATCATACTGATGCGCTGGATCGGGCGATTAATCGCGTTCTAGATTGTGCGATAGATTTTGCTCTGGCTTTGGATAGCGATCGCGCTCGCGAGTTACGGCGCAGCCTGCAACAACTCAAAGCTGAATTACCTAATCCAGATAAAGGTTTACAAAGATTTAAGACATGGTGGCAAGCGCAGGGACAAACTTGGACTGAGCTATTATCAGCCGCGATCGTGGAACATAATAATGCCAGTTACGATTGGCAGTTCAGCAATCAGCAGAAGCACTTGTTGCGGCAATACTATGATGCCAATAAGTTGCTTGTAGATTGCTTAAATAGTGATTGTGAAGTGACACCCGCCGTGCGATCGCATATTGAAGATACTTTATTATTGCCGATTGCGGCAATTGGAAAACTTAATTCTCTATAAAAAAGGCAACTCGTGGTCATTTTTGTGCCTCGTTCCCCGGCTTAAGCCTGGAGAATGCCTAATAGGAGACTCTGAGTTGAAAATAGATCATTTATACCTCTCCCTAACCCCACCCTTAATAGGGATGGGGCTTCAGTTGTAGGTTTAGTCCTTGCAACCTCACCCAATAAAATTGCAGGGTTTAGATGTTTAGCGTTTGTAGGTTGGGTCGAAATAACCTCACCCAACAAATGCTTATGGGTATTGGCTTTCGTTCCTACAAATATTCTTAAGAGAACTGTATTGCTTTATGGGAGGCGATCGTCTATTGAAAAGTGTTTCCAGACTGAGCCGGGAAACGAGGAGAATGTTGCGATCGCTTAACTTTCGTTGCAGTGAACTATCACTATTGAGTTACCTAACTTAATCAATTTTTGTGATGAAATGCAATGTTTTAAGTTGAAATTGTACAACTTATAGCTACTTGTAAAAAATTACTTGCATACTTAATTAAAGACAGACCAATAGCACTTGTGATTTTTTTTTAAACGGAAACACTTTTATGAATACCTTAAACCCTCCAGTTTCAGCCTGTCGGTACTGTCAATTTTACAATCCAATAGGAAGAAGAGGCGGCTGTTGTAAAACTCTTGGTGTCTCCGTTCAAGCTGGATGGCAAGGTTGCCAATTAGCAATCCCAGTATTTACAACTGTATGCCCGCGTATGCAGGAAGCTTCTTCCGAACCTGATAAAGCAATTGTATTTTAGCGCCCAAAAACACGTCAAGAGTCAGGAGTTACAAACCAATAATTTGTCACTCAAAAATCAAAACTCTCCTTTGTATTCCGTCCAGCAACTTTCGCAACTAAATTGGCAGTTTAGAACTCTGCTAGGAGAGCTTGTTTACGATCTTCATCTCTAGCATCAGCTGTCAATTTTCTGGATTAAAGCGTAGCCGTCATCTTCAGACATTGCACGCTCAACAATACATCTAGCTGGAAACGTTCGAGTAGTTCAGGAGCGCTTGATCTGCCCATGCTGCTGGTGTGACTGCGGCTCCAAACTCCTCCGGAGCCGCAGTCATAAACTCGCAGGATCTGCACTATCATTCACAATCACGACTTGCAACCAAGCTAGGGAGATTGGGATTAGGGACTGAAAAGAGTCTTTCCCAGTCCCTAATCCCAAACGGTATTGTCTAATACCTACAGCTACGATACAAAAATCGCTACCCGTTACCCTCTGCGATATTTTCTAATTCCTGTTGAAGAAACTTTCCCCATTGCACTGCCAGAGGGATTTCTGTAAAAGGAACTTTCACAGCAGCAAGTGGAAACACAAATTCCAGGGAAGCAACGCGACCTTTACTAGGCGGTGAATCAAAGTCAACTTGCTTGTCATCCACCAGCAACCTAATAGCTTGCACATCATTCAGCGAAAATGTCTGCACCTCCACCGGGCCTTTGCGCGTGGGTTTTCCCCAAGTCAAATTACTGTCATTTTGAGCCAGCACTGCATAGATATCATACTTAGACCGCTCAAACTGCCCTGCCCAGCGGCGATATGCTTCAACTTTTTGATACTCGTTCCACCCTTGCCAAGCCAGCCAGATAAATGCTGCCAAGAGGGGCAACCACAAGAGACCTCGTTCCATTGTCGGACTTTTGCCCTCAAATTATCCTAATATCTTGCAGCCTAACAGACGTTGGAAGTAAAGCAAGCCCAGATCCAACACTTTTGGGTTGTCTCTCGTTAGGAGTTTCTGACTGGGAATGCCTACACTAAGGCGATCGCCTCAGATTCTCTGTTTCCTTTTCACTGCTGATCGGCGTTCCCGTTTTCTGACTGGGAACGAGGATAAAATTATCCCAATTCTTTGCCAGGTAAGGGGTTGAGGCTTAAGTCTATCTGAAAAATATAGGAAGACAGCTGGTTTCTCTAGAGTCAAATGTGACCCCAATCACTTGTCCCTATAAGAGCTAGTCACAATCTCTTAGCCAGCGCGATCGCTTAAACTTTGGGATTTCAATCAGAAATTTACATCTAAGATGTCACATCTTGCTACAGGTTTCTATCACTTGATGTTCTTTATAAAAGCTTCATATTAAGAACATCGACTTTTACAAATCAGGATGCAATCTCAAATTGACCTAACCCAGTTCACCATTGAACAAGTGATTCATCAGATATTTACCTTTCGTAGAATTTCCCGCATGGATCAGCATTTACTGATGTCAGTGCTGCTATCAAAGGATTCCATCAACGACCTGGAGAAAACTCTAATCGACAAAGTGTTCGTTGCTGTGAAGCTTGGCAGGCTGAGAATTGTCGATTAAAACCGAGCGTAACTTTACCAGACATTCACATTTTAGCAAAATACTTCTCATACTTTGGATGGTTGACAATCTAAAATAATTGATTTTATTTGTAAAAATTATTTTTTTGTTATAACAACCAAGAAAAACTTATGGAACATATTCCTTAAAAAAATATTCAAGCTAACAAAAAGCTTTTTATCTTTCAATAATTTGAAAGTGCAGAAGTTACCTAGTATTAAGGGGATGTGATGGGGTGTTTTCTAAAAATTACAAGTATAGTTATTTTAATTATTATGATGCAAATGGTTAATATGAAAATGGTATTTTCCCTAGTAAAACAGCACAATATTATAGAATTTCAGAACTACGAACCGGTCGATTATGGCAGTCCAGACATTAGCCAAGGTGCAGGGAGGCGTTAAAGAACAGCTGCTTTGCTAGGGGAGAGGGAGACAAGCCAATAAAAAAGCACATCAACATAAGACTTATATAAATCTCAAAACTAAAAAATAATAAAAAAAATAAATACACCATCTGCCAGAGGCATGAGTTATCGTGGGGAGAAAACTGGCGATCGCGAGACGGTGGTTATGAGAAAGCTTTTGATAGCGTGCTTGTTTTTATTGGGGCTAGGATTTGCCCTGTTTAACTTCAAGGGATTGGCAGCTCAGGGAGAATTTGAGACGATTGTGCTGGACTTCCGCGAGGACGTGCCAGCCGAGGTGCGGCAGGAGCAGGTGCGATCGCTCGGCGCACAACTAAACAGCGAATTCTCCCAGGCGGATAATGTGTATATCGTCAAAGGCGATCGCACTACCCTGAAAGCCTTGAAAAAATCCGGTCTAGCCAAACTGACAGAATACATCGAGCCGAATTATATGTATAAGTTGCCGGAAGCTCCCGGCAACTCCAATTACCGGGCATTCTCATCCAGCAAGGATGAGGCGCAGCCTGCCTTTAGAGGAGCCAACGATCCCTTATACGGCAAGCAGTGGAACCTGCGTAACGTCAGCATTGAACCAGCCTGGGACGAAACCAAAGGCGCAGGCATTACAGTTGCCGTAATTGACACCGGAATCAGCCAAGTCCCTGACTTGAAAGATACCAAATTTGTCAAAGGCTACGACTTCGTAAGCGACAAAGTAGAAGCCGACGACGACAACGGACACGGCACCCACGTAGCCGGAACCGTAGCTCAATCTACTAATAACAACTACGGTGTCGCAGGTGTTGCTTACGAAGCCAACCTCATGCCCCTCAAGGTTTTGAGTTCCAGTGGCGGCGGTACAGTTGCCGACATTTCCGAAGCAATTAAATTTGCCGCCGATAACGGTGCTGATGTAATTAACATGAGCCTGGGTGGTGGCGGTGAAAGCCAAATCATGCAAGAAGCGATTAACTACGCCCACAGCAAAGGTGTCGTCATCATCGCCGCAGCAGGAAACTCTAACGAGAATTCTGCCTCCTATCCAGCTCGTTATCCCCACGTCATCGGTGTTTCCGCCATTGATTCATCTGGGGAAAAAGCCTTCTACTCCAGCTATGGTGCTGGTGTGGATATCTCCGCCCCCGGTGGAGCAATGCAAGGAGAGGGAGAAAATTCAGCAGCTGGTGGAATTCTGCAAGAAACCATCGGCTATGACGAAAATGATAATTTAATCCCCGTCTTTGCCGCCTTCCAAGGCACTAGCATGGCATCTCCCCACGTAGCCGGAGTTGCAGCTTTAATCAAAGCCGCGGGCGTGACAGAACCAGATGACATTGAGAAAGTTCTCAAGGAGTCAGCACGGGCGGTTCAGGATGACGGACTCAACTACTACGGTGCTGGCCATTTGGATGCTGGTGCTGCTGTAAAACTTGCCCTGCGCGGACAAATTACCTTCCGTGATTTCTTCCGCTGGCTGCGGGACAATGGCTATCTCAATCCTCGCTTCTGGATTGATGGCGGTGCTGTGGCACTGTTGCCTAAAGTGGCGATGGTACTGGGTTCCTATCTCCTAGCTTGGTTCTTGCGGAATTATTTTCCCTTCGGTTGGAGTTGGTCGCTTGCCAGTGGATTACTTGCTGGGAGTTCTGGCTTGTTTTTCCTGCGAGGGTTCTATATTTTCGATCTACCCCAGTGGCCTTTCCGCGTCATGGGTAGTTCGATTCCTGAGTTGGGAAGTGCAGTTCAAGGAAGCGGTTTATTGAATCCGATCTTTGCCAGCGTGTTAATTCCCTTTGTTTTAGTAGCACTGCTACTGGGACACCGCAGCTGGAAGTGGTTTGCTATCGGTTCAGCTGTCGGTGTGGCATCCTGTTTAGTGGTGAGCGCCGTAGTAGATCCGGCGGTATTGTGGTTGGGTGATGGCGCGATCGCTCGCACCTTCCTGATCACCAACGCCCTTCTGTGTTACGGACTCGCCTATCTAGCCTCTCAAGGAGAGAAACAAACGGCATGAGCATTTCAGTAACAGGCACCATCGAACGCAAAGGACTCGGCCCTGGAACCTGGGCATTAGTTACCGACGATGGCGAAACCTACGAACTCCAGAAGCCCCCAGAAGAGTTACGCAAATCGGGACTGAAAGTAAAAATCAAAGGTGAAGTCAAAAAAGATGTGATGACTTTCGCCATGATTGGCCCGGTTCTGGAAGTCAACTCTTTTGAGCAACTGAGTTCGGACTAAGGCTAAGGTCAGGATGGCTAATTATGTTCTGGTTAGCCATCCTGACCTTGAAAAAAAATCCCCGGCTCAAACCGGTGAGCCAGGGGATGTCAATCAGGGTGCATCTACCAATCTACTTTTCTCTGGCTTACACCACTTATCCGGAGAAATCCCCGGAAAATTTTTTTGTTCTAGGGAATGTCCGCTGTGAGGCGACCGCCTCACTTAAACTTAACTCCGTCTATCGTTAGGGGAGGCAGAGCCTCCAAGAATTGCGTTTCTAGGCACTTAGAAAAAAAAGTCTTTTATCCTTCTCTCGTTCGCTTCACCAGGTATGTACCATCAGAGAAGGAAAAACTGCAATTTATGGAAACTTTAAGTAAATTAAATCTATCTAGGAAAAGAGGGGAAAAATTACTCCTCCTCCAAAAAGAGAGCAGACAGATGTTCTAACTGAAGCAGGAGTGCATGGTAGCAGTGGCTCAGGAATTTCACATCTCTGTAAATCCCTTAGGGGAAAATAAATATTGGGTGCGGACAGAATGTGTTGGTACACCCGGTGCTGTGCCATTGGCCGAGGAGCAAGTGACGTGGCAGGTGGAGGGGTGGTTGGCCGATGCCAAGCACTTGATGAATGACCCGTTGTTGATGGTTTTGTCTCCAGGGGACACTTCTCGATCGGCATCGAACAACACACAGGCAAATCAATCTTCTCTAAACCTGGTGGCCTTGGGTCAGCAGCTTTACGAGGCGTTGTTTCAAGGTACGCTGCGAGATAGTTGGATGATTGCCCAAGCGATCGCGCAACATCGACAAGAGGTGCTGCGGTTGCGGCTGGGACTCAAAGACCCCCGCTTACTCAGCCTACCTTGGGAAGTGCTGCACGATGGCGAGCGTCCATTGGCAACAGGCACAGATGTCGCCTTCTCCCGTTATCAGGTGAATACCAGGTTGAGAAGTGCCGCCTTATCAGGGGCTTCCCAGGTAAATCAACCAATAAAAATATTAATGGCGATCGCTGCCCCCACTGACCAGGAAAGTTTGGATCTCAAACAAGAAGCAAGCCATCTGCAAGCAGAACTCAGTAAACGCTCTCATAATGGCTTGCCAGAAATTCAGCTCACTGTTTTGGATCAACCAGGCTCAGAACAACTGACGCACGAACTAGAACAAGGTCAGTATCAAGTTTTTCACTACGCAGGGCATAGCGACCAAGGTGCAGATGGCGGCGCTCTCTACCTGGTTAGTCGCAAAACTGGCTTAACGGAGACTTTAAGCGGTGATGACCTAGCTGGGTTGCTGGTAAATAACGGCGTTCAACTGGCAGTATTTAACTCTTGTCGCGGCGCTCATACCGCAATGTCAAATTCCGGCGATGGCGCAGCGGAGCGAAATCTGGCAGACGCTTTGGTTAAGCGAGGAATCAAGAGCGTCCTGGCAATGGCAGAACGGATTCCGGATCGGGTAGCTTTAACGCTGGCGCGCCGGTTTTACAGCAATTTGAATCAAGGTTATCCCATAGACTTGAGCTTGAGTCGAGCGCGGCAGAATTTAATATCTACTTATGGTTCTCGTCAGCTTTACTGGGCTTTACCCATCCTTTATCTGCACCCGGAATTTGACGGTTATTTGACACCAGCCCATCACGCTATGAATGCGGGAGCCGAACGCCTCCAGTTGACTGACGCTGCTGGTACAGACCTTCCTTGGGCGGGAATTCTTGATACACTCACTGGGGAAGAAGAAGCTGCATTTTTTGCCCCGCCTGTGTCTAGATCCGGTTCCCTAACTCCCGACAACAATTCAAATCTACCTCCCAAGGATGATGATTTATACGATGAGTATGATGAACCAGACTGGGCAGATCCGGGTGACGATCCATATGACGATGCTGGCTACGAGGACGACTCCGCTCTGGTGGCGGATTTGCTGCGCCAACTCAACCCCGATCCCGCAACGCCAAGCGGGGAGACTCAGAGCGGGGGAGACAATGTATCCCAGCCCTCCTTGTCCCAACCCCCAATCCCCAGTCCCCAGTCCCCAGTCCCCAATCAGCCAGCCCCTACTAAGGATTCGGTGCCGGAGACATCGCTACTGGGGTATTCTGGTGCCGTCAGGCCACCAAGGCGCTTCTGGAGACGTGGTGGTGAGGGCGGGAGACAACGGGTTAAGGTGATTCCAGTGATGTTGGGGGTGCTAGGATCGACGGTAGCGATCGCGCTTTTAGGATTCTGGTTCTTCCAAAGTCGCCAGCCCCAACCAGGAGAACTTTTAGAATCCCAAATAAGCTCTTTGCCAGTTACTCAGCTACCCAGTTCAAATCTCAAAGCTGTTGATTTGAAAACAGCCAACACCTCCACAGTCACAGTTGCCGCAATTGAACAGTTCGGTCAAAATAACTTAGCCGCCGCAGTTCCTGCTGTAGAAGAATTGCTAAACCGCGGAGCATTGCAGCAAGCCAAAGGAGCGCTAGATACTGTTTCTCGCCAGCAAATTGATGACGCCGCCATTAGTTTCTTGAGAGGGCGTTTGGCGTGGCAATCTATTCAAACTGGCAACAAGGATTACAGTCTGGATGATGCCCGTCGTTTTTGGGAGGTAGCTGTCAAAAAACAACCCAAATCTATCGCCTACCTCAATGCTTTGGGTTTCGCCTACTACGCTGAAGGCAATTTCAAGCGTGCTAATGAGGTTTTGTTTGATGCTTTATATTTAACTGGAGAAAACAAGCCCAATCAAAACACCTTGACTACCTATGCGGGCTTAGCACTGGGACTCAAGGAATTGGCAAAAACTCAGCCAGATGATAAGCGGACAAAACTTTTAGACGAGTCTAAAAAGCTTCGCCAAAAGGTGATGACAGACGATCCCGTTAACTTTCAACCCGAGGCGCTGAGTAAAAACTGGCTCTGGTCAGAAAAAATAATTCAAGATTGGCAAAAAGCAATTAAAAGTTAAAAATTGCCTCTTGAATTTTTATTGGGAATTGGGAATTGGGAATTGGAAAAAATCTTAACCAGTCCCCAATCCTCAATCCCCAGTCCCTTCTTTTTTCACTTCTTTAGCAGTGCTGCAAGAGGCTGCCGCTTTCGCAGATCCATAACTTCTGCCAAACTTTCCTCGCCCCAATCTAGAGGATGATTTTCCTCCGCAGGCACCACTGTTACTTCACTTCTTCCGTATGTGAGCGTTGGGGTCGGCGCTACTTGAATCCGAGAGCCTACCGTTGGTTGATTTGGGGACATGGGACGGCGTTGCATTGGACGCGCCAGCGTTGCGGTATTGCTCTTAGCAATTCGCTTTTTACCGACGCTAGCGGTAGGGGCGGGTTTTGTACCCGCTTTTGGACGTTTGAGCGATTTACGCCGAGATGTACGATTCATGTTCAGCGCTATCAAAAGAGAACCGCCACAAAAGCCGAAGGCGATCGCAGCATACAACCAAGAAGGCACTTTCTCTTTCTTTCGAGCTTCCACTTCCGGTTCTGGAACCGCCGTGAAGCCGGGCAGGGCGGTCTGCGAGTCTTCAGTCGGACTCAAGCTGGGTAGAGGCGTTGAGGATTCCGGAACCGTTGTTTGAGCAGGTACAGGATTAACAAGTACAGGCTCCTCTTCCTTGATTGGGCCGGTACTGACCAGACCCAGCGCTGCTATTGCACCAATTACCACTACCGATGCCCACAAGCCACCCCAGAAGGCAAGTGGGTAGTTGTAGAGCATCTGGTGCAGAAAATGAACACTGAGGCGCTTTTTATGAGGCTTATCGGGCTGATTGAGCATTGAACGCCCTCAACTGGCACAACTGACTAACATTGGGTAGTTTATATCAAAGTTTAGAACAACAGGTATAAATTAGCAGAGGCAGATAGCAAAAAGAAGGGATTGGGGGCTGGGGATTGGGGATTAGGAATTAGGAATTAAGAATTGGGGATTGGGAATTAAGAATTGGGAATTGCGAAGAATGTTACCCAGTCCCTAGTCCCCAATCCCCAGTCCCCAGTCCCCAATCCCCAGTCCCCAGCAGATTTTGTTAACAATAGAGGTGAGTTTATTAGACATCCAACCACAGATACAGGCTGGCTACAAAATGGCAGTTTAATCTTGCAGGATACGATAGACTAGCTACTCGACAGGGTATAGCGAGGTTAGAAAGAAAATGGGTGAGCAAGTCACTTCTGCAATTCCAGAACATTCACAAACCGATGAAGTCAACACGGAAAAGTTATCAAATGACCGTGCATCGGCAATTGTTAAACAACCTCAAATGAGTTTGTCGCGGACGACCCGCGAAGACTTGCCTAAATCCTGGGCAATAGAAAATAGTGAGAATTTATACCGGATTGAAGGCTGGGGTCAACCGTATTTCTCGATTAATGCAGCGGGTAATGTCACGGTTTCTCCCAAAGGGGAACGCGGTGGATCTTTAGACTTATTTGAACTGGTTAACGCCCTCAAGTTGCGTAATCTGGGACTGCCATTGCTGATTCGCTTTTCTGATATTTTGGAAGACCGGATCGAGCGATTGAATGCTTGCTTTGCTAAAGCGATCGCTCGTTACAACTATCCCGGTGCTTACAAAGGGGTTTATCCTGTCAAGTGCAACCAGCAGCGACACTTGCTTGAGGATCTGGTGCGGTTTGGCAAGCCACATCAGTTCGGCTTGGAAGCTGGCTCTAAGCCAGAAATGATGATTGCTTTGGCATTGTTGGATACGCCGGGAGCGCTGTTGATCTGCAATGGCTATAAAGACCGGGAATACATCGAAACGGCAATGTTGGCTTCAAGGCTGGGACAAACGCCGCTGATTGTGCTAGAGCAGATTGAAGAAGTGCAGCTGTGTATTGAAGCTAGTCGTCAGTTAGGAATCAAACCGATTTTGGGTATCCGGGCTAAGCTCTCTACCCAAGGTGTGGGACGCTGGGGAAGTTCTACAGGCGATCGCGCTAAATTTGGACTCACCATTCCAGAAATTATCCAGGCGGTACAAGAGTTACGAGATGCCGATCTGCTGGGATGTTTGCAGCTGTTGCACTTCCACATTGGTTCCCAAATTTCTGCTATTAATGTCATCAAAGACGCAATTCAGGAAGCTAGCAAGATTTACGTCGAGTTAGCCCATCTGGGAGCTGACATGAAATATCTCGATGTCGGCGGCGGTTTGGGAGTGGACTACGACGGTTCTCAAACCAACTTCTACGCTTCCAAAAATTACAATATGCAGAACTATGCCAATGACATCGTGGCAGAGTTGAAGGAAGCTTGCGCGGAACACAATTTGCCAGTTCCAACGCTGATTAGTGAAAGTGGCAGAGCGATCGCTTCCCATCAGTCAGTGTTGATTTTTGATGTTCTTGGCACCAGCGATGTCCCCTCTGGCGCGCCCGAACCCCCACAAGAAGGCGAATCAGCAGTTATTCGTTACCTTTGGGAAACCTACCAATCCATCAACGAGGAAAACTTTCAAGAACTATATCACGATGCGGCTCAATTCAAAGAAGAAGCTATCAGCCGCTTTAATTTGGGGATTTTGCGCCTCACCGAACGAGCCAGAGCCGAACGGCTTTACTGGGCTTGTTGCGAGAAAATTCTGGCGATTACCAGAAAGCAGGAATACGTTCCTGACGAACTGGAAGACCTGGAAAAAATCATGGCGAGCATCTACTACATCAATCTGTCTGTATTCCAATCTGCGCCGGATTGTTGGGCAATTGACCAGTTATTCCCCATCATGCCAATTCATCGGTTAGATGAAGAACCCACGCGGCGAGCGATTCTGGCAGACCTCACCTGCGACAGCGACGGCAAAATCGACCGCTTTATTGACCTGCGGGATGTAAAGTCAGTTCTAGAGCTGCACAACCTAAAGCCGGGAGAACCCTACTACCTGGGAATGTTCCTGAATGGCGCTTACCAGGAAATTATGGGCAATTTGCATAATTTGTTTGGCGACACCAACGCTGTCCACATTCAGCTGACACCCAAAGCCTACAAAATTGAACACGTAGTCAAGGGAGACACGATGACGGAAGTGTTGGGTTACGTGCAGTACGACTCTGAAGATTTGATTGAGCAGATTCGCCGTCTATGCGAACAGGCGCTACTAGACAAGCGGATTACTATACAAGAATCCCAGCGCTTACTGCAAAACTACGAGCAGAGTCTGAGTCGGTACACTTATCTGTCGTCGTAAGTAGCAGGGGCAATGTCAAAGCCCTTTAATATCGTAGACAAGTAAGCCCTAGTAGCTTGGGCCTGTGCAACCGCGAAACCAAACAAATGCCCTATTACCTATATTCCGCACCCCCAGTTGTCACATAGGACAATTGAAGGTGCGGAATTTGGGTTAGATGCCAAGTGAGGGAAAATCGTCAGCGTAAAACTACTCAACAGGGAAAGCACCGGGTTGGACTTGGACATTCTGGTTTTGACCGTTGCGATTGATTTCTACTTCCAGCTTGCCACCAACTGAACTAGCTTCTACCCGTTCCTGTACTTGATCGGCACTATTGACTTGTTGACCGCTAATTCTTTTAATAACATCTCCTTCACGTAAGCCAGCGCGGTCTGCTGGTGAGTTTTTGACGACTCGCACGATTAAAACACCTTTGTCCTGAGTGAGTTTAAATTGTACTTCCGGACTTTTGTTAATTTCTTCTTTCACGTCTGGGGTAATCGTCACCATTTGAATTCCCAAATAGGGATGTTCAGCACGACCTTGGCTAAATAGCTGATTACCGACTCGCGAAGCAGTTTCAATCGGGATAGCAAAACCGAGTCCCTGAGCATTTGCCCGAATTGCTGTGTTGATGCCAATGACTTCGCCACGAGCGTTTAATAACGGGCCGCCGGAGTTTCCGGGGTTAATTGCCGCATCAGTTTGAATAAATCTTACTCGCTTATCAGGGACACCCACCTGTAAACTGGAACGCCCTGTAGCGCTGACGATGCCTACAGTTACAGTGTTATCTAGTCCGAGGGGATTGCCAATAGCGATCGCCCACTGACCTGGTATCAATTTTTCCGAATCTCCCAGCCGTACCCACGGCAACTTATTAGCATCAATTTTGACCACAGCCACATCAGTAACTGGATCTGTCCCCACTACACGACCATTCAAAATCCGGCCATCTTTGAGCGTCACCTTAACTGTATCTGCCCCAGCGACAACATGAGCATTTGTCATCAAGCGACCATCTGAACTAAGAATGAATCCAGAACCCGTACCCCGCTCAACTCTGTCTTCTGGGGGAACTGGCATTTCGTTGCCAAAAAAGCGTCGGAAAAAGGGGTTTCTGAAAGCATCCGGAACTTGCTGGGACACTGTACGAGCCGAATCTATTCTGACCACCGCAGGGCCGACTTTTTCCACAGCTTCAGCAATAAAGTTCAGGTTATCTTGGGACGACCCGCGCCCTGGAGATATTTGTTGTACCGTTGGGGGAAATATTTGCTGCTGTCCGCTACTAACGCGAGTTTCGTCAGCATTAAAATAGCGACTGGCATATATTCCTGCACCACCGCCGATAGCCAACAAAGCGAGATAAGTGGTCAGCTGCTTGGCAAGTAAACTCATATTCTTTGCGCTAAACGACAGCAATACAGTAGATAATCCCACTGTAATCAAAAAAGTTCTTCACCGCAGCAGCAAATAGACTGAATGCGGTTTCTGTAGTATCTCAGACATCATGGGCATATCTAGGCTGCAAAAGAGAATGGCACACCCTTTAAGGCAAGACAGACGCTACAGAATCCGCAGGTTGGGAAGTTGCGTCTATCCTTTATAAATAATAAAAGAGCGATCGCGCATTTTTTGGGTTATTTCTCACGGCAGAATGCGATCGCTACCAGTAAAAAATTTTCACCTCAAATATAATTTATTTTATTAATTTTTAATCTTGCATTTTTAATCCCTCACAAACACACTCACTTTCGTGTATTCTCTGTGTTTCATTTCGTTCAATAGTAGGTTTCAATCGTCGGTTTCGATAAACAGGTTTGGCGTGAGATTGCTGTCTAATCGGAATTTGAATTATAAACTCTGTTCCATGACCGGTTGCAGAATTACAGTGAAGCTGACCGCCGTGTTTTTCCACAATAATTTGATAGCTAATTGACAATCCCAACCCAGTGCCTTTGCCTACAGGTTTCGTTGTGAAGAAAGGGTCAAACATCTGACGACGGATTGCCTCTGTCATACCGATGCCGTTGTCTGCAATGCAAATTGCCACTTGATTTTTGTCTACTACTTCGGTGCGAATCCGAATAGTAGGTAATTGGTAATTGGTACTTTCCTCCCAATTTTTGATTTCCCATTGCCCCTTATCACCAGAGGGAATTTCAAATTCTCCGCTCCGCATTTTCAGGGCATCAATGGCATTACTCAGTATATTCATAAATACCTGATTAAGCTGACCCCCTAAACACTCTACAAGAGGCAGGTTGCCGTACTCTTTAATGACTCTAATCCCAAAACGCCCTGTTCTTGCTTCTAGCTGATTTTGTAATATCAAAAGGGTACTATCTAGCCCCTCGTGAATGTTAACAGATTTTAATAAACTCTCATCTAATCGGGAGAAGTTCCGCAGTGACAGCACCAAATCCCGGATACGGTTCGCTCCCACTTTCATCGAAGCTAACAGTTTCGGAAGGTCTGTAGTGAGAAAATCCAGGTCAATTTCCTCAGTAAGACGCTGAATATCAGATGTTGGATCGGGATAGTGCTTGCTAAAGAGTTGCAGCAGCTTTAGCAAATCTTGGACATATTTATCTGCGTAGTTGAGATTCCCATAGATAAAATTGATGGGGTTGTTGATTTCATGAGCAACGCCAGCAACTAGCTGCCCCAGACTTGACATCTTTTCTGTTTGAATTAGCTGGGCTTGCGTTTTTTGCAGTTTGTCAAGAGTTTGTTGTAGATGTTGGGCTTGTTGTTTTAATTGCGCTTCTGATTGCCGCAATGCCGCTTCGACTGACACGCGCTCAATAATGTCTTCTTTGAGGAGAGCATTGGCTTTATTGAGTTCGGCAGTTTGTTCTTCTACCTGTATTTTTAAATCATCGTGTGCTTGCTGCAATGCCTTCTCTGCTCGTTTGCGTTCAGCAATCTCGGAACGCAGTCGCTCGTTGCTGTTTCTTAATGCGCTGGTTCGTTCCTCTACTGCTTGCTGCAATACTTCGATGACATTATACATATCTGCTGGGTTCAGCACTTGCAACAGACTGGTTTGGGAAACGATGCCTAGTAGTTGTCCGCGATCGCTACTCACAACCAAACGCCGCACACGCCGCCGTTGCATTTCTTGATGGGCATCCCACAGGGAATCTGAGGGGCGCAGGCAAAACAAGGGCGTACTCATTACATCTTGAGCCTGCGTTTTTGACAAGTCCAACTCTAACGCCTGGAACTGCACAACGTCTCGCTCTGTAACGATTCCCACTGGAATTAGGGGTTGGGGATTGGGGACTGGGGATTGGGGATTGGGGATTGGGGATTGGGGATTGCAAGGACTCTTACTTAGTCCCTTGTCCCCAGTCCCTTGTCCCTTGTCCCTAGTCCCTAGTCCCCAGTCCCCAGTCCCCAGTCCCTGTTCTGTAATAACTACACAGCTGACTAGCTGCTGAGCCATGAGCTGGGCTAAATCTAGAACAGAAGCGGTTAAAGGTGCATGAACGACTTTAGATGTCATCACATCGGAGACATATCGCAATCGCGTCAGGAGATTGACGGGTTGCAGCGCTTTGCGAATACTGTCGTTTGTCACTACCCCAACAATTTGATCGTTATCGTCCATTATTGGCAAGTGACGAATCCGATGCTGACGAAATAAAGAAAGGGCAGTGAAAACATCCTGAGCTTCCGATTTCCTCAGTGTAATCGCTGTTTTTGTTACTATATCGCCAATTTTGACGTTTATTAGGGAAGTTCCAGCAGCAGTCAGTCGGACTATATCCCGCTCTGTGAATACTCCCACTAACTGCGTACCGTCAATGACCAATACGTAACAACCGGAAGAATCGGCGGTGTCAAGAACACTTTCCCTTTTTGGAAACACCGACGTGGGCGATGCGACACTTCTCTGGTAACTCCTGCCTATGGGATCTTCTGAAACGTCATTGGTATCTGTTTCTATCCTGTTGGGTAGCACACAACTACTCCTTAACTGACTCATGAGCGCCAGAACATCGACTAGAAGTGTGTCAGGCTCAACGGTTAGAGGTTGACGCTCAATGGCAGGCTCTAGAGATAGTGAAGGAATAGGCAAACCGTTTAGGTGCATATATAAACCCAGCCAGTAATTTCCACAGGGGTTCTGTTGCCAATTGTAAGCTAGGATACAGCCAAATTTGTTGTTATTCTTAGCTGGGTGCAATAAATCATTACTTTAGCGTCATAAATTATTACATACTCCCATGTTTATTTGCTGCTGAAGTTTAGACAGGGCAAGGCTGAGAAAGCTAAAAAAGCAAATACGGAGGGAAAAAGCCGTTTTCCCTCCGTATTGGTTATTTTTAGCAACTTAATTGTTACAGCCCCCGCTCAAGCAAAGCTATCGCGATGGCATAGGAAAAAGGTGAATAGCGAAAATAGAGGATACACAGGGCAGCGATCGCGTAATATTCTGAACAATAGCGATCGCGTCCATTTTTAGTCGTTAGGCTTGATGATCAAGCTGGTTACTTTGGGGCGTAACGGCGCGAACGGGTGAAAAGCTCAAAAAGGCGAAAAGCCGGAAAACTAATTGGGTTTTTAATTGATAAATTTAATGTTTCAATAGATATTTATCTCTACCTAATAAAAAAGACCAGCTGTTACCACAGCTGGCGCAAAAAACTCGTTAATTCTGTTGTCGTTAATCTGAGGAAATCCTAACCTGCGCGTTCCCAACCGCCAGCCTAAAAGATTTCTTAATATTTACTGTAACAGTAAATACAAACTTTGGATCATAAAAATTTACATTTTGTTGAAATCTTCACACTAAAGATAGTTGACGGCTTTCTGAGGACGACCCCAAATGATGCGCTCATGCTTATAAATCGCAATCCCAGGTTTAGCACCTTTAGGCTTGTAGACGTGTTTGGGTTGAGTGTAGACCACTGGAACCTGGTCACTTTGTCTGGCGCGGCTGTAGTAGGAAATTAGGTCAGCGGCAAATTGCAAATCGGCTTCGTCAGGGACTTCCCCCGGTGCGACGCGCAGCAAGCCATGACTTCCGGGAATTTCCTGAGTGTGGAACCAGAGGTCGTAATCTCCAGCCATGCGAAAAGTTAGCTGATCGTTCTGGCGGTTGTTGCGCCCAATGAGTAATTCAAAGCCGCTTGGTGTCTGGTAATTGTATGGGTGACTCGCTTCCTCATCCCTACGGCTGCGATTGTCTGGATCTTCTAGATATTTCTGCCCAATCAGTTCATCGCGAATTTCTAAAAGTGTTTGTAAATCTTCGGGGTCGTCGTAAGCATCAAGCTGGGTGAGCGTTGCTTCCACTTGCTCCAGGTAGTCAATTTCCTCTTGCACCTGTTGGAGTAAAGGTTCAACGGCTGTACGAGCGCGTTTCAGTTTCTGGTGTCGCTTGTAGAGGGATTGGGCATTTTGGACAGCGTTTTTTTCTGGATCTAGGGGAATTGTGACTGGCTTACCTGTTTCAAAATCGTTGAGTGCGATCGCCTTCATCCCTGGTTCCCAGTCTTGGAGGTAAGCCATCAGCAAGTCTGCTTGTTCTCGGTACTGGTCTGCTTGGTCTGATTGCTGCAAGCGTTCTTTGAAGGTAGAAGCTTTCTGACGCAATTTTTGCAGAATATTACTGAGTTTCTGATTTAACTGATGGCGGATCTGGTTGAATTCTTGTTGATTTAGTTGGTCGGTGTAATAGCGGTTGAGTAATTCTTGGACTGATGAGGCAGGCTTGATAATACCCCAACCTAAGACGTTATAACCCTCTGGTGTAAAGCCGGGATGAAACTGGCTCTTGACTGGGGACACGGAGGACAACGCTTCTTCCTTGTCTCCCCTGGTTCCCCTCTCCCCTTGTTCCCCTTTCTCTCTTTTCCCAGTCCCTAGTCCCCAATCCCCAGTCCCCAGTTCAACTACTTGCAGCCACTCTTGCCATTTTTGAAATAATTTATCCCAGTCGGATGATATCAAGCTATCGGTGGTAGCCTCTGAATCTAGACCTGCGGCTTGTGCCATTGATACGACCAGCGCTGGACTTAAACCCCGGTAGTTTTTCAGTAAGTTCCGCCGCAGCGTTCCTGGTACAAGACTGACTCGCTCTTGCCAGCGCTCTTGGGATTCTCTCAAACTGGGAGTAGTATTGGTGAGGGCTGGGGGTACTTCGTAAGGTTGTCCGGTTTGGATAGGACGGACGCTGGACTGCTGGCTGCTAACTTGATGGGCGACAGTGACAATTAGGTTGTCTGCACCTGTGAGGATAACGTTGCTGTATTTGCCTATGACTTCGACGTACAGGTGCCAAAATACCGGGTCTCCGGGACGTTTGGCAAATTGCAGGTCTAGCACTCGCTCCCAAGGCGCGATCGCTTCAATCGCCACCAAGGCAAATCCTCCCAGTTGATGTCGCAGCTGGTCGCTGAAGGTAAATGTATCCGGTGTCCGGGGCGGTGGATTTCCTATACAAACTCTCGCCGCTTGCGGATGCCAACAAATGGTCAGCCAACCCCGTCGCTTCAAGGTTCGCAGTGCTAGAGATATTGTAAAGCGATCGCGCTGATAAACCTGTTCGGTGCGCGCTGGTATCCATTCATCGCGCAGTTCGCAACAAGCACCAGTTAGGGTAGTAAAGTCAACAAGTTGCACGAGAGAAGGTAGTTTTTATTGTTACAAGCTCACAATTAGTTTACTTCCATCCTTGCTAACTAAGTCACCTGCTCTGGAAGCAATTCACATGAAACCGCTATTTTTATCTATTTCTTTTGGAAGAGTTAAAAAGAACTGAAAGGTAAAAAAAAGCAGTTAGTACCTAAAAACGGGGTTTTTCGTGGATTTTAAGCTTGTAAGTCAATATTATTGTAGATAACATGGGAACTAGACTCTATGAAGCTTTTTATGCGGCTATGCCGTTAGTTTTTTATGGACATCCAGCTAATCAACATCGGTTTTGGTAACATTGTGTCTGCAAACCGAGTTGTTGCCATTGTCAGTCCAGAATCTGCCCCGATTAAACGGATCATTACCGATGCCAGGGATCGAGGCCAGCTGATTGATGCCACTTACGGGCGTCGTACCAGAGCAGTAATTATTACTGATTCTAGCCACGTCATTCTCTCGGCTATTCAGCCGGAAACTGTTGCCCATCGCTTCGTTATCGGCAAAGACGGTAGCGCCAACAACTAAAGACTAAAAAGGCAATCATGTAAAAGGCAAAAATTATTCATTTTTGCCTTTTGCTGCGCTCCTTTCTTGGGGGATAGCCTGAAAGCTTTCTTATTGAGAGACGAAGGAAATATATAGTTCCTATAGTCCAAAGTCTCAATTCAATGTTTTAAAGTAGAAAGTCTACAGTTTGTTGCATGAGTCAGAAGGGTATGGGAAAAGGGAGACTGATTGTTTTGACAGGGCCGAGTGGAGTAGGCAAAGGCACGCTGCTGCGATCGCTTCTAGCGCGTCATCCAGAACTATATTTTTCTGTATCTGTCACCACTCGCTCCCCTCGTCCTGGGGAGATTGACGGTAAAAACTATTATTTTGTCAGCCGCAGCCAGTTTGAGGAAATGGTAACAGCTGGTGAACTGCTCGAATCGGCTGAGTTTGCCGGAAACTATTATGGCACTCCCAAACGCCGGGTGGAGGAACACATCCAGCAAGGGCAGTGGGTGATTTTAGAAATTGAACTCGAAGGAGCGCGGCAGATCAGGAAAAATTTCCCGGAGGCATTGCGGATCTTTATCATGCCTCCTTCTGTAAGCGAGCTAGAAAACCGGATACGGGGACGGGGACAGGATTCTGAGGTAGCGATCGCCCGCCGTCTCAGTCACGCCCAAGCAGAAATTGCCGCCGCCAGTGAGTTTGATATTCAGATCGTCAACGACGACTTGAAAGATGCTCTTCAAGCGATTGAAGACGCTATTTTTACGACAGCAAACTATTGATTTTTTTACGCCCAGGACGCAAAGGTTCACGCTTTAGGTAGCACTGGGATCTGTCTGTCTCTTGAAATGTTCCTTTGTTTATAAAGAATCACCCTTTCGGGTGATTTGCCATTGCACAGTGTGTTGTAATCCGAAAAATTTGTTTGTGTATTTGTGTCTAATATCATGCCGAGAAAAAGACACTCGCAGACTGAATTAAAGGACACAAAACTGCTATGCAATTAGGAACTCTCAAAAAAATTGGCGCTGGCTTAACAGCTTTTACCTTATTAGGAATTACACTAAGTGTTGCCGTTCCCAAAAATTTAGCCGAACCATCTAACGCAGGTAATAAGTTTGCTCCCAGAACTGTCGCACCAGAACAAGCAGGAGGTGCAGTTAGTGAAGCCGATACCGTCCGCCAATCCATAAAAGCTAGAGTAGGTACGGCAAACGCACTCGGTGCAGGTGTGGCAGGTACAGCCACAGATGATGGTCGGGTTTATAACGTGTTAAGTAGCGTTAATATCCGCTCTTGTCCCAGCACCAGCTGCCGTATCTTGCGCGTCGCTCGACCGGGAGCCGATGTTTTAAACGATCCTAGCGGAGGCACTCAGCAAGGCAATGGTTATACTTGGGTTCGCGTTACCTACGGTTATACTTCCGCCAATGTCTGTGCAAGCGGTCGTCTTCAAGGCTGGATGATTGTTAACCCACTGGCTCCGGGAACGGCTCATGTAGTTAAGTCACCTGTAAATCTTCGCAGATCGCCATGCAGTGGTCAAATTATCAAAACTGTACCTATTGGCACCAAGTTGAACTTTGCTGTAGATAACAACCAGTGGATCAATAAGTGGTACAAAATTACTGTGCCAGGATCAACACCAGGGACATTAGGTTATGTTGATGGTTGGGACTATGTTGATGTCTACTAATAATTAGGCTAATTCTTGTTGCTGATAAAGCAAAGCCCGGTATCACTACCGGGCTTGTTTTTTAGAGCGTAGAGAGTAAGGTTGGACTACTCCTGTGCTGCTTTTTTAAGAGAGTTGTAGGGTGATTGAGGTTAGAAAAACCAACCTATAACTAACTAATGGCTTATTCCCAAACGTCCAAATCAAGCGCTCGCGAACCACCCCGTTCTAGCATTAACAAAAGGTTCTTGAGTTGTCCCCAAATCAAGAAGCCGATAAATAGAGTCAGTGGCACAGAAACCCCACAAGCCAGCGATCCGGGAAAGCCAAAAATCTCTAATCCAGCGACAAGAAATACGCAGACACCCGCACAAATTCCCAGAAACGGCAGTTGTAACTGCATACCTTGCATTTGTGCTAGGGTGCGGGTGGAGCGGTTTTTTGCCCACTCCCGTACTTGTTGTTTCAGGGTGGCTTCAAAAGCAGCGCCACAGGTTAGCCCAGCAAATAAACCAACAACGAGTAAAAAATACGGCGGGTCTGGAAAGTAATACACTAATAACTCCTAATGGTTAATGGCTAATAGCTAATAGCTAATTATTAAAAACCATTAGCTATTAGCTTCAAGATTTGTGCTGAAAAGCAGAGAATGTGGAAACAGTGGGCAAAAGCGCTGCGACTCCCTCAGTGGAGAGTTCAGTTAAGGCTCCCAGTGCCACATTGAACAACCGTGCTGGTTTCAGGTCGTCTTTAACCAGATTCCAGAGGCGTCGGACTTCCTCGGTATGAAGGCGGTCATCTTCTGTTAAAGCTATCAGTAATTGCCGTCGCAGAAACTGACCTTCTTCAGAAAGGATAAACTGTAAACCGAGTTGTGCTGTGGGTAATAGATCGAAGTTATCATCACTGCGAGCGATCGCAATCATATTTTCCAATCGCTGCCACTGGAATTTACCATCTTTGAACAGCACCTCAATCAACCGCCGCCGCATTTCGGGAGTTTCCCCGGTGAGTAAACGCCGCGCCACATAGGGATAGCCAACTTCGACGATTTTGAAATTCGGATTCAAGCTTAAAGCTAATCCCTCTTGCGTCACCAGAGAACGAATAATCAAGGCAAATTTTGCGGGGACGCGGAACGGATATTCATACATCAGTTCCGAGAACTTGTCTGTAACTGTCTTGAAGTTGAAGTCTCGCACACTTTCGCCTATCGCTTGATCCAGGACGGTTTCCAGCGCCGGAATGATGGGAATAATGTCTGTCTCTGGTGTCAAAAAGCCTAGCTTTACAAAGTCTTTGGCTAACTCGATGTAGTCTTTGTTAATTAGGTGAACTACGGCGCTGACGAGGTTTTCTTTGGTATGCTCCTCCATCTGATCCATCATGCCAAAGTCAATGAATGCCATCCGCCCGTCTGGCATGGCAAACAGGTTGCCTGGATGGGGATCGGCGTGGAAAAAGCCGTGTTCTAGCAGCTGTCGCAGTCCTGATGTTACGCCAATTTCAATCAGGCTATCTGTGTCCAAACCTGCTGCTTTGATCCGCTCAGTATCTGTCAGCTTGAAGCCGTTAATCCACTCTAAGATAAGAACGCGGTTGCTGGTGTATCGCCAGTAAATTGCTGGAACTTTGACGGTGGGATCGTCGCGGAAGTTTGTCGCGAATTTTTCGGCGTTGCGTCCTTCGTTGAGGTAATCAACTTCTTCAAATAACTTGGTGCCGAACTCATCGACAATTAAGCGCAGGTCATGCCCTAAATTTAGGGGAAGCCAGGGAGCTAGCCAACCAGCAGCCCACCGCATTAAGTACAAGTCTAGGGTAATGGTTGGTAGCAAGTTGGGGCGTTGCACCTTGACTGCTACTTCTTCGCCAGTGTGGAGACGGGCTTTATATACTTGTGCTAGGCTGGCTGCGGCTAAAGGCTCTGGGGAGATTTCGCTAAATATCTCTCCTATAGAGCGGTCTAGCTCTGTCTCGATAATATTGAAGGCGATCGCATTATCAAACGACGGCAGTTGATCCTGTAGTTTGATGAGTTCTTCTAAAAAGTCTTTCCTTATTAGATCGGGGCGCGTGGAGAGGGCTTGACCGACTTTAATAAATGTAGGGCCGAGGCGAGTTAGCATTTCTCGCAGTTCGGTGGCGTGTTTAGACGCGACTTGTCGCATCTCTACATTCCACAATTCATCCCACTTTAACCCGATAAAGAATCTCGCAAAGGACAAAATAATGTTAATGCCACGCCAGATAACTAGCCAAGGACGATAAAGGTAGTATTGGGCGATCGCTTTTTGATCGTAGCCCCCAGACTGGACGAGTGGATACCGATTCACGCTTGTGTCTGCCTCTCAAAACAAAACTTATTAGTAAGTAGCGGCTTGCTAGTAGTAAAGCCACTTTTTAACTTGATCAATCAAATAACACTTATTTCCAGAGATTCCTTCCGCAATCTCTCGTAACTTTATACATTGTTTTTTACCAGTTTTTTAACGTTTTATTAACTCTAGTATACAAAAATACAGACACCATCGGGGATCAATATTCTGGACTGGGGGCTGGGGGCTGGGGGCTGGGGACTGGGGACTGGGGACTGGGAATTGGGAAAAACTTTTTGTAAAACTTTTTCCCAATTCCCAATTGTCAATCCCCAATTCCCAATTCCCAATTCCCAATCCCCAATCCCAGCTCCAAGATTGCAGGGGAAAAACTTTTTGTTCAAAAGGGGGAAATTTCAGGAGAATTTTTACCCTCCCCGACATGGGGAGGGATCAACACGTTCGGGCTTCTGACTAGCTGCTGGACTTGGCTTCTAGGTTTTCCATGCGACTTTTTAGTTCCTGATTTTGCTTTTTCAACTGATCGAGTTCCTCTCGCAATTGTTTGATAGCTTGATCAGAACCAACGTTTTTTTGCACCCGTTCAACTGCTTCCTCCGCGATACGACGAACTCGCCCATCGGGAGTTTGATCGGCAAGACTTTGTAAAATCGCGATCGCTTTCGGTGTCTCCATCTGTCCCAGTGCTATAGCAACTGAAACTTGCGTTAAGAAGAACGTTTCTTTAGAAAGTTCGCTTAATTGCTCTAGAATCCGTTCCAGGTTGACATTATTCTGACCCGTGGAAATGGCTCCTAGTGCGCGAATGGCTGCAAGGCGCAAAGCTTGCGGAACTCCGGGCGCGGTATATTCTAAAATCAGATTCAAAGCTTCTGGTGAAGTTTTGAGTTGAGATAAACCTGCGATCGCGCCCGTCCTGACAACCTCATTCCAACCAGCTTTTTCCTTCAGTACCCAGTGCAGCAGTTTTAGTACCTTTTCTTGCTTGGGCTTTTCATCCAAGTGTGCTGCTCCAATTCCCGCGATCGCGTTAGCTGCGGCAGCTTCCACATAGTAGCTGGCATCTCCTTTTTCTACTAGCGGTTTCAGTGCTTTATAGCTTTCTTGCGTCTTGATTTGCGCTAGTGCTTGCACCACTGCACGACGTACTAAAGCCTCTTTATCTTGCAACCCGACAACTAAAGCATCAAACGACTGATCGAGTTTAACTTCAGAAAGTTGTTTGGCAACTTCCGCCCGAACTCCCCAGCAAGAGTCATTCTGCAAAGCAGCAGCAAGAACCTTTACCACCTCCAATCCACCTTTTTTCGCCAACGCCTCAGCAGCGTAAATGCGAGAAACCGGATCGGGATCGAATTGCAGTTGTGCTTTGAGTTCGGCAACTGGGTACTCTAAAGACACAGTTTTCAGGAAATTATTTCCTACATCAAAGCTTACATATTCGGGTTTCTCTTCTAAGGGGAAGTAAAAACTTTGTTCCCGCTCATTTACCCGAACCTTAAAAATCTTTGATTTTGGATTTTGCTTATCAGTGCCAGTTTCCTCTGGCTGACTATAACCGAAGGCAATCGGAATTTTCAAGTCAAACAACTCACTCTTACTGCCGTTATTATCACTTGCAGCTTGAGTTTGCGTAACTGTAACTTTTGCCAACTTGCTGTCAGCATCCCAAACATAAGCAACTTTGAAATCTGGATGACCGCCGCGATAAACGTACTGGTCGAATAGAAATAATAAGTTGCGTCCGGTAGCTTTTTCAATTGCTCTTAGCAAGTCAACTGTTTCGACTGTTTGGTGGGCATTATCCTGAACAAACGTATGAATTGCCTTGAAAAATAGCTCGTCTCCCAACTCTGTCCGAATCATGTGATAAACGCAAGCGCCTTTTTCGTAAAGGTGCCTGTCGTATAATTCAATTGCTTCCCGATAAACATGAGTTACAATTGGACGACGGTAGCGACTACTATCTTCTGAAATGTAGCTACGAGCTTCATTTAATAGATAATAAGCTGCATCTTGCGCTCCATATTCTTCGTCTGTCCACAGCACTTCTGAATAAGAGGCCATGCCTTCTTTAATCCAAGCATGAGACCAGTGCTTGATAACAACTAAATCCCCGAACCACTGGTGAGCGAGTTCGTGAGCAACTAAACTTTCAGTAAGGCGATTATCTAACGATGCCCGTTCATCTAACAAGCAGCGGTCAGTTAGCAAGGTGGTGGAAGTGTTTTCCATACCGCCAAAAATGAAGTCATCAACGCAGACTTGGGCGTATTTAGGAAAAGGATAGGGATAGCCAAATTTTTCGCTGAAAAATTCAATCATCTGGGGAGTTTTGCCCATGCTGCGGCGGGCATCTTGTTCCCGATTTTTCTCCACATAATATGTTACGGGTTTGCCGTTCCATTCATCCTTAATTTCTGCAAAGTCACCTACAGCTAAAGTGATCAAGTAGGAGGGATGAACTTGCTGCTGTAACCAGTGGTAAATTTTGCGATCGCCATCTTCCTTTGTTTCGATCAATTCTCCATTGGAAATAGCGATCAGAGGTTTGGGAATTTTGACGCGAATTTCTGAAGTTGCCAACTGCCCCGGATAATCAAAGCAGGGGAACCAGAAGCGGGAGTCTTCATCTTCTCCTTGCGTCCAGACTTGCGTCGGTTTGTGGGGATAATGTTTGTTGGGGGTGATGAAGTAGATGCCGCGCTGGGGTTTTTCGACCGAGTAAGCGATCGCTACCTTTACCGCTTTTCCCATTTCCGTAGGTGTCTGCATTTGAATATGCAGCTCGTTGCCATCATAGTCAAACGTTTGCGGCGATTCGTCAACCTCCACTGAATGAATATTTAGGTTAACGGCATCCAAAGTTAAACGGTCAATCCCACTCCGCACAGGGGATAATGTGATGCTGCAAGTGCCGACGACGCTTTGATTGGGAATGTCGAGGGCTAAATCCAGAAAAATATGTTCGACTTGTCCGGGTCGGTCTGGGTTGTAGTGGGGTCTAGCACCCGGTAATTCAAAGGATTTATGACGTGTATTGTCGGAATCAAAACTAAGCTGGAAATTCATGTTCGCGATCGCGCCCTTGAGACAATAGGGGTATGGCTACAACCCCTTAAACAAAGCCATTGAACTATATTTTCCACATTAGCGCCTTTCCCGCGATTGTACTTAGGATTCCATGCACTACAGGGTATTTTTCATCATTGGCACGCTTTTTAAGCGATAGAATTGCTTTTACTCCACTTTTTAAGCAATTTTATTGCTTACAGCCTCTCTTAAAAAGGATATTTAACGGTATCTCCACATTGCTCAATCCTCTCCAATTTATCGGAGGTTTGGGGATCGCCTCGTGAAATCGCACGCAACTCAACTGTCTTGACTTGTATTCCAATTAACAATGGCAATTCCCCCCCGCTCCTCTGATTTTATTTAAACTTAATGATTCCATTTGCGGAGTTTCTTCTAATCGCATTGAAGTAGCCCTATGACACTCCCATAAAAAATAATTTAATGGGAAATAGTGCATAAGTAAAATTACCAATTGAGCTGCCATCGCTGGCAGCAGCGACGGCAATCAAAGAAGAAATAAACCGAGGAAAAATTAAAATGTCTGAAAGAAAACCAAATTCTTTAGTTCCTATTGTTGTTGGCACTGCCGTTTTAATTGTAGGTGGCGTAGGTGGCTATCTTTACCTCAAAGGTGGTTTGGGTGGCGATGCGACGAGTCCTCTGGGGAGTGCCAAAGTGGTGCCAGATGAAGCATTAATGGCAGGTTTTGTCTCGACAGATCCGAAAGCTTGGGCGCAATTGGAACAGTTCGGCACCCCGGAAGCCCAAAAGTTAGTTGCCAAAGGTTTAAACAATTTCAACAAAGATATGTTGACTGAATCCAACGTCTCTTATGAGAAAGACATTAAGCCTTGGTTAGGTAGCGTGATGTTTGCTGTGCTGCCATCGTCTCCAGTAAAACCTGTACAAGCTACGTCACAATCCACACAGGAACCGAATGTTTTGATGGTTGTCGGTATCAAGGACAAAATTAGCGCCTTGAATTTCGCCAAGAAGGTGAAAAAAGCTGGAAGCAAGGAAATTGACTACAAAGGTATCAAAATAACTGAAGATCAAGGGAAAGCTAGCAAAACTTATACAGCGGTTTTAAATAACCATTTAGTGTTTTCTGACCAAATAAAAACTGTAGAATTAGCGATTGATACCTTCAAAGGTCAGCCTTCATTTGCTGGTAAAGAAGGTGCAGCCAATATTCTTTCGAAGGGTACAAACGTACAGAACTCCTTAGCTCAATTTTATGTGCCTGACTACGGCAATATGGTAGAGGAATTGTTGGCAACCAATCCTAATGCAACACCATTGCCTCCAGAAACAATAAAGCAGCTGAAAGCATTGAAGTCAATGGTTATCGGTGTAGGGGTCGATAATGCGGGTATACGCATGAAGGCGATTGGTAAGATAGACCCGACAGCAGTTGTGCAAGCAGAGTATAAACCGAATGCTGGCAATGTGGTGTCTCAATTTCCTGCTGATACTATTGCCTTGATCAGCGGCGGCGGTATCAGCCGTACTTGGGATGCGGTAGTTGAACAGTCGAAAAAAGATCCCGAAGCCCAGAAAGCATTTGAACAAACACGCCTACAACTAAAGGAAAGCCTGAATCTTGACCTAGATAAAGATATCTTTGGTTGGATGGATGGTGAATTTGCTATGGCTGCAATTCCATCTAGTCAAGGTATTTTAGCGCCAGTTGGCTTTGGTGGAGCTTTGGTGTTTCAAACAAGCGATCGCAAAACCGCTGAAAATACCTTCAGTAAACTTGATGCACTTGCTAAAGGCAACTCAATCACGGTAGCCCAAAGAAATGTTAAAGGTAAAGCTGTCACTGAATGGCAGATCCCGCAACAAGGCGCATTTTTGGGACGTGGTTGGATAGATGAAAACACTATGTTCATCGCTATCGGTGGCCCCATCGCTGATGTGATCGCCACCAAACCTAGCCAGACTTTGGACAATAGCCCATCGTTTAAAGCCGCCACAGCGTCGTTGCACAAGCCAAACGCAGGCTACTTTTACCTAGATATGGACAAAACCATGTCTCTAGTAAATCGCCAGCTACCTGCTTCCCAAAAGAATGCGATCGCGCCAGAAACAGCCGCTGTCCTCAATTCGATTCGTGGTGTCGGTCTAACTGCTACTCAGTCTGACAAAACAACTGCTGAAATTGAGGTGTTACTAGCTCTAAAGCAGAAAACTGGGAAGTAGTCAATAGTTATTGGTCATTAGTCAGCAGTCAGGGAAGAGTTTGAAAGTTGGAAGGAGAATCTCTACCCACGAATGGCACTTAATTTTTGCCCTGCGCTCAAGCCTTGAACTAAAGTTCCGGCTGAAAGCTGAAGTCCGTTAAAACGGACTAAAATGCTTGCACTATATGGATTTCAACCTGTTTCAACAGGTTTTAGCTTTTAGCCTAAACTTTAGTTTGAGGCATAAGTCAGTGACATTCATCCCTACCCACCGTTTCAACCTTCAAACGTTGCCACGCTAACAGACAACAAACCATAAACTAATAACTAATGGCTAATAACTAGGGACTAATGACTACTGCTGTAAAAACTGCTCCCGGAATATCTTCGCGCTTGGTGAATGGGTTGCTGGCGATCAAGCCGTTAGCCAATCTTGCCAAGCATCAGGCGCGAACTATGATGATTAAACGCGCCGAGAGAATTGGAGTACCTTGGACAAAGCAAGTAAAGGAACTATCGCAACTCGACTGGGGAACTGGGTTAGAGAAAGTACAAAACCCAGAGCTAGTTTACCCAGAATACTATGTGCGATCGTTTCATGCCTACGAAAGCGGTAATTTAAGCTGGGAGGCTGCTTGGGAGGTAGAAGTCGCCGCTTATGCCGTTCATGCTGGTGTTTGGAAAGATGCTGGTAGCCAGGGAGATGCTAGACTCCGCCAAAGTTTCTTGGATATTGTCACTAGCCAAATTTCCACCCAGCCGCAAGATATTTTAGACTTGGGGTGCAGTGTCGGGATGAGTACCTTTGCCCTCCAAGATGCCTATGCCCAGGCAAAAATCACTGGCTTAGACTTGTCTCCCTACTTTGTGGCAGTTGCCCAATACCAATCGCAACAACGTCAGAAATCAATTCAGTGGGTTCACGCAGCTGCTGAATCTACAGGATTGCCAAATGCTTCATTTGATTTAGTTTCCATCTTTCTGATGTGCCATGAGTTGCCTCAATCGGCAACAATGCAAATTTTGAGAGAAGCCCGGCGCGTACTGCGTCCCGGTGGCCATTTGGCAATTATGGATATGAACCCAAAGTCGGAAATTTACATCAAGATGCCACCGTACATCTTGACCTTGCTCAAGAGTACCGAGCCTTACCTGGATGAATATTTTGCCTTAGACATTGAACAGGCCCTAGTAGAGGCAGGATTCGCAGCACCAACTATTACTTGCAACACTCCTCGTCACCGCACGGTAATCTCACAAAAGTAATACTGTCGCTTTCGTGACGAGAGGGCTACAAAAAATTTTTAAACTCGTTTAGGACTGCTATAGTCCTAAACGAGTTGTGAGCCAGCCCTTCAGATGCCCGACTTCTTAGAGAAGTCGGGCATCTCGCCTTCAGGAATTGTTTAGGGCTGCTATATGGGTTTGGACTTCGGGGATCGCAGTTTCTCGGTAAATCGATAAAGTCGAGCTTAGGATAGATTGCCTAAGCTGAGGAAAAAAGCAGAATATGGTGACTGCGTAAACCTATAGAACAGTGCTTGAGTGCAATTGAAGTGCATCTGAAATTGTCTCAAGGAGCGCAGAGATTTAAATATCATGCGATCGCTTATGCAAAAAGTTCTTCGGTTACTGGCAGCACTTTCTTTGGTCGGAGCTATTGGTCAACAACCAGCGCGATCGCAATCTATTATCCCAGCTGCTGACGGCACCGCTACCGTCATCACCCCCAACGGTAATATTATCAACATTAGCGGCGGAAATATATCTGAGGATGGAGTAAATCTCTTTCATAGTTTCACCGAATTTGGTATCCGCTCTAATGAAATAGCTAACTTTCTTTCTAACCCAAATATTGGGAACATACTCTCCCGTGTAACTGGGGGCAAAGCCTCAATAATTAACGGTTTAATTCAGGTTACTGGTGGCAACTCGAACCTATTTTTGCTCAACCCATCGGGCATCATCTTTGGCCCAAAAGCTATTCTTAACGTACCGGGTGACTTCACCGCTACCACCGCCAACGGCATTGGTTTTAATCAAAATTGGTTTAGTGCTATTGGTACAAATAATTATGCGGCTCTAGTAGGGAATCCAACCAGCTTTGCCTTTACCATAAATCAGCCTGGAGCAATTATTAATGCAGGTTCTCTAGTAGTAGGCGCAGGACAAAATTTAACTTTGTTAGGCGGCACTGTCATCAGTACAGGAAAACTTGTTGCGCCTGGGGGTAATATTATCGTGGCGGCGGTGCCGGGTAAGAGTACGGTGCGCGTGAGTCAGCCGGGAAATCTGCTGAGTATAGAGGTGGGGACTGGGGACGGGGGACTGGGGACTGGAAATATTCAACCCCTCTCTCTTCCCCAGTTATTGACAGGCGGGAAATTGAGGAATGCGACTGGAATAACAGTTAATAGCGATCGCGTACAATTAACCGGATCTGGGTTGCCAGTAGCAGCTGGAGATGTGGTAGCGCGGGAGGTGACGGCGGGAGAAGCGACACTCTCGGCACGCAATTTGACGCTAGTAGAAAGTCAACTCTACACTACTGGAAACTTGAATCTGCAAGCTACAGATACAGTGCGAGTCCGGGACAGCGTGGAAAAAAGCTTTGTCGCCCAAGCCGGAGGTAATTTATACATTCAAGGCAATCAAAGCATCGATATTCTGGCGCTAAATCACCCAAAAACGCCCTTTACCAGTGGTGGAAATCTCAGTTTAATCAGCGATGGCAATATTTCTGGGGATGCTCACTTTAGCAGTGGCGGCGACTTTTCGATTCGCAACACACTGGGAAACCCTGGAAAATTTGTCAGTCTCTATGACCCGATTATTAGCTCAGTGGGAGATGTTAACTTTGGGGATTATACGGGAGTTTCGCTGAAAATAGAGGCAAAAGGCAATATCACAGCTGGAAATATCGTCATTACGGGAGCAGATACATCACTCATTGTTGGTCAAGACCCAGATATTCCGATTTTGAGCAGCACTCCCGCCTTAATTTTAAGAGCAGGCGTTACCAATCTGGAAAATCCGCCCAACTTCGGCTCAAGCTCCTACTCTATTACAAACCTCGGCACGCTTCCAGGCGGTAACTTAAGTAACGCCTCTGACATCAACAATAATGGTCAAGTGGTGGGTGTTTCCAACATCGCTAATGGAAACTCTAGCGGTGTTGTGTGGCAAAACGGCACTATCCAAAACCTCGGAACCCTCCCCGGTAATGAATTCAGCAGCGCCAACGCTATCAATGATGCTGGTGTGGCGGTTGGTAATTCAGGCACTTTTAGCGGCAACTTAAATGCTGTAGTGTGGCAAAACGGCGCTATTCAAAACATAGGCAGTAACTCTCGTCAAGCCAACGATATCAACAATCTCGCTCAGGTGGTTGGGATTACCAACTTAAACGGCAATAATCAGGCTTTTTTGTGGCAAAACGGCGTTATCCAAAACCTGGGAACCCTCCCCGGCAATGACTTCAGCAACGCCAACGCTATCAACAACAATGGTCAAATTGTCGGCAGTTCAGGCACAGTTAGCAACGGTTCTTCTCAAGCTGTGCTGTGGCAAAACGGCGTTATCCAATTGGGTACGCTTCCAGGCGGTAATTTCAGCAACGCCTATGGCATTAATGATGCGGGTTTTGTGGTCGGGGATTCGCAGACAGCAAACGGCAACTCTCAAGCTGTGCTGTGGCGAAATGGCGCGATCGCACTCGGAACTCTACCAGCCGATAACTTCAGCCGCGCTAACGACATCAACAACATCGGTCAAGTTGTCGGTAGTTCGGAAGGTGCGAACCAGAACACTCGTGCTTTTCTCTGGCAAAACGGCATAATTTCAGACCTCAATAACTTGATTTCTCCTAGTTCTGGCTGGGATTTTCTGCAAACTGCCGCAGCTGTCAATGATGTTGGGCAAATCGTGGGAACTGGTTTCATTGGCGGACAAAGCCGTGCTTTTCTGCTGACACCGCTTAGTTCTAGTGCTTTAGCAAGTCCGGGAAGTATTACGGTTGGAAATATTTTCACCCCAGGGGGGCCAGTTATTTTGTCAGCGACAAGCAATATTAATCAGCTTGGTGAAATTAACTCCAATGGTGGGGAGATTAGCCTTACTACTAGCAATGGCAACATTACTACTGGAATAATTAATTCTAGTTCTACAGAGAATGGTGGTGCTGTCACCTTAGAGACTCCTAATGATATTCAAGTTAACTATATAAATGCCCAAGGTGGCGTTTCTGGCACGGGTGGTAGAGTTGACATTACCACTGATAACTTTTTTCGGGCGATCGCTACTTTTCCCGACCAAAACGCGATCGCTGCCAGCATTTCTACAGTTGGCGGACTAAATGGTAATCAGGTAACTATTCAACATGGCGGCGGAGCCAAGGGTATTCCTTTTGTAGTGGGCGATGCTACTGTGAATGGTACTGCTGGTGCAATTACCACTGGCACTAGGCTTGTAGATAATGCGATCGCGCCGCAGCGTTCTTTTGCAAGCAGCTTCACTCAAGGCAATATCCAAATCATTACTCAAAACTCGCCATTACCAGACCCAAATCAACCGCCACCAAACCCAAATCAACCGCCACCAAACCCAAATCCATCGCCGCAAAACCCAAATCAACCGCCACAAAACCCAAATCAACCGCCACCAAATCCAAATCAATTGGGTGAAGATTCCGCACCACCACAGGCAAATCCAATTTCCCAGAGTGCGATCGCTTATAGCGTTCCTAACGTTGAAGTAGACGCGGTGGTAGCCGGGCTAGAAAATTACTTTACCAACCAGGTTGAACAATATCTGGGTACAACAACCGATACTGCGCCGATAAATCTGGCACAAGCCCGCAACGTACTCCAACAAACTGAAACAGCAACAGGTGTGAAACCAGCACTTATATATGTAGTTTTTGTGCCACCATTGCTGAAACCAGAAACAGGGGAAAATAGGAGCAATTCCCAATTCCCAATTCCCAATTCTCAAGCCTCAAATTCTAGCGACCAACTCGAACTGGTAGTAGTCACCGCCAAGGGTGAAATAGTTCGCAAACGAATAGAAGCGAGTACGCGAGGCGCATACGCTACGCGATCGCAAGTTCTCAAAGTTGCTGACAACTTCCGCAACCAAATCTCCAACCCCAGAAATACTCGGAGTTACCTGGCCCCAGCCCAGCAACTCCATCAGTGGCTAATAGAACCCATCAAAGAAGATTTACAAAACCTGGGCATCCAGAATCTTGTATTTATCATGGACACTGGCTTGCGTTCTTTGCCCTTAGCCGCCCTTCACGATGGTGAAAAATTCTTGGTAGAACGCTACAGTGTAGGACTAATGCCAAGTCTTAGCCTCACCGATACCCGAAACAGCGACATCAAAGAATCGCAAATTTTAGCGATGGGGGCATCGCAATTTACCAATCTGCAACCCTTACCAGCAGTGCCAGTAGAATTATCCTTAATTACCCAGTATCTGTGGGAAGGGAAATATTTTCTTAACGAAGCCTTTACCCTGAAAAATCTCAAAGCGCAACGTCAGCAGAACTCCTCTGGAATTATCCACCTTGCCACTCATGCAGAATTTAAGCCTGGTGAACCCAGTAAATCTTATATTCAGTTGTGGGATACTCAGCTGCGACTCAACCAGTTGCGCCAACTAGAGTGGAATAACCCACCAGTACAATTATTGGTGCTAAGTGCCTGTCGCACAGCGTTAGGGAATGAACAAGCAGAATTAGGTTTTGCTGGGTTGGCTGTGCAGGCGGGTGTCCAATCGGCGTTGGCAAGTCTATGGTACGTTTCCGATGAAGGGACGCTGGTATTGATGAGCGAGTTTTACCAGCAGTTGAAGAAAGCCCCCATCAAAGCCGAGGCGTTGCGACAAGCGCAGATAGCAATGTTGCGGGGAGAGCTGGAAATTAAGGGAGGTCAATTGCATACTTCCGCTGGAGATATACCAATGCCTCCCAACTTCGCCAACCAGGGAGATAAAAACTTCAATCATCCCTATTATTGGGCAGCTTTTACAATGATTGGCAGTCCTTGGTAGGGGCGAATGCTTCGCCCCTACCGCCCGCAAAAATCTTCGTGTCTATTGTCTATAAGGATGCGATCGCTTTTTTTGCTTTCTTCCCACCTTGATGCCGACGGCGCAGAATTTCTGCTAACGGTAAAATGCCCAATATCGCTAAAGAACTTGGTTCGGGAACTGCTTGATTTGGATTTCCAGCCACACGGTTGCGGACAGCAACAGCAGTATCTGGGAAATCGCTAAACAAGCCATCAAGCCCAAGTTTAAAGAACCTTTCGTACTCCAGTTCTGGGTTTCCGTTGTATTCTGGAGCCAGGAAAAAGTCCTCATTGCGGAAAGTGTAGGCATGAACAAGCAAACCCGCCGCGTGAGCGTCATCAATCAGCGTGGTAGGTTCTTTTAATGGCCTGTCAGCATCGCTGATCACACCATCCCCATTCAGATCGTCAGCCTTACCATCCCCATCGCGATCGACAGTTGCAGAAGGTATAATTAACCCTTTTGAAGGGCCAATCCCTTGTGCATATTCGGCAATACCTGCTAATCCTGTAGAAGTTACCAAGTCGCCATAAGTCCGAGAATCCCCACTGACAACAAAATCATAGGGCTGAGAGCCACTTCCACCAAACAACTGAACCAGAGAGACATCCGTTAAGGTGTTCAGTCGTTGTAGATTTGCAACTTCAAAAGACTGAATGAAAACCGCATCGTCAGCATCAGTGTATCCGTTAGCCGTCAGAATTTCTACTAAAGGTTCTTCCAGCGATAAACCCACAGAATTAAAGTAGGTGGGGTGCTTGGTTTCTGGGTAAATACCGATGGTGCGACCAGTTTCCGCACTTTTGCGCTTGGCTAGGTCAATAACCTCTTGCAGAGTAGGAACTTCGTATAAACCGTCATAAGCTGTACTACGCAGCTGGGGAAGACGCTCTTTGGCGCGGAGAGTTTTGATTTCTGCTAGAGTGAAGTCTTCAGTAAACCAGCCTTCTACTTCTGTCCCATCAATAACTTTAGTAGTGTAACGGTCAGCAAATTCTGGACGGGTGGAAACATCGGTGGTTCCAGAAATTTCGTTTTCATGACGAGCAATCAGAACGCCGTCTTTAGTTGAAACTACGTCTGGTTCAATATAGTCAGCCCCCATGTCAATTGCTAACTCATAAGCAGCCAGCGTATGCTCTGGGCGATAGCCACTGGCTCCCCGGTGTCCAATTACAATCGGGGGTGCGCCCGTTAAAGTTGCGGCTGCTGCTTCTCCAACAGGTACAAGCGCCAAAGCTGCCGTTGCTAATAATACCAACTTCAAAGAACGAAACATAATTTCAGCTAAGTAAATGAATATGCCTAAGTAAATATACAGATATGACATTAAGCTTAGAGAGCAATCTAGGTTAATTTAAGTATAAGTACGGATTAAAACTTGCTCCTCGTTCCCAGCTGGAAACTGGGAACAAGAAACAGATAGGGGGTTTTGCTAGTTACACTAAAATCGGAACGGCTATAAGTTTTTGGTGGGGATAGACTCCGTGGAACAGGTGACACAGGCAGTCAAACAACGGGTTCAGGAACTGCGGCAGCTGTTGCAGAATGCCAGCTTAGCTTACTATGTCCTTGATAATCCCATCATGGAGGATGCTGTCTACGATCAGTTGTATCGGGAACTGCAAGACTTAGAAAGCAAGTATCCCGAACTGATAACGTCCGATAGCCCTACCCAGCGCGTGGGAGAACGACCAGCATCACAATTTACATCGGTAAGGCACAATATTCCCCTCTACAGCCTAGAAAATGCCTTCAATATGAAGGAATTTGCTAAATGGCAGGAACGTTGGCAGCGCCACCGCCAAGAATCTCCTGTTGCTCAGGGAGGGTTAGGCGAGATTGAATATGTGTGTGAGCTGAAAATTGACGGTTCTGCTATAGCTTTGACTTATGAAAATGGGATTCTGGTGAGGGGAGCAACTAGGGGTGATGGTGTCGCTGGTGAAGATATTACCCAAAATGTGCGGACGATTCGCTCGATTCCCTTACGGTTGAATCTAGACAACCCTCCTGGTCGTGTTGAGGTGCGCGGTGAGGCGTTTTTAGGGTTGGAGGTGTTTAAACAAATCAATCAAGAACGCTCCTCTGCTGGCGAGTCCCTATTCGCCAATCCCCGTAATGCGGCGGCTGGTACTTTGCGGCAGTTAGACTCGCGAATTGTGGCGCAGAGGCGGCTGGATTTCTTTGCCTATACTTTGCAAATTCCCGGTAAGGATGATGCTGAGGTTGCTAAAACGCAGTGGGAATCGCTGGAATTGTTGCAAGAGATGGGTTTCCGGGTGAATCCGAATCGGAAACACTGCCGCTCTTTAGAGGATGTGCAGGCTTATTATGAATACTGGGATACAGAACGGCTGAATTTGCCCTACATGACTGATGGGGTGGTGGTGAAGCTGAATTCGATTCTGCTTCAGGAGCATCTGGGATTTACACAGAAGTTCCCCCGGTGGGCTGTGGCGCTGAAATATCCGGCTGAACAAGCTCCGACGCGGGTGGAAAATATTTCCGTAAATGTGGGACGGACGGGGGCGCTGACACCTCTGGCAGAGTTGCAGCCTGTGCAATTGGCTGGGACTACGGTACAAAGAGCTACATTACACAATAGCGATTATGTGCGATCGCTTGATATCCGCATTGGCGATACAGTAATTATCCACAAGGCAGGCGAGATTATACCAGAAGTAGTGCGCGTTTTGCAAGAACTTCGCCCATCTGGTACGCAACCTTTCCAAATGCCTACCTGTTGCCCAGTGTGCAATCAGCCAGTAGTAAAGCCACAAGATGAGGCGGTGACGCGCTGCGTGAATGCGTCTTGCCCAGCTATTTTAAAAGGGGCGTTGGTTCACTGGGCGAGTCGCAACGCGATGGATATCAACGGATTGGGCGAAAAGCTGATGCACCAGTTGGTTGATAAAGGTTTGGTGGATTCGGTTGCTGACTTGTACGATTTAACGGTTGACAGGTTGGCATCTTTGGAACGGATGGGCAAGAAGTTAGCCGAGAAGTTGGTGGATGCGATCGCGCACTCAAAAACTCAACCTTGGTCTAGAGTATTATATGGTTTGGGAATTCGTCACGTCGGTAGCGTGAATGCTCAGACTTTAACTCAAAAATTCACCACAGTTGAGCAGCTTTCTTCTGCATCAGCAACCAATATTGAAGCAGTTTACGGCATTGGCCCCGAAATTGCCCAAGCTGTTTATCAGTGGTTCCGAGTTCCAGCGAATCAGGCTTTAATTGACAGACTCAAGGCATCTGGGTTACAACTCGCCAATCAGGAGGCGGGGAAAACTCCCACTCCACAAGAAAATCTGTTTTTACAGGGCAAAATCTTTGTGATTACTGGCACTTTACCCACACTGAAGCGAGATGAGGCGAAAGCACTCATAGAAAAAGCCGGAGGGAAAGTGACAAATTCTGTCAGCGCCAAAACTGACTACTTACTTGTCGGGGAAGACGCGGGTTCTAAGTTGGAAAAAGCTCAAGAATTGGGAATCACCCAGTTGAGTGAAGCCCAATTGCTAGAAATAGTCGAAGATTAGATGTCATCAGCAAACACACAATGGAAAGAGTAAGGAGCGTGCGCTTTTATTGCGTAACGCTCCTTTTCCTTGAAAGTAGCCGCGACTTTAGTCGTCGGATTTATTTTACAAAAAATCGGATGAATCCCAATGCAACTTCATTCTAGTTCCGGTAGATGGCGCTTAGGACTAGCGTTATCGCTTGTGACTGTATTCCTATGGGGAATTCTACCTATTGCTCTGACGGTGACGCTGCAAGCGTTGGATGTTTACACCGTCACTTGGTTTCGCTTTCTGGTATCTTTTGGATTGTTAGCGATTTATTTAGCGACACGGAAACAATTACCATCAGTCGAAAAACTCAAAACAACGCCTATAGAATTATTAGCGATCGCTATCTTATTTTTAGCAGCTAATTACATCCTTTTTCTACAAGGTTTGCAGCTAACTTCCCCAGCTAATACCCAAGTTCTCATTCAAATGGCTCCCGTACTTATGGGTTTGGGCGGTTTAGCTATTTTTAAAGAACGCTATACTTTGCGTCAATGGATAGGTTTAGGCGTACTAACTTTAGGATTCGCGCTGTTCTTTCACGAGCAATTAACTAACTTAATTACAGCGCAGGGCAAATATTTAATCGGCTGTGGCTTAATTGTGCTGGCAGCTATAACTTGGGCTATTTATGCTTTAGCTCAAAAACAGCTTTTGCAAAAATTGCCTTCTTCTAATATTATGCTGCTAATCTATGGCGGCTGTGCAATTTTGTTCACTCCGTTTATCACACCGCAACCGATTCTTACACTGAATCCCTTACATTTAGGAATGCTACTTTTTTGTGCTTTAAATACTGTTATTGCTTACGGTGCTTTTGCGGAATCTTTAGAACACTGGGAAGCATCGCGAGTAAGTGCCGTTTTAGCTATTACTCCTATTGTAACTTTGATATCTGTGTCCGCTGTGTCAGTTTTTTTACCCGGTTTAATCCCCCTAGAGAAACTCACCATATTGGGGGTTTTTGGAGCAATTTTAGTAGTATCTGGCTCGATAGCGATCGCGCTAGGAAAATCGCGTTAATCTTAGAATATCATGCGATTTGATTGTAGTTGTGATTCAGCGGTTCAGATACCCGACTTCTTAAAGAAGTCGGGTATCTAGCTTTCACGAATCATTTTGGACTGCTATATATTGGCTCAAGTAGCAGAGGATGAAACCCTATTGCATCTCCTAGGGTTTAATTAGACGCCTATTTCGTGCTGCATGGCGATACTCAGCCATCAATTTTTCTCGCTGTTGATATGGATAATACATCATGGCAACTAAGGACAAACTGGTTCCCAGTAGGGATGAAAACAAAAAGAAATTGAGGAACCCTACACTGAATCCCGTGCCTAAGCTCATGCCTAAACCTGTTATCAAAAGTGCGCTACTAACGGCAATCTTTTCAGTAAATCCTCTCTCCTTATAATTCTTAATTACCGCCCCATTGACAAATCCAATCACTAGACCTGCTAAGGTTCCTAAGGAAGTGATAGCCGCTGATAAGAACCCAGATGACAACAAAACAACTAACATTGTCAAAGTTGTCAACCAAGCCGCAATTTTGACGCCTATTACAGTTCTGATTCCAACCGCAGCAAGTAGAGTTCCGGCTAAAAACCAAGCCACAAATACCGCTATTACTCCAACTTCAAAAATCGCTACGGATGGCCAAGAGGCAAATTTGAATAGAACTGCTACCATCCAAGCGATCGCGCCTGTCCAAAACCCAGTCATTGCCAGAGCAATTCCTAATAGCAAAACTATTGAAATATAAGGCGGTTTTGGGGTTTCAAACAGCGTTGTGCGGACTGTAATTGTGATAGGGTAAGTTTCGGGTGAAGAATTGGTGCGTAATAAAATCTGACGGCTGTAGGTTTTATCTGCCATCAACTTATTAGTATTTACAGTAATTTTGCAATCAGCATGATTACTCTTAAATACAGTTGGTTCAAAACAAATCCAAGCATGAGAATTGGAATAGCGCGGATCGCTTTCGTGGGGTGCTACTTCCCAAGTACCTTCAAGTAGTGTGTCTGGCACGGAGTTATTAACACTAACGGTTTTAGTTAATTTTTCGCCTAGTTGTGTTGTTTTAAATTCCAAAGCAAGTTGGCTAAATTTAACTTCCGGTAAGCGGCAAACATAAATCGGCTTGAGAGCTTCCAAAGCAGCGGTAGCGTTGGGAAAACGATCTTTTGCTTTGGGTTCCACCATTTTTGAGAGCCAATCCACAAAACGCAGACTCAGCTTGGGAACCAGCAGCTTGAAATTAATCCGCCCATCTTCATCAAATAAGGTGTCAATTTCCGTTGATTTTGTCCCAGTTAGCAAGCAAATGAGTGTTGCGCCTAAACCATATAAATCTGTCGCTTCGTTTAGCTGGCGATTGTATATCTGTTCGGGTGCCATGAACCCAAATGTCCCGGCGGCGACGCTGCTCATTGCCATTTCCCCATTGCCAATTCGAGCTAAGCCAAAATCCACCAGATAAACATTCATTTGCTCGTCCACGAGGATATTTTCAGGTTTAATATCCCGGTGAATTACAGATGGAATCCGATTTTGTAAATAAATAAGAATTTCTAGGACAGAAACAGCAATTTTCTGGATGTCATCCGGGTCAAAACTGCGCGGAGCTGATAAAGGCAGGGCATCTTTATACTCTTGCACCATGCAGAAACCAGATGGGGTTTCAAAGGAATCGAGATAACGGGGAATTCCAGGATGATCGAGTCCTCGCAAGACTTGAATCTCGCGCTCATAAGCTTTAAAACCCGACCATTCAGACCCAACTTGGGCAAATAGAAATCGCTTCAGGATGACTGACTGCTCTGTGACGTTATCCTTTGCCAGATAAGTGATGCGACCCCCGGCGCGATTGCGCCCAAGTTCTCGGATGGTCTGATAGCGGGGACGGCGACTTAAAGTGTGTGAGGAGTTGCTCATGACGGCAAACAATGCAGGTAGATGGCGTCTATTCTAGGCGATCGCTTTCCTTTCGTTTTTTCCCTTCGCGCCCTATAACAAAGAGAGGGCAACGCTTACGTAAGTGCGTCTTCGTGGTTAAACCTCCACCAACGCTAACTCCTCTTCAACCTCTTGCCAAGTAGAATTAGCCAATCTTTCAATCGCCCGATCGATTGTCTCCAAACCCTGCTGAAGATTTTCTATCACGCTAAGATGTCCGCGCAACTCAGCAGCACCAGCAAAACCCTTGGCATACCAAGTCATGTGCTTCCTGGCTTGTCTGATCCCGCGATCGCCTTTATATTCATACAAAGCTTGCAGATGTTCTTTGGCACATTCCAGCCGTTGTATCGGCGTTGGTGCCGTCTTTTCTAGGCCAGTTTTCAAGAAATAGTCAATTTCTCCCACTAAAAAGGGATAACCCAGAGTTCCCCGCGAACACATCACTCCATCCGCGCCGGTTTGTTCCAAACACTTCACCGCCGCCTCTACGGAAAACATATCGCCATTGGCAATTACTGGAATTGACAGAATTTCCTTGACTTTACCAATCCACTCCCACTTGGCAGGGCCGGTGTAACCTTGCGAACGGGTGCGGCCGTGGACTGTAATCATCTGCGCCCCCGCATCTTCCATGCGCTTAGCAAAGTCCAGAATATTGATTTCCTTATCTGTCCAGCCAATACGAGTTTTCACAGTTACTGGTACTGGCACAGCTTTAACAACAGCCCGAACAATTGCCTCAGCGACTTCTGGTTGCCGCAACAAAGAAGAACCGCCACCATTTTTAGTAATTTTATTAACTGGACAACCCATATTAATATCAACTGTGTCCGCCCCTTCTTTCACAGCCATTACAGCTGCTTCCGCCAAGAAATCTGGGCGACAATCAAACAACTGAATACTAATTGGTCGTTCGTTAGGATCTACTTCCATAATTTTAGGAAGTTCTTTCACATAATGCAGCCCTGTAGCATTTACCATCTCGGTGTACATCATCGAGTCTGGCGCATAACGACGCACCAAACGCCGAAACACCAAATCAGTCACTCCAGACAGAGGCGACTGTAAGACGCGGCTTTTTACTTCAAAAGAGCCAATTTTGAGAGGAGTGGAGAGTCGGGATTGCAGGCTAGGAGATAGGGAAATCATAAACCTTATCAGGCAAACGAGGCTTTTTTATGGTAGCCGTTTCTCAGCACCTCTCACGTCCTCTGTTCCCTTCGCCTTATGCAGCATCTTTGCAGTTAAACCCCTCCAAGACGGCAAATACAACAGATTTATTACGGGTTGCACCCCTACCGACAGCCAAAGATTTCCTTAGAGTAGACACAGTGATACCAATCAGCAGCAGATAGGTGGATGAAGGAAGGAAAATGGCTTCGCAAGTTTAACCGTCCCAAACTAGGTTCGGAAAACCCCCCTTCATCGAGTAGCAACTCGCGCTCAGTATATATAACAGTACGCACTCGGCGATCAGACTAAACGTTTGCTGGTTCAACTTGTACTTTTGTATTCCCAGTTTTGCAGTTTTGTAGTTATAGGAACCGAGAGAAACCCTTATGCCGAAAGTTGTTGGAATTGACTTAGGTACGACAAACTCCTGCGTAGCAGTAATGGAAGGTGGTAAACCCACGGTAATTGCTAACGCAGAAGGTTTTCGCACCACACCATCGGTAGTAGCATTTGCCAAAAATGGCGATCGCTTAGTCGGACAAATCGCCAAACGCCAATCGGTGATGAACCCCGAAAACACCTTCTACTCGGTGAAGCGCTTCATGGGGCGTAAATTTGAAGAAATTACCCACGAAGCCACCGAAGTTTCTTACAAAGTGCTGCGCGACAGCAACGGTAACGTTAAGTTAGACTGTCCCGCACAAAGTAAGCAGTTTGCACCAGAAGAAATTTCTGCTCAAGTGCTTCGCAAACTGGTAGATGATGCCAGCAAGTACCTGGGAGAAACTGTTACCCAAGCTGTAATCACCGTACCCGCTTACTTCAACGACTCCCAGCGCCAAGCCACCAAAGATGCTGGTAAGATTGCCGGGATTGAAGTAATGCGGATTATCAACGAGCCTACCGCCGCTTCTTTGGCTTACGGTTTTGATAAAAAGAGCAACGAAACCATTCTGGTATTTGACCTTGGTGGTGGTACGTTTGACGTGTCCATCCTAGAAGTTGGCGATGGCGTATTTGAAGTGTTAGCAACCTCTGGTGACACTCACCTGGGTGGTGACGACTTCGACAAGAAAATCGTTGACTTCTTAGCCGAAGAATTCAGGAAAGCCGAAGGTATTGACCTCCGCAAAGACCGTCAAGCCCTCCAGCGCCTCACTGAAGCCGCTGAAAAAGCCAAAATTGAGCTTTCAAGCGTCACCCAAGCAGAAATCAACCTGCCCTTCATCACCGCGACCCAGGATGGCCCGAAGCACCTGGATATGACGCTGACTCGCGCTCAGTTTGAAGGACTCTGCTCCGACTTGATCGATCGCTGCGGCGTTCCGGTACAGAACGCTCTGCGTGATGCCAAGTTAGATAAAGCTGCGATCAATGAAGTTGTATTGGTTGGTGGTTCCACCCGGATTCCAGCAGTGCAAGAATTGGTGAAGCGGATTTTGGGCAAAGACCCGAACCAAAGCGTTAACCCGGATGAAGTGGTAGCCGTAGGTGCTGCAATTCAAGCTGGTGTGCTTTCGGGTGAAGTAACCAACATCTTGCTGCTTGACGTTTCCCCCCTATCTTTGGGTGTGGAAACCCTTGGCGGCGTGATGACCAAGATTATCCCCCGCAACACCACGATTCCCACCAAAAAGTCTGAAGTGTTCTCTACTGCTGTAGATAATCAGACCAACGTGGAAATCAAGATTCTGCAAGGCGAACGGGAGATGGCGGCGAACAACAAGGAGTTGGGTATCTTCCGTCTAGATGGTATTCCTTTGGCTCCTCGTGGAATGCCACAAATTGAAGTTACCTTCGATATCGATGCCAACGGTATCCTGAATGTAACTGCTAAGGATCGCGGTACTGGCAAAGAGCAATCGATTAGCATCAGTGGTGCTTCGACTCTGCCACAAAACGAAGTTGAGCGGATGGTTAAGGAAGCCGAACAAAATGCGGCGACTGACCGGGAACGTCGTGAGAAGATTGACCGCAAGAACCAAGCTGACTCCCTCGTTTACCAAGCTGAGAAGCAAATGGCTGACTTGGGTGACAAGGTTCCCGCTGCTGATAAGACTAAGGTAGATGGATTGGTCAAAGATTTGCGCGAAGCGATCGCACAGGAAGACGACGACCGCATCAAGTCCCTTACCACTGACTTGCAACAAACTCTCTACACCATCGGTAGCAACATCTATCAGCAAGCTGGCGGCGCAACCCCAGGCGATGGCACTGGCGATCCCACTGGTGGCGGTTCCACTCCGCCTTCCGGTAGTTCACCAGATGATGTGATTGACGCTGATTTCACTGAATCCAAATAATTAGCTGTAAGGGTGGGGTTTCCCCACTCCTACTAAAAAACAGAGGTTGATGAGCGCTCAAAAGCACTTCATCAATCTTTTTTTTACGCAAAACAACGCAGAGTTAAAACTTCCTCTGCGTTGTTTTGCCTACCTCCGCGTTTAAAAATGCTTTAGCAGCAAGGCCAAAGCTAAGTCTCATCTAAGTGTTCTGCGACAGACCGATATAAATCTAGAACATGATTATCTTGAAGACGATAAAAAACCTTACGCCCTTGCTTGCGGTAACTTACCAGTCGCATTGCTCGTAAAGTTCGCAATTGATGAGAAACAGCTGATTCGCTCATGTCCAGTGCAGCTGCCACATCGCAAACACAAAGTTCTTTAACTGCCAAAACGGAAACAATCCGTAGACGATTAGCATCCCCCAAAAGGCTGAAAAATTCAGCCATGCGCTGGGATTTTTCTGTATTGAGAATTTGACCTTGGAGTTGGTTGATTTCATTAATCTCAACCGAGTGTGGCGGATTACAATTGAGATTCTCTGTTTGCTGAATCAAATGGGTTACAGCGCCATCAGCTGAAAGTTGCACTGACATTTTGCTTTTATATAAGTCCCAGGAAGGGCTTGATAATTCTATGCTAACTGATTCTGATCAAGGAGTTTTTTGAATGTGTTAATTCAGCTTTATTCTCATTGGCTCGGTGTCGCCAGTGGCACTGACCTGCTGACCCTGCTACAATTTCCCTTCATGCAGCGTGCGATCGCGGGTAGTGTCCTGATGGGGCTACTAGGTGGCTTGCTTGGCAGCTTCGTTACCCTACGCCAATTATCTTTTTTCAGTCACGCCGTCGGTCATGCTGCTTTAGTCGGTTTAGTCATGGGAGTTTTATTGCAGCTAGACCCCACCTGGATGCTGCTACCCTTTACAGTTATTTTTGGTTTAGCCGTACTTTACCTTATCGACCAAACCAATCTCGCCAGCGACAACATCCTCAGCATTGTTCTCTCAGGTGCTTTGGCAATCGGTGTCATCCTCAGCAGCTTAATCCCCGGCTACCGAGGGAACCTGATGAGCGCTCTATTTGGCGATATTCTGGCAATTAATAATAACGATTTGCTACTTGTCCTACTGCTGTTGCTGGGTTCCGCGGTATTTTTACTGTCAACCTTGCGTCAGCAAATTTTGTTGACGCTTAACCCAGCCGTGGCAAAAGTCCAAGGTATCCCCATCCAGCAGTACCGCTACTTATTCGTGGTACTGCTTTCCCTTGCCGTTGCTGTTTCCATCAAAGCTGTAGGCATTTTACTGGTAAATGCCTTTCTGGTGATCCCTGCCTCCACTGCCAAATTGCTGAGTCACCAATTTATCTACTTTCTATCTTTCTCCGTCTTGTTAGGTGCCTTAAGTAGTGTTGCTGGAATGACGGTTTCCGGTTTTTTCAACTTTGCCTCTGGGCCTAGCATCGTTCTAGTCCAATTTTTGCTATTTCTTGCAGTTTTGGGCTGGGCTAAGTTGACAACAAAACCGAAAACTGAGTCATAAGCAAAGAAATTAATAACTCTTAACTACCCAAGGCACTCAGCATTCTCTTAGCCGCAGGTACAACCGTCATGGCTACAGCCGTTTCCAGATTCATGACCGTTAGCACAAGCTTCGCCGCAGTAGTATTTACCATCTTTTTGCACCGCATCGCTGAGGGAAACAACGCACAGGCAAGATTCACAGGCACATTTCATTGAGGTGACAGTAGTCATGGCTCTCTCCTAATCAGTTGTTAAATTCACTATAACATATGAACATATATTCAGATATTATTCGTGCAAAAATGGCGACAAGCACGCCATGAGTCGGGATCTTGCCAAGAACTTAAAATAAATTAGCTAATCTGCCTCTAGCTACTTGCCAAATTATAGTTAAACTTGCTATATTAGTTAAGCGCCAAAAACGAAAGCAAGTTGCCGGGATAGCTCAGTTGGTAGAGCAGAGGACTGAAAATCCTCGTGTCCGGAGTTCAAATCTCCGTCCTGGCATTCACAGTTAAGAATAAAACCCTAGAGTCCTTAAGGACTCTAGGGTTTTTTAGTGTCGGTTTGTAGCCTGAAAACATTATTCTCTCGTTAGAGGCTATTTAGACTCATACCAGCTTTGACAATGGTTTGACTATGAGCATAGTCAAATACCTTACTCAGATAAAAGTTCGTGGACTAGGAATATCCACCTTAATATTGCCTGTGTTTTTGAGTTATCTAACAAACTTCAGGCTTTCAATTTTTTGGATAAACAAATCTGTAAAGATGCTAATAACTGGACGCTTGCGTACTTTGATATTTGCACTTAATGACATCCCTGATTGTAGTGGCATTTGCCGACCATTAATCACAATAAATTGTTGGTCTAGGCGAATTTTGGCAGGGAAACTGTAGAAAGGACGAATTTCAGTGGGTGGTAAAGCATCTGAACCAATAGAAATTAACTCACCTTTAATATCACCGAATTCACTAAAGGGAAAAGAATCTATTCTGACATCTACTTGCATTTTATCTTCGACTTTTACAAAACCGATGTCTTTATTGGTGATAAAAATTTTGGCTATGAGATTTTCGCTAGGAACTATTTTGAGAATTGGTTCGCTAGTGGTAGCAACAAAACCTGGTGTATGAGCCTGTAGCTCAAATACAACTCCATTTACAGGCGATCTAAGTTCCTGATATTTTAAAGTTAGCTGGGCTTGGCTCAATTGACTTTTAATTTCAGCAAGGCGTTTGTCGTTTTCCACCATTGCTTTATTCAACTGGCCATCAATTTCAGCAAGTTTTTTATCGTTGTCAGCAATCTGTGAGAACAAGTCTTTTTTGGAAAGGGAAACGGTGTTTTGTTGCTTTTCTTTGGCTTGCGCGATCGCAAACTGCAAACGCTCCTCTTCCTGTAGCAGTTGGTTCACTTCAGCCTGACGGGTTCCCACTTCTTGTTGCTGTCTTAAAAACTGAATTCGGGAAATTCCCCCGTCTTTCATTAAAGGTTTCAAATCGTTAAAAATTCGCTCGTTTACAACTAAAACATTTTTAGCGTTTGCTAGCTGTAACTCATTCTGGCTCAGTTGCCTTTCCAATTGTTTAACTTCCAATTCAGCAGCAACAGTGCGAGACTTTAATTCTTCTAAACTTGATTGAAGACGTGCTTGTTGCTCAAGTGTTAGGTCTGAGCCTTGAAAAGAACCTGTAAGTTGAGTGCGATAGAGTTTATTTTCCGATGCTAGAGCAGAACGGCTTTTGGTGAGCGAGGCGATTTCTGGAGGTAAGTTAAGTTGCGCGATCGCTTGTTCTATTCTGGCTGGCGAATTCTGTCCATTCAGTATAGTTCGATAAAATTGATTTTCCTGAATTAAGGCTTGGGAAATATTATCCAGGGAATTTTTTTGAGCTTGAGCAGCAGTTGTATCCAGACTTAAAAGCAATTCACCTTGCTTAACCCTTTGTCCATCTTCAACGTGAATTGTCCTTACAACACCTCCCATAGGTGCTTGAATTTCTTTAACTGCACCTTGAGGTTCTAGTTTGCCTTGTGCTGGGATAGCCTCCTCAATTTTGACAACAGATGCCCACACAAAGCTGAATGTTGTTACACCGATAATCCCCCAAACGATTGCCCGCGACCACATAGGTGATTGCCGGAGAATTACAGGTTGTTCAAATTTACTATTATGAGTATATTTTAAGTTCTTATTTGAGGGTTGGGGATACAATTTTTCCAATTCAGATTTGGCTTCTGATGCAGCTGCGGGTCGATTATTGGAATTTGTACCGTTCTGTTGATTCATCATAAAAAATGCTGAGTGCTGAGTAAAATAAAATTTCTCGTTTGCAGGCTGAGCTTGGGAATGCAGTTTATAAGACTGAGGTTCATGAATTACGGCGGGAGTCAGAGCCTCCCCTTATTCGTTACAGAGACTGGAGACGAATATTTCTTGTTTTTTGCCTTTGATTATAATTGCGCTTCTTGTTGCTGATAAAGGCAGTAATAACGACCTTTCATTTCCATTAACTGTTCGTGAGTTCCTTGTTCCACAATTGAGCCTTGATCCATCATCAAAATCATGTTGGCGTTCTTAATTGTGGTGAGACGGTGAGTAATGAAAAATACGGTGCGACCCCGAAAAGCTTCTGCTAAATTTAAGCACACTTGTCGCTCAGCATTATAGTCTAGAGCGCTGGTTGCTTCATCTAAAATCAACAAGTTTGGGTTTTGCAGAATAGTACGAGCGATCGCTATCCGCTGTCTTTGTCCCCCAGATAGTGCTGAACCCCGTTCCCCAACGTTAGTATTATAGCCATTCGGCAAGTCCATAATAAAGTCATGAGCAACCGCAATTCTTGCAGCTTCAATAATTCCTTCAGCGCTAGCATCAGGAGCATTTAAAGCAATATTTTCCTGAACTGTACCTTCAAACAACAGCGTATCCTGCGGTACAATTCCAATCTGACGGCGAATAGAATAAAGTTCTACTTTAGTAATATCATAGCCATCGACCAGAATCCGACCAGATTCGAGTGGATAAAGACGAGGTAGAAGCTTCATCAACGTGCTTTTACCAGAACCACTTTGCCCGACAATTCCTACAAACGCACCAGCCGGAAATTTTACACTAATATTATTTAGTTGTAGTGGGCCAGTCGGATTAAAGCGGAAAGATACATTGTCATACTTTACATCTCCCCGAATTACTGGCATCGGAATATTTTTGCGATCTAGTTCATCCGCTTCGGGCGGCGTATCCAGAATATCGCTAAGACGTTCTAAAGATAAAGCTGTTTCTTGGAAGTTTTGCCACAGCTGAGTTAAGCGCAATAAAGGGCTGGTGACGTACCCAGAGATAATCCGAAATGCAATCAATTCCCCCAGAGATAATTTACCTTGCAGCACTAAATAAGCTCCCACCCACAGCACCAACAAACTAGAAAGTTTGTTCAAAAAATTACTGGTAGCGCCCGCAGTTGTGGAAGTCAAAACGTTTTCAAAACCAGCACTCACATAACGCCCATATCGTTCTTGCCATTGCCAGCGCGATCGCAGTTCAATATTTTGAGCTTTTACTGTTTGAATACCTGATAAAACTTCTACTAAATAAGATTGCGTTTCTGCATTGCGTTCAGCTTTACTACGTAACTGTCGCCGGACGATGGGAGAAACCAGCATAGTTAGCAATGCAAACAGAGGTATGGTGGCTAAAGCAACCAGCGTCAGCAGCCAACTGTAAATTGCCATTACTACGATGTAAATGACAGAAAAAACCGCATCTAACGCAACGGTTAAAACTGTTCCCGTTAAGAACTGACGGATATTTTCTAATTCATTGATTCTGGTTGATAATTCGCCCACAGGCCGCCGTTCAAAGTATCGCAAAGGCAACCGCAGTAAGTGGTCAATAATTTCTGAACTTAGGGCTATGTCAATGCGATTTGTAGTGTCTACAAATAAGTAAGTTCGCAAACTGGTGAGGACTGCTTCAAAAATAGCCATCACCACTAGAAACACGCCCAAAACTTGCAATGTATCCGGGCTATTTTGAATTAGAACTTTATCTATAATAATTTGAGTAATTAAAGGGTTAGCTAACCCAAATAATTGCACGAAAAAAGAGGCAACAAATACCTCTGTTAGCACTTGCCGATAACGATAAACTGAAGGCAAAAACCAACGCAGGCTAAAACGTTCTTTGGGAGTATTTCGATTAGTCTTAAGCAGCAGTACCTGCCCTTCAGATCCCCAATTTTGAATAAAGTCAGCGGGCTTTTGTCGTAAGATGCCTATTTCAGGCACTGCGAAAACTATCTCTTTTTGGCTAATTTCGTAGAGAATTGCGGCGCTATCTTGCCAGAGAATTATTGCTGGTTCTGGCAGACGACCTACGGCATTAGCAGGCACATTAATTAGTTGAGCTGTCAACCCCATCAACTCAGCTACTGCACCGTAAACTGGTAAAGAGAGGCTACCCGTTCTATCTAATTGGCTGGCTAAAATTCTCTTGATTACATCTTTGCGAAAGGGCAGACCTAGATGCAATGAAAGCATCTGAAAGCAAGCTACAGCAGCTTCTAATGTGCCTCTACCGCGCACAAAAGGATATTTCTGGCGTTTCGCGGATTTTTGAAAAGTGTCCTCGACTGATTCTAGTTCAGAGGGTGTGTCGGGAGCATAGGGAATATCTTCCCGATTCTGGATTTCTGATTTTTGATTTTGGATTATAGCTGATTGAGTTGGCGAACCTAAAATATCAGGTAAGCCTACTAAACGAATTTGGCTGGATGCTTCTGTTTTTAGGGAAGATATATCATCAAAACTTAGGCAATCGCCTACAGACAACTGCTGTAAACTACTGTTACTAACTAACCACATCCGGTTAGAATCCAAAGAGTTTCTATCACCAGGTAAATTGCGAATTACTGAGTCTGAATAAGCTTTTAAGGTTAGGTCTTTAAGATTTAACACACCTGCTGTTTTCAAGAGTGTTTCGCTATCAGCTCGGTGTTGTAAGTAGACGCTTAGTAAGTCAAAAACTTCTATCAAAGAACAGCGATTTTGAAAAGCAGCAGCTAAGTGGGGATGTTGTTTTAGTAAAGCCAAAAAATCCGCTGCGCTGAGAGTTAGACAAAGAGTTTCTGTAGATGCGATCGCAGTCTCACAAGGCGTACCCCGGATCAACCCAACCCAACCTAGCACTTCACCGGGTTCTAGGCGTTGCAGCGTCACAGCCATCTGGTTATAAGGATCGTACCCCAATAGACGCGCTTGCCCTTCATAGAGAATGGTAACTTGGGCAGGCATTTTTTCCCGCAATAAAATTGCTTGCCCCATACGATATCGCAATAGCCCAAATTTTTCTGATAGCTTTTCTAGGTCAGCAATTGGCAGTTTATCGAAAGGGGATAATTTTAATAAAAATTCTTGAATATTGATTCTAGTGTATGTCATTTCTTCTTATTCATTAATTATTGGTTCTGGGTCAGGGCCTATTAGCTAAAGCTTATAGTAAATAATAATTAGATCCTAATGACTAATGACTAATAGCTAATGACTGGTAACAATTATTAACTTGCTCTTGTAGCCAGGTGCTAAATAATTCGTCAATTAACCGCTGTCGCGTGGCATCATCCAATTGAACCGGAATAAATTTTTCCATTCTTACAATCACCAGCCATTCGCCTAAACGAGTCGGTGGCAATAGTTGACCGGGCTGACTTTTGCTAAGTATCTGAGCTAGGGTGGGATGGGGTACACTTAACTCCACAGGGCCAATTAAACCGCCTGTTTGAGCCTCCGGCCCTTGGGAATATTCTCTCGCTAGTTCGGCAAAAGACTGCTCTTTTTCTTGAATGCGGAAATACAGTTCTTGTGCAATACCCACGTCTTGAGTTCTAATCAAGGAATAAATGATTTTATCTAGCTGTCCTTTGCGCTTTAAAAAGTAAGGCTCTACTTTATTACTCCAGGTCGCAGCTTTAAACTTTTCAATCTTTAACCCTCGTATGGCTTGTTCTGGAGCCATTCCCTGAGAATTTTGCTGTTGCAATTGCTGGCTGACACGGGTTATTTCCTCTGGCGTACATTCGATAGAAGCGATCGCAGAGTCAATGATAAGTTCGCGTAATAACTGAGGTAGGAGCCGATAACTAGCTAGTAAGGGAATAATTTCCTCGGCAGTAATGGAGCGATCGCCTACTTGCAGAACTATAGTCATATCCTGTTCAAATAATTACTCATAGTTAGAACTACGAAAATTCACTCAGACTACATTTTGCCACTACACAAACCACATTTGCCTCAGTAAGTGCTGTATAAGTACCAAAAAAGTTATTCAGTGGTGATACTGAATAACTTCTTAAACCCAATCATCCCAGACTTGGCGACTATAGCAGCAAATACCTACTTATGAGTAGTAGCTAAGATAATTTGCTCCTACCCATCAACTTTTGGCTATGGCGGCAGCTTGGTTAGATTGTTACACCTACACTATATGACGACAAGATCGGCGTTAGTTAGGGCAAGACCAGTCGAGAGGGTGGCTATTTGTATTTGTGCGATCGCTCCTGTACCATCTGCATCAAACAACAATGCACCATTAGTGTTGTTGTAGATAAAGCGATCGCTATCATCGACAGAGGTTGATCCTATTACGAACTGATCCAGTGCGATCGCAGCCCCGGCAATTAGCCCACCACCAAAACCTGCCGCAGACACTTCGATAGTATCATCTGATACCACAAAATCAGTGAAATTGTCAATACCTTGATTTGAAGCATTGAAGACAAAGCGATCGCTACCAGCACCACCATTAAGGGTGTCATTGCCCTCTCCACCAACTAGGATGTCATCACCGCTTCCACCATTGATAATGTCATTACCGCTTCCACCGTCAAGAGTGTTGTTGCCACCATTCCCGGAGATCGAGTTGTTCAGGCTGTTTCCTGTACCGTTAATCGCCTCTGCCCCATTTAGGGTGAGGTTTTCCAGGTTTTCACCCAACGTCCAGGTAACGTAAGAAATGACGGTATCTGTACCAGCATTGACATCTTCAACGATGATGTCAGTGGCATTATCTACCATGTAAGCATCGTTACCAGTACCACCAATCAAGCGATCGCTTCCGACTCCACCATTTAGGAAGTCATTGCCCTCTCCACCGTTAAGAGTGTTGCTGGCAGCATTCCCTGTGATCGAGTTGTTCAGGCTGTTGCCCGTGCCGTCAATCGCTGCTATTCCGCTTAGACTCAGGTTTTCCAGGTTGTCACCCAGCGTCCAGGTGCCGGAAGAAATGACGGTATCTGTGCCAGCATTGGCATCTTCAGTAATGATGTCAGTGATACTGTCTACGATGTAGATATCGTTACCAGTACCACCAATCAAGCGATCGCTTCCGGCTCCACCGTTGAGGTAGTCATTGCCATCTCCCCCATCGAGAATGTCATTGCTATCTCCCCCATCGAGTCGGTCATCTCCCCCATTGCCAGTCAGAGTATCATTGCCAGCAAAACCAATCAATATGTTATTGAGTTCATTGCCGATGATGGTGTTGTTCAGGTTGTTACCCGTGCCATTGATCGTGGCAAAACCAGTTAAAGTCAGATTTTCCAGCCCAGTTCCCAACCGATAACTGACGCTGGATTCTACGCGATCAATTCCGCCTAAACCGCTTTCAATCTCACCTGAAACAATGTCCTCATTGCTGTCAACAATGTAAATATCGCTACCGTTGCCACCCCGGAGATTGTCCAGCCCTTCTCCCCCATCGAGGAAGTCGTTGCCTTCTCCTCCATCCAGGCGGTCATTGCCTTCTCCTCCCCGGAGAATATCGTTGTTGCCACCGGGAAATGGGGCGCCGGGGATGGGGGCATCGCCACTCAGGATATCGTTACCTTCTCCTCCATCCAGGGTGTCATTACCTGCTCCCCCATCCAGCAAGTCATCGCCACCATTGCCAGTTAGCGTGTCGTTGCCAAGATCGCCCCTGAGTTGGTTATTGAAATCATTGCCGATGATGGTGTTGTTCAGGTAGTTACCTGTGCCGTTGATGGGAGCAAATCCAGTTAAAGTCAGATTTTCCAACCCAAATCCTAAAGTCCAACTGACGCTGGATTCTATGCGGTCAATCCCGCCTATGGCAGTTTCGGTTTCCGACTCAATTCTGTCTTGAGTATTGTCAACGATGTAAACGTCGTTACCGTAGCCACCCCGGAGAGTGTCAACGCCTTCTCCCCCATCCAGGAAGTCGTTGCCACTTCCCCCTTCGAGATTGTCATTGCCTTCTCCCCCTCGCAGGATGTCGTTGTCACTAAAGGGGCCCGGGCCCGGAGAGTTGAAGCCGCCAATCAGGATGTCGTTACCTTCTCCCCCATCGAGTGTGTCATTGCCTGATCCACCATCGAGTCGGTCATCTCCCCCGTTGCCAATTAAGTTGTCGTTGCCACCAATACCAATCAATACGTTATTGAAATCGTTGCCGATGATGGTGTTGTTCAGGTAGTTACCTGTGCCGTTGATGGGAGCAAATCCAGTTAAAGTCAGATTTTCCAACCCAAATCCTAAAGTCCAACTGACGCTGGATTCTATGCGGTCAATCCCGCCTATGGCAGTTTCGGTTTCCGACTCAATTCTGTCTTGAGTATTGTCAACGATGTAAACGTCGTTACCGTAGCCACCCCGGAGAGTGTCAACGCCTTCTCCCCCATCCAGGAAGTCGTTGCCACTTCCCCCTTCGAGATTGTCATTGCCTTCTCCCCCTCGCAGGATGTCGTTGTCACTAAAGGGGCCCGGGCCCGGAGAGTTGAAGCCGCCAATCAGGATGTCGTTACCTTCTCCCCCATCGAGTGTGTCATTGCCTGATCCACCATCGAGTCGGTCATCTCCCCCGTTGCCAATTAAGTTGTCGTTGCCTGCACCGCCATTCAGGCTGTCATTGCCATCACTGCCAATGAGCGTGTCATTACCAGGAGTACCGTCATTGTCAGTGATTGTAAGGCTGGCTGTATTGGCAACATCGATGGTGTAACCTGTACCATCTGCTAGGGTGATTCCTACGGTTTCATTAGGGTCAAGGCTGGCATCGTCAATGGCGACAACATCAATAAAGGCAGTGGTCGCCCCGGCTGCAATGGTGATGCTACCTGTTAAAGCGGTGTAGTCTACACCTGGAGTAGCAGCAGTTAAATCAGTAGCCACGGTGTAGTTGATAGTCAGTCCGCCATCTGGGGCAGGTTCACTGAGGGTGAGGAGAAATTTGCCAATAGTTGACCCGGTTTCGCGAGGATTTGTGCCAGCAGCGATCGCAACAATGGGAGCCATATTTTTATGTATCTGGGTAGATGTTTTGTGAGAACTGATTGACTGTGTGCCAGTACGAGTCTACACAAGTGTTTATACCCCTGCCTCCAGTGTATTTTCGGAATATTGCTGATTTGTGTGTGACGAGCAGAAAATTTATGGCGATCGCGTTCTTTAGAGAAAACACGCGATCGCCATCTTTGGGTTTCGTGACCTGAAGCTGCTAAAGGCGAATCAAAGACCTAACCCCCTAACCCCCTACACGGGAAGAGGGAATCTTCAAGCCCCTCTCCTTTTAGGAAAGCAGGGTGGTTTCATGTTAGCCAGAGAAAAACCTGGTGAACCTGATTGGCAAGATCGCGGATACAATCGGGAACAGTGCGACAGCCTAAACGACGGGCTAAAGTAATCAGAAACGAGTTGAAGATTGCCCAACTAATCGGGGCATATCCCCCTCGACGAGGAGGGTAATCTTCTTGCAGCGTCACATCCTTGACCCAGTGCAAGCCATTTTCAATCTGCCAATGATTGCGGATCAGTTGCAGAAACGTGGTGGCATCCAGTATCCAATTACTAAGGTAGCAATGCACCTGCTCAAAGAGTTTGCCGGAGCGCATCCCTTGACGCTTCACCCAAACAACCCGCGAAATGCCTGCTTTTGCCCAGCGTTGAGGTAACTCTGATGGAGCGGCATAGACCTGGACTGTCCG